>CANPZO010000003.1 GCA_947589005.1 uncultured Clostridia bacterium | reverse complement strand
TCGAGCTTTTTGGCTCTTTTACTTTTTCCAGTTTAACTGGTTGCTGGTTTGTATTTCTACAAGTTTGTTCTCAATTTCCGTCTATGCTTTCATAGATTTTCTTGAGCCCTTAACGCTATCCAATTTTCAAGGTCCAGGGGCCATTCGGCCCCGCTTACACGCGAATCAACTCAATGCCGACATCTTCTGCCGGGCTCGCGTTGCCGCCCTTGTAAGTCTTGCACCGGCAATCAGCCGGACCCTATTCGCGTGGCGCCGCTCTCCCAAACATTTCTGTCTGTCTCGCGTTGCCTCGTTTATGTGGGTTTTTACATCTCGCTTACACGCGCACCAACTCAATTCCGACATTCCCTGTCGGGCCCGCGTTGCCGCGTTCGTAAGTCTTGCACCGGTTCTTAGCCGGACCCTATTCGCGCACTGGCATGCCCGCGCTTTTGGGATTTTTCGCCGCCCGCTTCCGCCGACAGCTTAATTAGTTTACCACAATTCCGACCGTTTGTCAAGAGGTTTTTTCAACTTTTTTTATTTTTTTTGAAAAACCCCTCGGCCACGAAAATTGCGGCCAACCGCGCCTCTCCCGAAGTGCCTTGCCATTATATCATCGTTTTTCCCCTTTGTCAAGCCCTTTTTGCAAAAAAATTTTACAAAAAAGAGGCCCGTCGGCCTCTTTTCATTTATAAAAACTGCACTTACACCGCATCTATTATCAGGCCGAGAGCCTCGTCCACCTCGGCTCCGGGGACAAGCACCTCATATCCCGTGGTAGTTTCTTTATTTATTGCGCGGAGCATGACCATGATGTCATGTTCGTTCAAAACTGCTCGGAAATTCCTTGCGAGTTCTATATTTTTTGCTATATAAACTACTGTCCACATTTGCTATAGACCTCCACTGTGCTTAACTCTCATTACCTGTATAATACACCATTCGCTTAGAAAAATCAACCATTTTTTTCAAAAACTTCACATTTTATACACATTTACTAAACGATTGACGCACATTCTCTCCCTATTATACTATTTATCGTCGATATCAGCTCTTTACTGCCGCTGCAATTATACCTCGGCAGGGCCTTAATACGGCCGTAACGGGAACGTATAACTACCGGAACGCCGCCTTTTTCCGTGGCGACGGCGGCCCTTATGCGCTCCAGCGCGGCAAGCTCCGGCGCCTCAAGAGCTATTTCGAGACAGCCCGAGGCCGGCGCGGGGAAGGACGTGCTTACGGGAGCGACGGCGGCCTTGGAGTTAAACGGAGCGGCGGTCTCCATGACCAGCTTGGGATTTTCGTCCTCCTTTATATCCACCCGGCCGGTGACGGTAAGTATGCTGTTCTCCCTGATTATCTGGCCGAGACTGGAGTAAAGCTTCGGAAAAACGATTATTTCGATGCTGCCGGTGAAATCCTCGAGCCGGATATACGCCATCATGGTATTGCTGCGGGTGAGCTTTTCACGGACGGAGGAAACTATGCCGGCCACGGTGACGATATCGCCGTCGTTTATCTCCCGCTCCTCCTGCTCCGCCGTGACAGCCGATATATTAGGCAGTCCAAGGCTGTTCAGGGCCGAGCGGTACTCGTCCAGAGGGTGGCCGGAAATGTAGATGCCCGTGGCCTCCTTTTCCATGTCCAGAAGCTCCCTGTGTCCCCGTTCGGGGATATCGGGGAAAATATCTGTCTTGTCCTCTTCAGCGTCGCCGAAGAAAGAGAGCTGCCCCACGATATTGTCCTTGGCGCTGCGGGAAGCGGAGGAAAGCACCTGCTCGTAGACCGCCAGCTTTTGCCAGCGGGTGCCGGGCAGGGAATCAAAGGCCCCGCTCTTAATGAGACCCTCAACGCCGCGCTTGTTCATATCGGTGCCGGTCATACGTTCGGCAAAATCTCTGAGGCTCTTGAAATCACCGTTGTTTTTCCGCTCGTCAACACAGTGCCGCACAAAGCCCTCGCCGACATTTTTTATCGTGGTCAGGCCGAAACGTATGGCGCCATCCTCAACGGTGAAATCGCTGTCACTTTTATTTATATCGGGCGGCAGTATTTTTATACCTTTTTGAGTGCAATTATTTATATACGAGGCCACCTTGTCATTGTCGCCCATGACGCTGCTTATAAGGGCCGCCATGAACGCCTCGGGGTACAGGCACTTGAGATATGCCGTCTGGTAACCCACCACGGCGTAGGCCGCGGCGTGGCTCTTGTTGAAGGCGTATTTCGCGAAAGCGTCCATGTCGTCATAGATGCTTATGGCGGTGCGTTCGTCAATTCCGTTCCTGATGCACCCGGGGACGCGGACGCTTCCGTCGTCGTTGAGCTCGCCGTAAATGAAGCTTTGGCGGGCCTTTTCCATATCCTTGGCCTTTTTCTTGCTCATGGCGCGGCGCACCTCGTCGGCCCTGCCCATGGAAAATCCGGCCAGACGCTGAACTATCTGCATTACCTGCTCCTGATAAACGATGCAGCCGTAGGTGGGCTCGAGTATCGGCTCAAGACTGGGGTGCTTATAGCGAACCTTGCTGCGGTCACTTTTGGCGGCAACATAAACGGGTATAAAGTCCATGGGGCCCGGACGGTAAAGGGCGATGCCGGCGATTATGTCCTCCAGATTTTCGGGACAAAGCTGGCGCATAAAGCGGCGCATACCGTCGCTTTCAAGCTGGAACACCCCGTCCGTATCGCCCTCGGCTATCATTTTATATACCTGGGGAACAGCGTAGTCGATTTTATCGAGGTCGATATCTATCCCCTGGGCCGCAAGTATTTTGATACAGTCGTCAATGATGGTAAGGTTTCTAAGGCCCAGGAAATCCATTTTCAGCATACCAAGCTCCTCCACCGTGTCCTTGGTATACTGTGTGGAAATGATGTTGTCGCTGCGCTGAAGTGGCAGATACGTCGAGACGGGCTGGCTGGCGATAACCACGCCGGCGGCATGGGTACCGATGTTCCGCGGCAGGCCCTCGATGGCGAGGGCGGTGTCGATAATATGCTTTACCGTGGCATTTTCGTCGTAGGCGGCCTTTAATTTCGGATTTTCTTCAAGGGCCTGAGTCAGGGTCATGCCCAGCTTCATGGGCACCATTTTTGCGATGGGATCCACGTCGCCGTAAGGCACGCCCAGCACGCGGCCACAGTCACGGATGGCGCCCCTGGCCTTCATGGTGCCGAAGGTGCCTATCTGACAGACGTTTTCGGGCTTGTATTTATTTATGACGTACTCGATGACCTCGCCCCGCCGCTTGGGGCAGAAATCCACGTCAAAGTCGGGCATGCTTACACGCTCCGGATTGAGGAACCGCTCGAATATCAAATTGTACCTCGTCGGCTCCACATTGGTGATGTGGAGGCAGTAGGCGGCGATGCTGCCGCAGCCGCTGCCCCTGCCGGGGCCTACGGGAATTCCGTTTTTTCGGGCGTAATTGATGAAGTCCCACACGATAAGGTAGTAGTCCACAAAGCCCATGGACGTAATCACGCCCAGCTCGTATTCAAGCCTCTCACGGTGGGTCTCGGCCTTATCGCCGTAGCGCTCCTTAAGGCCCTCGTCGCAGAGATGGCGCAGATAGCCCTCGGCGGTAAAGCCCTCGGGCACGTCATAATGGGGTAAATGACGTTCGCCGAACTTGAACTCAAAGCTGCACTTCTCGGCAATTTTTGCCGTGTTGTCAAAGGCTTCGGGCAAATTCGGGAACAGCGAGCGCATTTCCTCCTCGCTTTTGAGGTAAAATTCCTCGGTGCCGAAACGCATACGGTCGGCGTCGCTGAGCTGCTTGCCGGTCTGTATGCAGAGCAGGACGTCCTGATTTTTCGCGTCGGGCCTGGTGAGGTAGTGGGCGTCGTTTGTGACCACCATCGGGGTATTTGTATCATTCGCAAGCTTGATGAGCAGAGGATTAAGGCGCTTCTGGTCGTCAAGACCGTGGTCCTGAAGCTCAATATAAAACTCGTCGAAAATGTCCTTGTAATACTCCACCACCTCGCGGGCGGTCTTTTCGTCCCCCGCGAGCAGCGCCTGGGGTATCTCCCCCGCCAGGCAGGCGGAAAGGGCGATAAGGCCGCCCCGGTACTTTTCCAGAATATGCCTGTCCACGCGGGGCTTATAGTAAAAGCCGTCCACCCATCCGGCGGAAACTATCTGTATAAGGTTGTTATATCCCTCCTCGTTTTTGCACAGCAGCACAAGGTGGTTTGTGTCGTTGCCCTCGCGTCCACGCTTGTTATACATATCGCGAGCGGTGTATATCTCGCAGCCGATAATGGGCTTTACGCCCTCGGCCTTGCACGCCTTGTAAAAGTCCACGGCACCGTACATAACCCCGTGGTCGGTGAGGGCCACCGAGTCCATGCCCAGCTCCTTTGCACGCTTGGGCAGCTCGCTGACCCGGCACATTCCGTCAAGGAGGCTGTATTCGCTGTGGACATGAAGATGTGTGAACATGGTATCACCTCATTTTCTGATTTTTCAGACTTCGGGAGGGCTGTCGTGCCGCGCCCTATCCCGTTTGCCGCATACGCCGTCCATATCAAAGCGGCATTTTATATCGTGTATTGTTTTAATCCTTGCCCGAGCCAAGCTCCAGCAGCTTGTTCAGCCGCCGGCTCAGGGTGCTTTTGCTTATGCCGGTGAGCTCCGCCAGCTCGGACAAATTCATCTCGGGATTTCCCGCCCGGGCGTAGGCCACGGTCTTAAGCCCCTCGTCAAGGGTCTCAAGCATACCTGTGCGGGCCAGCTCGTCGATGGCGGCGCACTGATTGGCGGATACGGTCATAGCCCGATCCATGTTGGCTATTAGAAAATTGCTTCGGCGGTTGCTCTGATTGCTTATATCCTTTTCTATCTGCACATAAGACAGGGCGAGCATCGATTTTTGGGCGCCCATTATTATAAGCGCGTCGCTGACGGACTCGTAGTCCTCAAGATATATTATATTATAATTCTTTCTGCGCGCGCTCTTTGGGTCAAGTCCGAAGTTTTCCAGCATTTCCGAGGCGAGAGCGGTAACCGTTTCATTGTAGGCGAACAGCTCCAGCCGGTAGTTTTTCCTGGGGTCGGCGGCGGTGCCTGACATCAGGAAGGCCCCTCGGAAGAAAGCCCGCTTGCAGCAGTCCTTGTCAAAAACCTCCTCGTCGATGGCCATCTCTCCCATGTCCTGAAAAAGCCCCAGCTCGTCCAGCCTGTTCATGGGCAGACGGACCACCGGCTCCTCCTGAAGCTCGGCATAGCCCAGCACCCGCCTGAGCAAGCCGCAGATACGCTTAAAGACATCGCCGCGCTCGGTGCGGATAACGATTTGTTCGTCCTCGACGCCGCCGCCGAAAAGGAGAATTGCCGCCAGCTCGCTCCGGCGGCAGCACAAATCCTTATCGTTTACGGAGCACAGCTCCTTTTTTATATCCGATGAAAAAGACATTACCGTCAACTCATTTCCGATATTATGGCGCGACGGAGACGCCGCGCCCTGAAATCAAATACCGTCACCGTTCAATATCTCGATGGGTTACGGTGACCTTCGTTCCGTTCTGCGTAAGCAGCTTCGCCAGCGCCTCGGTTATGGTAACGCTGCGGTGATGGCCGCCGGTGCATCCGATGCAGATTACGAGCTGGGTCTTGCCCTCGTCTATATAGTGCGGCAAAAGGGTGGATATCATTTCATAGAGCATATCCAAAAATTTCAGCGACTGGGGGAAGTCCATCACATAATCCCTGACCGGAGCCTCAAGCCCGTTGTGCTGCTTAAGATTTTCGATGTAAAACGGATTGGGCAGAAAGCGCACGTCAAAAACCAAATCCGCGTCGGTGGGTATGCCGAATTTATACCCGAAGGAGCGGCACTCCACCATAAAATAATCCCTGTCGCCGTCGCCGAAAAGGTCGGTGACGATTTTTTTGAGCTGGCGGGTCAGGAGATTGCTCGTATCGATAATATGGTCGGCGCGCTGGCGAAGGCCGCGAAGCTTGGTCTGCTCCCGCTCGATGCCGTCTGCTATGCGTCCGTCCACGCTCATGGGGTGACTGCGGCGGGTCTCCTTGTAACGCTTGATTATAACGCTCTCGGTGGCTTCAAGGAACAGCACCTCAAAGGGGAAGTCCTCCGCCCGAAGGGCTTCAAGCTCCTTTTCTATGTCGTCGAACATATCGCCGCTGCGAATATCCGTGACTATGGCCACGTTCTGTAAATTTTTCTCGTTGTAGCAGGCGCGGGCAAAGGTGCTGATGAATATGGGCGGCATATTGTCTATGCAGTAGTAGCCTATATCCTCCATAAAGTGCATAACCTGAGTCTTGCCGGCCCCGCTCATGCCGGTGATAATCACAAATCTCATTTACTCTCACCCCATATTTTTACCTCGGGCTCCAAAACGACGCCCGAATTGTCATATACGGTTTTTATCACATGGTCCATTACCGACAGTACGTCGGCGGACGAGGCGCCGCCCTTGTTTATAACGAAGCCGGCGTGCTTTTCGCTGACGGCGGCTCCGCCTACCGTGTAGCCCTTAAGCCCGGCCTCCTGGATCAGGGCGCCGGCATAATGCCCCGAGGGGCGTTTGAACGTGCTTCCGGCGCTGGGATATTCAAGGGGCTGCTTCTCCCGGCGGCGGCGGCCCAGCTCCTTCATTTTTTCGGAAATTTCAACCTTTTTTCCGGGCCGCAGAGCAAAGGTGACCCCGGTGACGATGCAGCCGCTGTCCTGGAGTGCGCTGCTGCGGTAGCCGAACTCCATTTCGTCGTTGGAGGCGACGTACTCGACCCCGTCCGGCCCCACGAAAGACACCGCCTCGGTCACGTCCTTAAGTTCGCCGTCGTATGCTCCGGCGTTCATGATTATTCCTCCGCCGACAGTGCCCGGTATACCGGCGGCGAACTCGAGTCCGGTAAGGGAATTTTCCATGGCGAGGTTCGCCACGGCGCTCAGGGCCACCCCCGCCTGAGCGGTGACGCAGTTTTCGAACACCGTCACATCGCTCATGCGCCGTCCGATATGGATAATTGGCAGGTCAACGCCCCCGTCGGCGGCAAGAACGTTGCTGCCGTTGCCGAGGACGAGATACGGCTGGGAAAAGCCGTTCATCAGCTCCACTATTTTCTTTATCTCACCGGCGCCGTCAGGCTCTAAAATGAGAGCCGCGCCGCCGCCGGTCCTGAAAGTGGTGTATTTATCCATCGGCGCCCCGAGGATTATCTGCTCCGGCTTTAAGACGGTCTTAAGTTCGTTCAGCAGCTCGGCTTTCATCGCCATACCTCCTCAAATTTCCAGTCCAAGATAGCCGGCGAGCTTTTTAAGGCTCGTGTTAAGTATCAGCTCACGGGGAAAATCTATCTCCCGCAGCATACGGTCGGAGTTGGCCACCTCTCCCACGTCCTCGCTGAAGTGGGCGTCGGTGCTCATTACGACGGGTATTTCAAGCTCCTTGCAAATGAGCGCGATTTCACGGCAGTTTTCGCCGCTCCCTTTGCGCACGTCAAAGGAATGGTGATTTATCTCGACGATACGACCGGTGGCCTTCACCTTTTCAAGTACCCTTCTGTAGTCGCATTTGTAGCGTCCGTCGCCCATATGGCCTATGACGTTTATCTTTTTATTGCGGTCAAGGGCGTTAAGATAGCCCTCCGTCACCGCCTCCGGCCCCAAACGGGGGTCAAAGCAGGGGGTGTGCATCGAGGCCACCACCAGCTCCAGCGGGGCAAGGGAATAGCTGTCAAGGTCGATATTCCCCTGCGTATCCATTATATTTACCTCCGCGCCCTTTATGAGACGCAGTCCCTTCACGTACAGAGGAAAATTTTTAAGAGATGAAAAATGCCAGAGGTCCGCTCCGTCGTCCGCCAGCGCGGGGCCGTGATTGGTAACGGCGATGCCCTCCATGCCACGCTTACGCGCCACGGCGAGATTTTCCTCAAGGGTGGAATAAGCGTGATGACTCACGTCTGTATGGGTGTGAGTGTCAACGGCTATTATCAAAACAAATCTCCTCCCGAAATTTGCTGAGACGCCATCTGCTTGGAAAGCCTGTCGCTCAGCTCCTCGGCGGCGTTGTAGCCCATTTTCTGCTGGCGGTTGTTCATGGCGGCTATCTCTATAATGACCGCAAGGTTACGGCCCGGCCGCACGGGTATGGTAAGGCTGGGCAGCTCTATGCCCAGCAGACTGGTATGCTCCCTGTCAAGGCCGAGACGCTCATAGTTCTTGCCCTGCTGCCAGGGCTCGAGATTTATTACAAGGTCGATTTTTTCGGTGTCCTTTACAGCGCCCACGCCGAAAATGCGTTTTACGTCCACAATTCCGATGCCGCGCAGCTCCATAAAGTGGCGGATTATCTCGGGTGAGGTGCCTATGACCGTCTTTGCGGAGGTGCGTTTTATCTCCACGGCGTCGTCGGCAACGAGCCGGTGGCCGCGCTTTATAAGCTCAATGGCCGTCTCGCTCTTGCCTACGCCGCTGTCGCCCAGCAGCAGCACGCCCTCGCCGTATACCTCCACCAGCACGCCGTGCCGGGTGATGGTCGGGGCAAGGTAGACGTTCAGCGAGCCAAGTATGGCGGCAGTGAAATAAGAGGTGTTCTCATCAGTCCTGAGCAGCGGCACCCGATGTATCTTGGCCGTTTCCAAAAGCTCGGGATAGATGTCCATCGAGCGGGTGACGACAACGCCGGGGATGCCGGTGGCCATCAGCCTGTCGTAGGCGCTGAACCTTTCCTCCGGGGTCTTTTCCATCATGTAGAACTGCTCGGCCTTGCCCAATATCTGTATGCGGTCGGCGTCAAAATAGTCAAAATAGCCCGCGCCGAGCTGGATGCCGGGACGGTGAACGTCGGGACAGCTTATCATTATACTGTCAAGGTTGTCGGGGACGTACACCTTTTCAAGGTGAAAATCCTCAATGATTTTGGTGAGTGCTATAGACTCTCTGTGGGCCTCCATTTTCTATTCCTCCATTCCGCCCCGCAGCTTTTCGCTTTGGAAATAAGCGTTCAGGGCGTCAATAATTTCATCCAAATCGCCGTTCATTATGGCTTCGATTTTGTAAAGTGTGAGATTTATCCTGTGGTCGCTGACCCGTCCCTGGGGGAAGTTGTAGGTGCGTATGCGCTCGCTGCGGTCGCCGCTGCCCACCTGACTTTTACGCTCACGGCTTATCTCCGCGCTACGCTGGCTTTCCATCATTTCATAAAGGCGGCTGCGCAGCACCTTCATAGCCTTGTCCTTATTTTTGAACTGGCTCTTTTCGTCCTGACATGAAACCACCAGCCCCGTGGGAAGGTGAGTTATGCGCACGGCGGAGTCGGTGGTGTTTACGCACTGACCGCCGGGGCCGCCGGCACGGAACACGTCGATTTTCAAATCGTTGGGGTTGATGTCCACCTCGACCTCCTCCATTTCCGGAAGGACGGCCACGGTTGCGGCGCTGGTCTGGATGCGTCCGCTGGACTCCGTCTCGGGCACCCTCTGCACCCGATGGACGCCGCTTTCGTACTTAAGGCGGCTGTAGGCCCCCTCTCCCTCGACTGAGAAGGTTATCTCCTTATACCCTCCAAGGTCCGTGGGGTTAGAGTTCATCACCTCAATTTTCCAGCCGCGGCGGTCGGCATACATGGAATACATACGGAAAAGCTCGCCGGCAAAAAGAGCCGCCTCCTCGCCGCCGGTGCCGCCGCGTATCTCCATTATTACCGACTTCTCGTCGTTGGGGTCCTTGGGGATAAGCAGTATCTTAAGCTCCTCCTCGATGCGGGGCAGCTTATCCTTGGCCTCGTCTATCTCCATTCGCAAAAGCTCCTCGAAGTCCTTGTCCGGCTTTTCGGCCAGCATTTCCTTCGCGTCCTCGATGGCCTTGTTGGCGGCCTTGTACTCCCCGTACTTCTCCACTATCGGAGTGAGGTCGCTGTGCTCCTTCATGAGCTTGCGCCAGGCGTCCTGCTGGGCGATAACCTCCGGGTCGCTGATTTTGCGGCCCAGCTCCTCGTATCTGTCAACTATCAAATCAAGCTTGCTGAACATTATGTCACCCCTATTTATTGCGTTTGAGCAGATAATCCGCCAGCTCCCGCAGGAAAACGCCCTTCTCCCCCAGAGGCTCTATGGCGGCGAGGGCAGCTTCCGTCTCCTTTTCAAGGCGGCGCTTTGCCTCGTCAAGGCCGTAAACCGAAACGAAGGTGGCCTTGTTGTTTTTGGCGTCGCTGTTGCTCTTACCCAGCTCCTCGGCACTGGCCTCCACGTCAAGTATATCGTCCCTTATCTGAAAAGCGAGGCCGAGATGCACCGTATAGGAACGGAAGTAATCCTCCCCCGCTCCGGCGGCAATAGCGCCCAGCTCTCCGGCGGCGCGTATCAGCGCGCCGGTCTTGCGGTGATGTATCCTTTCGACCAGCTCTTTTGTGGCCTCGTGCGTCTCGGCGAAAATGTCGTCCGCCTGGCCGCCTATCATTCCCGACGCGCCGCTGCCGCCGAACAGTCGGGATACGGCCTTTATGTCCCTTTCGGCGTTATGGGGCTCCGCGCCGCTGATGTATTCCGCCGCGAGGTTGAGCAGTCCGTCCCCCGCCAGAAGCGCCTGTGCCTCGCCGTAAACCATGTGGTTGGTGGGCCGTCCCCGGCGGAGACTGTCGTTATCCATGCAGGGCAGGTCGTCGTGTATGAGGGAATATGTGTGTATCATCTCGATGGCGCAGGCGTATTTCAGCGCCAGCTCCATATCCCCGTCCAGCGCCTCGCAGCAGGCCAGCACCATCACCGGCCGCACCCTTTTGCCCCCGGCAAGGAGACTGTAGGCCATGGCCCGGTAGGTCACTTCATCGCTGCCGCTGACGGCACTTTCAAGGGCTTTATTTATTTTATCCGTATAATCGGAATATTTTTCATTAAATGTCATATTATCTTCTCCCGCTCATACGCGAAAAAGGAGAGCGCGCCGTCCCTCGGGCGGACGCAAAGCCTGTTTCCGCGTTCATTCTCCGGCTTCAAACTCTTCCTCGCTCCCGTCGGCAAGGAGCTTGGTCACCTTAAGCTCGGCCCCCTCGAGCAGCTTGCGGCAGTCCTTTGTGAGTCCGACGCCTCTTTCAAACAGCTCCATCGCCTCCTCGAGGGTGGTGTCGCCGCTTTCAAGCTTTTTTACGGTGAGCTCCAGCTCTTTCAAAGCGTCCTCAAACTTAATTTCCATATGCTTTTTCCTCCTTGTCGGTAACAACGGACTTTATTCTTCCGTCGGGCACGGTCGTCCACATTTCATCGCCGGCGGCGACATCGTCAAGGCGGCGCACCGCGCTGCCTCCCGCCATGGCCACGCTGTAGCCACGTTCCAGGACGCTGAGCGGGCTAAGGGCGTTCAGCCGCCCGGCCTCGATGCCCAGCCTCCGTCCGCCGCTTTCAATAATACTCCTGTATCCTGCAACCATGCGGTCCTGAAGCCGGTCAACGCTCATCTGCATTTCTCCCAGCCGCCGCCGGACGCCGGTTATGCCGGAACGCTGGCTGAGAAGCTCGAGGGTGCGCTTCGCCGTCCCGAGCTTTTCCCTCAGCCTGATATCAAGGCGGCTGCGGTATTCGCCCAGCTGACGCTCTATGGCCGCCAGCTCCGGCACGGCCAGCTCCGCCGCCGCCGAGGGCGTAGGCGCCCGCAGGTCCGCCGCAAAGTCGCAGATTGTAAAATCCGTTTCATGGCCCACGGCGGAAATGACCGGTATCTCCGACGACGCCACGGCCCGGGCCGTGGCCTCCTCATTAAAGGCCCAAAGGTCCTCTATGCTGCCTCCGCCGCGGCCCACGATGAGCACGTCGGCGGTTTTTGTCATATTAAAATATTCAATAGCCCCCACCACGCTGGCGGCGGCCCCTTCGCCCTGCACAAGACAGGGATAGAGAACCGCCCTTGCCAATGGATACCGGCGGCGCAAAATGTTGATTATATCCCTGACCGCCGCGCCGGTGGGACTGGTACATATGCCCACCACCTTCGGAAAGCGGGGGATCGGCTTTTTTCGGGCGGGGTCAAAAAGTCCCTCGGCCTCGAGCTTTTTCTTAAGCATTTCGAACTTGACGTACAGGTCACCCTGTCCCTCGGCCTCCATGCTTTCTATGTAAAGCTGATAGCCGCCGTCCCGCTCATATACCGAAACCCGGCCGCCGGCAAGAACCTTCATTCCGTTTTCGGGCCTGAAGGTCAGCCCCGCCGCGGCGGAACGAAACATCACCGCGCGCAAAACCGAGCCCTCGTCCTTCAGGGTCAGATAAATGTGACCCGAGGAATGGAACTTAAGATTGCTTATCTCACCCTTTATCCAGACGTTTTTCAATACCGGCGTCTGGTCAAGGAGAGCCTTTATGAAGTTGTTAAGCTGGGTTACGGTAGCTATCCTTCTGTTATCCTGCATATTCTCTGACAAACGAGCGCATCACGCCGTTTACAAAGGCGGGCGCGTCCTCTCCTCCGTATTTTTTCACAAGATCGACCGCCTCGTTAGCCGCCACTCCAGGCGGCACGTCGTCAACGTAAAGCACCTCGAAGGCGGCGAGCTGCATAGCCGCCAGACTTACTCTGGCTATGCGTTCCAGCGTCCAATTTTTTAGAAAGGGCTGTATTTTCGAATTGATTTCGTCTTTATGCTCCTCCACGCCCCTTATCACGGTCTCCATATAGGCCATATCCCGCGGGCTTTCCCGCTTGAGCTCCCAAATGTCCCCGTCTCCAACGGTCTCATGAAACTTCTCCAAAAGCTCATCAGCCGGGGTGCGCATTATGCTCGCCTCGAAAATCATTTTGAAGCAGTCCTCCCGGGCCTGTTGTCTGCTCATACGGTCACTCTCCTTTACTTTATCAGACCGGCGATGTCGTCGACGGTAACATATACCGCCAGCAGCATCAGCAGGGCGAAAAACACTGTGTTTATCGTGCCGGCCACACTTGGCTTTATTTCCTTACCGATTATTTTTTCTATCAGCAAAAACAGTATCTGTCCTCCGTCAAGGGCCGGTATGGGCAAAAGGTTGAACACCCCCAGATTTACCGTGATAAGGGCAAACAGAGACAAGAGCGAAAGCCATGTGTAGGGCGATTTCGCGCTGGAAACATCGTCCACCACCGACACAATCTCCACCGGCCCGCTGAGGGAGTCCACCGACTGACGGCCGGTGATAAGATCGCCCACCGCGCCGACAACGGCCTTTACCACAAATCCCGTATCGTATACGGCGTAGCGTAGGGAAGTGAAAAATCCGGGCTTATAAATAGCCTCAAAGCCCACCATCATCAACTTGCCGCCTTCTTTGCCGTACAGCGGCGCGTCCAGAGTGAGCTTTTTGCCGTCCCTGCGCACCACTACGTCCACGCTGTCCCGCTTTTGTATTTCCGGCTCGGACAGCTTCATTACCACATCCTGATAGGTGTGTGTGCGGCTGCCACCGACGCGCAGTATCTCATCTCCGGCTTTAAACACGCTCACCTTCTCGTATCCCTCGGAAGGACCGGTAATGACCGTGGGCACGACGCTTGAGTTTATATTCACAACCGCAAAGATGACGAGCCCCAAAATGACATTCAGCGTTGCGCCGGCGGCTAAAATTATAAATCTCTTCCATGGCTTAAGGTGGCGGAAGGAACGGCTCGTGTCGACCGGCTCCTCCCCGTCCCCGTCATAGCCCTCGCCCTCCATCTGGACGTAGCCTCCTATGGGCAGGAGCCGCAGACTGTAGACGGTCTCCCGGGGCCGGATGGAAAACAGCTTTGGGCCCATGCCTATGGAAAATTCCTTCACATAAACTCCGAAGCACTTCGCCGCGACCATGTGACCCATCTCATGTATACATATCATTGCCCCAAGGGCCAGAATGGTAATTACGATAGAAAAAACCAAAAACTACACTTCCTATTTATTAAGACTTGCTCTCACAAACTCACGGGCCTCGGCGTCGGCGGCCTTTATGTCATCTACCGTCGGCGACAGGACCGGCCTGTGGGCCTCCATTGCGCGGCCTATGAGCTCGGTTATCTCGATGAACTTGCACCCGTCCCGCAGGAAGGCCGCCACCGCCTCCTCATTTGCACCGTTCAGCACGGCGGGCATGGTGCCGCCGATTTTGGCGGCCTTCTTTGCCAGCTCAACCGCGGGGAAGGTCTCGTTGTCGATGTCGTAAAAGGTCAGCTTGCCCACCTTCACAAGGTCCAGCGGCTCCGAGACCGGCGCCTTACGCATAGGATAGGTCAGCGCGTAGGCGATGGGCAGCCGCATATCCGGCACCCCAAGCTGGCCGATAACGCTGCCGTCGGAAAACTCCACCATCGAGTGGATTATGCTTTCCCTGTGTACCACCGGAGTTATTCTGTCCACGTCAAGGCCGAAAAGGTGCTTGGCCTCGATGATTTCAAGTCCCTTGTTCACAAGGGTGGCGCTGTCGATGGTTATCTTCGCGCCCATAGTCCAGTTCGGGTGCTTAAGGGCGTCGAAGCGTGTCTTGTCCGCCAGCTCCTCCCGCTTCATGCCGAAGAAAGGCCCGCCGGAAGCGGTGATTATTATGCGCTTCAAAAACCTTTTCTGGTTCGAAATGGACTGGAATATGGCGCTGTGCTCGCTGTCCACGGGGACAATGCCGACTCCGCACTCCTTTGACAGAGGCATGACGATGTCGCCGGCGGTGACAAGGGTCTCCTTATTGGCAAGGGCTATATCCTTGCCCGCCTCTATGGCGGCGAGGGTCGCGTCAAGGCCGGCTATGCCCACAATGGCCGTGACCACCATGTCCACTCCCGGCATGGCGGCGCACTCCACCACTCCCTCGGGCCCGCTCAGCACTTTGGTGTCCGTGTCCGCCACCCTGACCTTCAGCTCCGCCGCCTTTTCGGGCAGGTTTACGCTGACTGTACGGGGACGGTATTTTCTTATCTGCCGTTCCAGCAGCTCGATATTGGAGTGAGCGGTAAGGGCGAGCACCTCAATGTCGCCCTCCTTATCCACAACGTCGAGGGTCTGTGTGCCGATGGAGCCTGTGGAGCCCAATACTGCAATTTTTTTCATCGTCGCACCTCTTACGCCGTAAATATCGGGAACGCCTGAATATAGTAATACACCAGCGGCGCGACAAAGAGGACGCTGTCAAAGCGGTCCATTATACCGCCGTGGCCGGGCATGATGTTGCCGTAATCCTTTATATTATACTCACGCTTTATGGCAGACATACTTAGGTCGCCCAGCTGTGATATCACTCCGCAGGCAAGGCCAAGGCCCACAAGGGCCGGATACGAGGGTGCAAACTTGGTGAACCGTCCGACAATTAAGCCATAGACCGCCATCGACAGGGCCGTGCCTATTATACCGCCAACGCTGCCCTCAACTGTCTTTTTGGGGCTTATAACGGACGCCAGCTTATGCTTTCCGCAGGCCCTGCCGGTGAAATAGGCAAAGGTGTCGGTGAGCCAGGCCCCCACGAAGATGGCAAAGGTGTTCCACAGGCTGCCCGCCCCCTGCTGCCGTATCCACACGACATAGGAGAAGAACAGGCTCACCATAACGGTCACCGTGAAAAACTTGGTAAGGTCCTCAAAGGTATATACGGCGTGGCGCACCACCAGCACCGCGAAAAGTATGGCAAGGTAGATACAGATTGCCAGATAAACCGTCTGCTGCTTCCCGGCCAGTCCGCCGAACAGCACAAAGACCGGCACAAAGGCGCCCAAAAGCATAAGTACATATTTGTTCCCCAAGCCTACGGCGCGGTACATTTCCCAAAGGGCAAGCTCAATCACCAACAGCACCGCGGCCGTGAGCACCAGTGCATCGCTGAAAATTATTACCATGAACAGCGCCGCCCCGATTATTCCGCTGATCAGTCTTTCCTTAAGCATAGCATCATTTTCCTTCCGGCTTTATTTGTTTCTTCCTCCGAACCGGCGGTCCCGGTTCTGATAGTCGATTATAGCCCTCAGCAAATCGTTTTTGGAAAAGTCCGGCCAAAGCACGTCGTCAAACCAAAGCTCCGCGTAGGCGCTCTGCCACATGAGGAAGTTGCTGAGCCTGCGCTCGCCGCTGGGCCTTATCATCAGATCCACGTCCGGCAGACCGGCGGTGTCGAGCATTTCTGAAATGGACTCCTCGCTGATGTCCTCGGGCCGGAGCTCGCCCTCCGCGGCCCGCGCCGCAACCGAGCGGACCATTCTCGTTATTTCGTCCCGGCTTCCGTAATTCAGCGCAATATTAAGCAGGAGGCCGCTGTTCTCCTTAGTGGCCTCCTCCATGTGCTTCTGCTTTTGCTGAAAACTCTCGGAAAAGGCGCTTCTGTCGCCGATAAAGCGTATGCGGGCGTTGCGCCCGGCCAGCTTTGTAAGACCGTTGTCCAAATAGTCCTCCAGCAACACCATAAGGGCATCGACCTCCTCCCTGTCCCTTTTCCAGTTTTCGGTGGAAAAGGCGTAAAAGGTGACGGCGTGCAGCCCAATGTCTCCCGCAAATTCCGAAATTACCTCAAAAGTTTTCGCCCCCATGCCGTGGCCGCTTTTCCTCGGCAGGCCGTGACGCTTGGCCCAGCGGCCGTTGCCGTCCATGATTATGCCCACGTGCTTGGGTAGGTTTTCAAAGTCCACCTCAGCCTTAAGCCTTTTCGTTTTAAATACGTCAAAAAAACCCATAGCTGATTCCTCTTTATTTAGATTTCCGTAATTTCCTTGTTTTTCTTGTCGAGCATCTTGTCGATTTCCTTAATCTTATCATCGGTAAGGTCCTGAATATCCTTTTCGATATTCTTAAGGTCGTCCTCGGTTATCTCGCTCTTTTTCTTCTGTGCCTTAAAACCGTCCATGGCGTCGCGGCGAATACCGCGGACGGCAACCTTGGCCTCCTCGGCCTTCCTTGACGCCACCTTGGTCAGCTCCTTGCGCCGGTCCTCGGTGAGCTGAGGGAAGGACAAACGGATTAACCGTCCGTCGTTTTGGGGAGTGATACCCAGCTCCGACGCCAAAATCGCCTTTTCTATGGCCTTGAGCAGAGAACCGTCCCAAGGCTGAATGGTCAGGGTGCGGGGGTCGGGAGTGGCGATGGTGCCCACCTGCTGAATGGGGGTAGGCGTACCGTAGTAATCGACCGTTATCCTATCCAGGACGGTGGGGTTTGCCCTGCCGACACGGATAGTGCCGAACTCGCCGAGAAGGTGATTTAGAACCTTGTCCATTTTTTCGGTTATCTCAGGATATTTTGCCATTTTCTATCTTCCTTTCCTTTTTTATGTCTTATCAATAAACCATTGTGCCTATATTTTCACCCATGATGACGCGGCGGATGTTGTCCGGCTCGGCCAGACCGAACACCCTTATGGGCATCTTGTTGTCCATGCAGAGAGAGGTGGCCGTTGTGTCCATAACGCCGAGTCCACGGTTGAGAACATCTATATAGCTTATGCTGTCGATTTTCTTGGCGTCGGGATTTTTGGCCGGGTCGCTGTCGTAAACGCCGTCTACCTTCTTGGCAAGAAGGATAATCTCGGCGTCAATTTCGGCGGCGCGCAGAGCGGCGGTAGTGTCTGTTGAGAAGAAGGGGTTGCCGGTGCCGCAGCCGAAGATCACAACCCTCCCCTTTTCCAGATGGCTGACCGCGCGGCCGCGTATATACGGCTCGGCTATTTGACGCATTTCGATAGCTGTCTGTACGCGGGTGGGTATGCCGTGACGCTCGAAAGCGTCGCAGAGGGCAAGGGCGTTGATAACGGTGGCCAGCATACCCATATGGTCGGCACGGGTGCGCTCCATATTTTCGCCCGTCCTTCCGCGCCAGAAGTTGCCGCCGCCTACAACGACGGCTATCTCCACGCCCATGTCGGAGCAGACCTTGATGGTTTCGGCAATGCTGTCGAGGGTATTTTCGTCCAGACCGAAGCCCTTTTCTCCGGCCAACGCCTCGCCGCTCACCTTAATGAGCACTCTCTTGTACTTAGGCAGCATGATAATTTTCATCCTTTCAGGTTTTTATTTATCCTTACAGAAATATCCTTATTATTTTATATATTCCACAAATCTTTCCTGATTCCTCTTTTGTTCCTTATAATTTTTACATAATATTCCGCGCGTCATGAACGCCGCAGGCAAGCGCCAACCGATTTGCCGTCAAACGACGCCGACAGGATTATATCTCCCTTGCCCCGGACGTAGGCAACTAGCCTTCCATGATGGGTCATGCGGGACAGAGAGGTGTAGCTTGTGCAGTCGGCGACGTCGCCGTTTTCGAGGCCGAGCAGCTCAAGGCCCTCCACCTCGGCTGTTATCATCTTGTCCTCGGCGGCAATGTTCCCGTCCTTATCCACAAGCGTCAGCTCAAGCCTCCTCACGTCGTCGTCGGCATAGGTTTTTGTCTCAAGTTTGATATTTTCGGCCGGTCCGGGCGTGACAAGCTTGGCCTCCGCCTCGCCGCAGCGTACCTTAAGCTCTCCCGGGCCGTATGGCAGCCGGAAAATCGCGCCTCCCATGCGGGGGTCGATTTCAGCCCTGCCCACGCTTTCGCCGTTCAGGAAAAGCTCCGCCTCGCCGGTCTGATTGGTGGAAACAAGCGCCTCTATCTCCATGCCCTCGGGATAAGTCCAAAGCATTTCAAAGGGCCTCCAGCGTCTGCGGCGGCGGTCGGCGCCGTCGCCCTCGGGCTCATATACCCGCGTAGCCAGAACCGCAAAGGGTTCATCCTGCCACATGGCCTTGCGCTGCCAATAGCGGAGCTTTTTAAAGCCCGCCATGTCCAGCAGTCCCGCTCCGCTGGCCCTTACCGGCCAGCCGTGGGCCTCGCCCATGTAGTCTATGCCCGTCCACAGGAACTGACCGCAGATATAATCGTTTTCGGCGACCGCCTTCCACGCCCCCATATGGTGGCTGTTTTCGCTGCCGAAAATCACCCTTCCCTTAAAGCGTTCATGATCCTGCTCATAGAGGTGCTCCTTATAATTATATCCCACAATGTCCAGCGCGTCGGCGTAGCCGGTCTGATTGGACAGCTCCGGAAAGGCCAGCGCCGCCGTCACCGGACGGGTGCCGTCCTCCTCCTTGACCCACTTTACAAGGTTCCGCGCGATTTTCGCAAGCCGGGACGCATCGGGACGGTTTTTGTCGTATACCCGCTCCTGAGCGGGCTTGTCGGCGTCGTTGTTGCCCATTACCTCGTCGAACAGCGGGTGAACATAGGGGTCGTTTGGATAGTCCACCTCGTTGCCGATGCTCCACATAACTATGGAAGGGTGATTGCGGTCACGGCGAACCATCATCTTTATGTCCTTCTCCCCCCACTCGTGGAAGTCCTCATAATATCCGAAAAGCTTTGGCGGGTAGACGTTGTGTCCCTGCCACCACTTATTTTTCGGCCCCTCCCACTCGTCAAAAGCCTCGTCCATAACAAGGAAGCCCATCTCGTCGCAGAGGTCAAGGAGAGCGGGGTCGGGAGGATTGTGGCTGGTGCGGATTGCGTTGCAGCCGCAGTCCTTAAGGGCCTCAAGGCGGCCGCGCCAGACGGACTTCGGCACCGCCGCGCCGAGACAGCCCGCGTCGTGGTGGAGGCACACGCCCTTAAACTTCGTATTCACGCCGTTAAGGAAAAATCCGTTATCGGCGTCAAAATGGAAATATCTTATTCCAAATTTCGTAAGTGTCTCATCCGTCAGCTCCCCGTCGCGGTAAACCTGAGTTTTCAGAGTGTAAAGGGCGGGGCTGTCAGGGCTCCACAGGGCGGGCTTTTCAACAACGAGCCTGTCTCCCCCGCTGGCAGCCGTGCCGCCGTCGGGAGCTATGATTATATTTCTGACTTCGAGATTTTCCATTGTGGTCTCGGTCTCAACCGCGACCACCGCTCTTTCGTCAGTGACCTCGGGCGTGGTTATCCTTATCCCCCCGGGGACTGCCGCCGCCTCGTCGGTGACGGTCAGATACGCCGGACGGACGATACCGCTGCCGGTATACCATCGGCTGTCGGCCAAATCACGGTGGCTGACCTTGACGCTTACCACGTTTTCTCCATCGCGGACAAATTCCGTTATATCATGGGTAAAGGTGGCGTAGCCGAAGGGCCTTTTTCCCATATAATTGGAGTTTACCCACACCTGAGAATTATTATATATGCCTTCAAAGGTTATGTAAACCTTTTTATTTTTTATGCCGTCCAACGTGAACCGTTTCCTGTACCAGCCGACGCCGCCGCAGACATAGCCGGTTCCGCTGCTGTTGCTTTTCGAAAAAGGGTTATGCACCGCCCAATCGTGGGGCACGCTTACCGTCTGCCAGCCGCTGTCGTCAAGGCCGGCGTAATGGCCGAGGGGAGCTTCTCCCAGTAAAAATCTCCATCCGTCGCGAAGATATTCGGTCTTTCTTGTCACGTCATCATCTCCTCTAAGTTATTTTAACACAGCAAGGAAAATTTGTCAATCATATTATGCCATGCGCACAAAAAAAGTGGCCGCAAAAAATGGCGCAGACCGTTCAATGGCAAAAGCCATTATTTAAGGAAAATGTGCGCATTAAATAATTGTTCAAGCAAAATAAAATATTAAAATTAATGAAAAAATTCGCCCTTATGAGCGAATTTTCTCATTTTTATGCCATTGAACTACGAACGAAAATCACCACTCGGCGTACCTATGTACGCCGTCGGGAGGGCTTGCTCGGCGGCTAAAGCCGCCTGCGCGAGCTGATTTTCGTTTGTTCTGCACAATTTTTTCGACCGGCCCCTGTGCCTCCAGGTTACAGAGCGAGTTTTTTGCAGATTAATTTTTCATAACGGCGCCCTTGTCCGCGCCGTCAACCAGCTTGGAGTAACGGGCAAGCCAGCCTGTTTTGATATTGGGCTCGCGAGGCTGGAGCTTGGCTCTGCGGGCGGCGAGCACATCGTCGTCCACCTTGAGGTTGATGGAGGCGTTGGGAATATCTATCTCAATGGTGTCCCCTTCCTCCACCAGAGCGATAGTGCCGCCAACGGCGGCCTCGGGAGAAACGTGGCCGATGGAAGCGCCGCGGCTGGCTCCGCTGAAGCGGCCGTCGGTTATAAGGGCGACCGTTTTGTCCAGCTTCATTCCGGCAAGGGCGGAGGTGGGATTGAGCATTTCTCTCATTCCGGGGCCGCCAACGGGACCCTCGTAGCGAATAACCACCACGTCGCCGTCAACAATCTTTCCCTTATAAATGGCGTCTATCGCCTCGTCCTCACTGTCAAATACACGGGCGGGGCCGCTGTGCCTGAGCATCTCGGGCGCGACGGCGCTGCGTTTTACCACGCAGCCCTTTTCCGCCAGATTGCCCCAGAGTATCTGGATGCCGCCGGTGGGACTGTAGGGATTGGTGAGGGGACGTATCTGTGTCTCGTCCTTGATGTACGCGCCCTTGACGTTTTCGCCGACGGTCTTGCCGGTAACGGTAAGCGCGCTGGGGTCGATATGGCCGCCCTTGATAAGCTCGGCCTGGACCGCGGGGATGCCGCCGGCGAGGTTCAGGTCCTGCATATGCGTGGGACCGGCGGGAGCAAGGTGACAGAGGTTGGGCACCTTGGCGCTCATCTCGTTAAACAGATTGAGGTCAACGGGCACTCCGGCCTCGTTTGAAATGGCGATAAGGTGCAGCACGCTGTTAGAGCTGCATCCGAGGGCCATATCGCAGGCCAAAGCGTTGCGGATGGATTTCTCATTTATTATCTGACGGGCGGTGATGCCCTTCTTTACCAGCTCCATAATTGCCATGCCAGCGTGCTTGGCGAGGAGAGTGCGGCCGCTATGTACAGCGGGAATGGTTCCGTTGCCGGGCAGGGCTATGCCGAGGGACTCGCACAGGCAGTTCATGCTGTTGGCGGTATACATTCCGGCGCAGCTTCCGCAGCCGGGACAGGCGCCCTCCTCACATTCCTGAAGCTTGGCCCCGTCGATTATTCCGGCCTTGTACGAGCCGACAGCCTCAAACATCTTTGAAAGGCTTATCTCCTCGCCGTCAAAGCGTCCGGCCATCATGGGGCCGCCGCTGCACACGATGGCGGGGATATCGAGACGCACGGCGGCCATTACCATGCCGGGCACTATTTTGTCGCAGTTAGGAATGAGCACAAGGCCGTCGAACTGGTGAGCCATTGCCATGGTCTCAACGCTGTCGGCTATAAGCTCACGGCTGGCGAGGCTGTATTTCATACCGATATGTCCCATGGCGATGCCGTCGCACACGCCTATGGAAGGCACCTCGATGGGGGTGCCGCCGGCCATGCGCACGCCCGCTTTTACGGCCTCGGCCAGCTTGTCAAGGTGAAAATGCCCGGGCACTATCTCGCTGTGTGCGCTGACAACACCGATAAGAGGACGGTCAAGCTCCTCCTTTGTGTAGCCCATGGCATAGAAAAGGCTTCTGTTGGGGGCGCGCTCCACGCCCTGAGTAACATTTGCGCTTCTGAGTTCCATTTTACTTCCTCCTGTCACAATGCGGGGGCGCATTGTGATACGCCCCCGACACGATATGTTTATTTCTTGAGCCAGCTCATCATCTTGCGAAGCTCTTTGCCCACCTTTTCAAGCAGATGCTCGCTCTCTACGCGGCGGGTGGCAAGGAACTTAATCTTGCGGCCGGAAGAGAATTCCTGCATGAACTCGCTGGCAAAGGTGCCGTCCTGGATTTCGGAAAGAACCTTCTTCATTTCCTTGCGGGTATCCTCGGTGATGAGGCGCTTGCCGGTGCGGTAGTCGCCGTACTCGGCGGTATTGGAAATGGAATATCTCATCATGGCGAAGCCGCCGCTGTTGATAAGGTCAACGATGAGCTTCATCTCATGGATGCACTCGAAGTAGGCCATCTCAGGCTCGTAACCGGCCTCTACAAGGGTGTCAAAACCAGCCTTCATCAGCTCGGTAACGCCGCCGCAGAGAACGCACTGCTCACCGAAGAGGTCGGTCTCGGTCTCCTCACGGAAGGTTGTCTCAAGGATACCGGCGCGTCCGGCGCCGATGCCGCTGGCGTAAGCGAGGGCATAATCCTTGGCGTGACCGGTGGCGTCCTGATATACGGCGATAAGGCTGGGCACGCCCTTGCCCTCAACGTACTGAGAACGAACGGTGTGGCCTGGACCCTTGGGGGCCACCATGATAACGTCCAGCTCGGGAGCGGGATTGATGGCCTTGAAGTGGATGTTGAAGCCGTGAGCAAACATAAGGGCGTTGCCGGGCTTCATATGCTTGGCGACCTGGGTGTTGTAGATGTCGGCGGCTATCTCATCGGGAACCAGCATCATTACAAGATCGCCGGCTTCGGCGGCATCCTCCACCTCCATGACCTTGAGACCGGCCTCTTCAGCCTTGGCCCAGCTGGAGCTGTCCCTGCGCAGACCAACGACAACGTCTACGCCGCTCTCGTGAAGGTTCTGAGCGTGGGCATGGCCCTGGCTGCCGTAGCCGATTATGGCGACGGTCTTGCCGTCCAGCATACCCAGATTGCAGTCACTGTCATAATACTTGGTAATCATTTCAAAAATCTCCTTTATTTTATATTTGATAGGACGTTGCCGCCCTGTCTGTCCTTATTTTATTCCGTGGGATACGTCTCCGCGGGCCAGAGCCGTGATACCCGTGCGGCACATTTCGATGATTTGGTACTCCTTCATCATCTCCATGAAGCCGTCTATCTTGCTGGGGCTGCCTGTGAGCTCAACTATAAGGCTTGTCACCGTCAAATCGACTATCTTGGCCCTGTAAATCTCACATATGCTGCATATCTCACGGCGCACCCTGTGGTCGGCGGCCACCTTTACCAGCAGCAGCTCTCTGAGGAGGCTGTCCTCGGGCTTAAGGTGGACGACATTCCGCGTCTCCTCAAGCTTGCCGGTCTGTTTGATTATCTGCTCAAGCATCTGCTTGTCGCCCTCGGTCACAATGGTTATGCGCGAGATCTCGGGATTATCCGTGTTGGATACCGTGAGGCTGTCAATATTGAAACCCCTCTGGCAGAAAAGACTGGCCACCCGAGCAAGCACGCCGCTGTGATTGTCCACAAGAAGGCTGAGCACCTGTTTATTTTTCTTGTCTGTCATGGCTTATTCCTCCATCACGTCATCTACGGTGCCGCCGCCCGGTATCATCGGCAGTACCTTTTCCTCACGATCTATGACGCACTCTATCCAAACGGGGCAATTGTCCTTCATCGCCATCTCGAGGGCCTTACTGAACTGCTCGAGGTTTTCGCACCTGTAGCCCTTGGCTCCGAAGCCCTCGGCCACCTTTACGTAATCGGTGACGCGCTCCGGCTCGCTGCCGCTGTAACGGCGGTTATAGAACACGGTCTGCCATTGGCGCACCATGCCGAGCACGCTGTTGTTCATTATGACGGTAACGACCGGTATATTATAGCTCACCGCCGTACAGCACTCGTTCATGTTCATATGGAAGGAGCCGTCGCCGGTGATGTGGATAACGGGCCTGTTGGGGAAAGCTATCTTCGCGCCGATAGCCGCGCCGTAGCCAAAGCCCATTGTTCCGAGGCCGCCGCTGGTGAGGAAGCTGCGGGAATGGAGGTGGCGGCAGAACTGGGCCGCCCACATCTGGTGCTGGCCGACATCGGTGACATAAATGGCGTTCTCACCGGCCTGACGGGAAATCTCCGCCATTATCTGGTGGGGCTTGAGCACGGACGGGTCGTCCACGGGCTTTTTGTCCTCGTCTCTCCACTTGTTTATCTGCTCCATCCACTCGGTGTGCTTTGCCTCGTTGACAAGGGGAATGAGCCGCGTGAGTATATCCTTGACGTCGCCCACGATGCTGTGATCCACAATGACATTTTTATTTACCTCGCTGGGGTCGATATCTATCTGGATTATTGTCGCGTCCTTGGCGAACTTTTCGGTATTGAGGGCCACCCGGTCGCTGAAGCGGGTGCCTACGGCAATGAGGACGTCGGCCTTGTCCGCCGCTTTGTTGGCGGAAAGACGGCCGTGCATACCCATAAGGCCGAGGTTAAGCGGCTCGTCGCAGCCCACGATGCCCGCGGCCATCAAAGTGTGCGCGGCGGGTATCTCGGCCTTCCGCATAAGCTCGCGCAGGTCCTGACAAGCCTTTGAGCTGCCCACGCCGCCGCCGAAATAAATGAAGGGGCGCCGTGCCTTATTGATGATATCGGCCGCGGCCTCTATTTCCTCGTCGCTCACATGGGTGACATAGGTGTTTTCCTGCTTTTTGCCGGGGACGAACTCGCACTTCGCCGCGGTGACGTCCTTGGGTATGTCAACCAGCACCGGACCCTTGCGGCCGGTGTTGGCTATGCGGAACGCCGCCCTGAGCGTGTCCGCCAGGTCCTCGACCCGGCGCACGACAAAGTTATGCTTGGTTATCGGCATGGTTATACCGGCGATGTATACCTCCTGAAAGCTGTCTCTGCCGATAAGGTCTGTCCCCACGTTGCCGGTGATGGCAACCATGGGCACGCTGTCCATATACGCCGTCGCAATGCCGGTCACGAGGTTAGTCGCGCCGGGGCCGCTGGTAGCCAGGACGACGCCGGTCTTTCCGGTGGCCCGGGCGTAGCCGTCGGCCGCGTGGCTGGCCCCCTGCTCGTGAGCGGTAATATACTGCTTTATTTCATCGCGGTAGTCGTAAAGGGCGTCGCAGATATTGAGAATGGCGCCGCCGGGGTAACCGAAGAGTGTATCCACACCCTGCTCTACCAGAACCTCCGCTAAAATCTGACTGCCGTTGAGTATCATAAAATGCCTCCTTGCATTAAATAACCATTACTTAATATTGTATATTTTTTTTCAGATTTGTCAAGTGCTTTTTGTCATAAAAGCAAATTTCATTAAGTTATAATATCACACGTATAAGCTTCGGTCTGTAACCGGTCTCCTCCAGAGCCTTGAGTATACGCGCCTTGTGCTCCGCGCCGTAGGCTTCGAGGGTGATTTTCAGCTCGACGGCCGCGTTGCGGTTGGTGGCAACGAACTGGTTGTGCTCAAGCTTAATAACGTTACCGTCCTCCCTGGCGATGACGTCCGCGACCGCCGAAAGCTGGCCGGGCCTGTCCGGTAAAAGCACGGAAACCGTGAATATCCTGTCCCGCTGGATAAGGCCGTGCTGGACGATGCTGCTCATGGTTATTACGTCCATATTTCCGCCGCTGAGTATAGCGACGGCCTTTTTGCCCTTAAGGTCCAGCTGCTTAAGCGCCGCCACGGAAAGCAGGCCGCTGTTTTCAACTATCATCTTATGGTTTTCCACCATGTCCAGGAATGAGACGATAAGGTCCTCGTCCTCGACCGTCACTATATCGTCTATGTTTTTCCGTATGTAAGGGAAAATATTCACGCCCGGGGTTTTCACCGCGGTGCCGTCGGCAATTGTGTTGACGGCAGGGAGGGTAGTCACCTCCCCCTTTTCAAGAGACGCCTTCATGCAGGCGGCCCCGGCCGGCTCGACGCCGATGACCTTGACGCCGGGGTGCATGAGCTTGGCAAGGGTGGACACCCCCGCCGCCAATCCGCCGCCGCCTATGGGCACCAGAAGGTAGTCCACAAGGGGCAGCTCCTTGAATATTTCCATGGCGATGGAGCCCTGTCCGGTGGCAACCGTAAGGTCGTCAAAGGGGTGTATGAAGGTCAGGCCCTCCTTTTCCGCCAGCTCAAGCGCGTAAGCGCAGGCTTCGTCGTACACGTCGCCCCAAAGGACGACGTTGGCCCCGTAGCCCTTGGTGCGGTTCACCTTCATAAGCGGCGTGGACTTGGGCATCACAATGGTAGCCTTGACCCCGTACTTTCTGGCGGCATAGGCCACGCCCTGAGCATGGTTGCCGGCGGAGGCGGTAATAAGGCCCCTGGCCCGCTCCTCGTCGGACAGAGAGCTTATCTTGTAATAGGCGCCGCGGACCTTGTACGCTCCGGTAAACTGCATATTCTCGGGCTTGAGATAGATTTTTCCGCCCGTCTGCTCGCTGAGGTACTCGCTGTAGACCAGTTTTGTCTCAAGCGTGACCTCCTTTACCTTTTCGGCGGCCTCTTCAAATTTTTCCAGTGTCAGCATCTCGCTCATATACATATCCGTCCAATACATAAAATTATTATTTTTATTTTACATTATTACGGGAAAAAATGCAAGTGAAAATTTACATAAAATTATTGACAATATTTTTAATCAGTAGTACAATATACATATAAATTTAAAAGGAGTGATAACCTATGAAGAAATTTTCATTCATACTTCTCTCCCTCATACTGTGCTTTTCACTGGCCGCCGGCGCTTTCGCCGCGCCGGTGATAACGGTTGACGGGACGGAAGTAAAGCAGGTAAACGTCAACGGCGACCCCGTGCCCGAGGTTGACGGCAATCTTGTTCCCCTTCGGGCAGTGCTTCAGGCCATGGGCTACAGCGTCAATTACGACGCCGAGACCAACACCGTCAAGGCCGGCACCTACGCTGACCCGGAGTATGTGTTTACACCCGGCGACGAGGGGTTTCCCGTTAAGGACGGCACAACCTTCGTTGACGCGGAGGGCCTTACCGACCTGCCCTACGACGTTACAATCGGACAGGGCACAATCGCCTACGACACCACCGCCGCTGAAATACAGACCGGCTATTATAAGATAAGCCTCAACGGTCAGTACCTGACCGCTCCCCCCCTGGCCGCCGAGGATGTGACCGAGACCGTCACCAATGAGGACGGCACCACCGAGGAGGTCACCCATACCCGCCGTGACCAGATACTCGCCACCGAGCTTTATCTGGCGCCCGACAACGGCAGCGACGAACAGCTCTGGCTGGTTCGTCCCAAGGGAGTGCACACCTACACCGTTGTCAACAAGGCCACCGACCTTGCCATGGACGTCAACTCCTGGTCCCTTGACATCGGCGGCAAGCTCATACAGTACACCCTTGCCGGCGGCACCAACCAGCAGTTTACCTTCAACCGGCTCGGCGAAGGTTACGTCATTTCCCCCGTTTACAGCAAGCTCTTCCTCAATGCTGTGGGCGACGACGCTCACGCAACCGGCCTTGCCGCGGACAGAGTCATACAGGTCGCCAGGGACGAAGAGGCCGAATGGCGGCTGGACTATGTGTCCGAGTACGTAAATCCCGTGGAGGCCGTGGCCGGCACCGAGGCTTTCAAGGAGCTTGATCCCTATTATCAGGAGCGTTTCAACTCCTACTTCTTTACCGACGTTGACTTCAGCGAGAGTGCTAAGACCAACGCCGAGACCTATCTGCGCCAGAACAACTTCCTCGAGGCGGACAAGGAGACCCAGCAGCAGCTCATCATGGACTGTCTCGACATCACCTACAGCGACCTCCTCGGCGGCTGGATGCGTGAAAAGCTCACCGCCAACTATGAGATAGCCGGCGTGACCCGCACCCACGACACCAATCCCGAGGTTCTCGACGACCCGGAGGGCAAGGACTATTACGTCTGGACAATAAACATGGAGTGCAACGGCCCCGACGATATCCACACCTTCACCGTAGAGACCGTGGACGAGAACGACGAGGAGCACGTCCGTAAGGTATGCGAGGCCGTGGCCTGTTTTGAGCCTCCCGTTCGCAAGACCCTCCGCCACTTCTACTACACCGGCGACAACTTCGGCACCTGGAACGCCTGGGACGGCGAAATATGGAACAACACCGCCAGCAAGTTCGACGTTGACGGTATGCTGACCATGTTTGCCCACGAGCTGGGCCACGTAATAGACAGCGACTTCAAGGTCGGCGACGACGTATGGCGCAGAGCCATAAACGCCGACATTATCCCCACCTCCGGCTACGGCAAGACCAACCGCTGGGAGGACTTTGGCGAGTTCAGCCGTCTGTATCTCATGTCCCGCGGCGACGACGAGCGCATTGCCGCCATCGAAAAGATTTACCCCAACCGCACCATGACCTACCGCGCGGCCCTGTACAACATTGACAATGACTACTACGCCCAGTATAAGGACGAGTATCAAATCCTGACCGAAAAGATAGGCGACACCGACGGCGTGGACGAGGGTATGTACTACGCTCTGACCTACGACGGCAAGGCTCTCACCAACAACGACGGTAAGGTCACCATGGAAAAGGATACCCAGGCCGATAATCAGCTTTGGCAGATATCCGTCCTTGACGACCAGCTTGTAAAGCTCTATTCCAAGGCCGACGGCAAGGCGCTGTTCCTGCCCAACAACTTCTTTGGCACCGCAGCCGAGGCTTCCTTCGACGGCTCCACCGCCTTTGGCCTGTACCGTACACGGAACGATTACGCCGGAGACGATGAGTTTTATACCCTCATTGCCACAGAAAGCGGATACGGCCTGGATTTGGCGGAGGACGGCTCGCTCGTCGCGACAATGCTGACCGACGCGCATTTCTCGGCTCCCACGAATAACGTCTCCGTTTCCGTGCCCTTCACTCTCACCCCCGTTGAAAAGGTCGAGGGCATGGGCGAGTTCTACATCATGTCCGACGACCAGTATCTGGCTCCCGGCTCCTCCGATTTGGGCGCCCAGCTCTGTCTACTTGGCGACGAAAACAAGTGGAGTATCAGCAAGCTGCCCAACAATGTGGGCTACATTACCGACACCGACTCCGGCTACGCCATAGACATCAGCGGCGTCAGCATGGACGAGGGCGCGTCGGCGCTGGCCTACACCCTGTCCCGCAACGCCAACCAGACCTGGCTCATAATTGACAACGGCAACGGAACGGTATCCTTCCAGGCCCAGCACAGCGGCCTGTATCTCGCCGTTGACGAGGACGGTATGGCCATTCAGTCCGCCGAAAAATATGAATGGACTTTGGTACCGGCGGAATAATAAGTTTTCATAAAAAACAGCAACCGTAAAAAAGTCGCCGCAAGCGAGATTTTGCTTGCGGCGACATTGTTTTTCGCGGGTTTTCGGCAGACCCGCGCCTCCAATATTTACAATCCCTTTTCAACACCTTTTCCAACGACCGCTCTTATAGAAGGCGAAGGACACTCCGGTGGAAATTATCCAGCCCACGGGCCAGGCCATCCAGATGCCTGTTTCTTCCCAGAAGGCCGAGAATATGTAGCAGAGCGCCACCCGCAGCACAAGGTCCACAAAGGTGGCGGTGGTAAACGCATAAATGGCTCCGCTGCCCCGCAGTATGCCGTCCACCACGATTTTAGTGCCCACAAAGACGTAAAAGGGCGCTATTATCAGCAGCATTTTGCGCCCCACCTCAACTATGGCCGCGTCGCTGACCTTGGTGAAAAGGCCCATCGTTTCGCCGCCGAAAATAGTCAAAAGCAGCGTAAAGGGCAGGGCGATAACTATCATCATCCTTATTCCCGCCTTAAGCCCCCGCTCCACCCGATCCACCTGCTTCGCGCCCATGTTCTGGGCCGTAAATGAGGATATGGCGTTGCTGACGGTGGTAAAACAGGTGACGGCGAAGGTGTTGAGCTTTATTGCCGCGCCGTAGCCGGCGATAACATCGACGCCGAAAGCGTTTACCCTGGCCTGAATGAACAGGTTGCCCACCGACACGAAGCTTGACTGCAAAATACTGGGGACGCCTATCTTAAGTATGCTCTTCAGCGCCGAAAAGGAATAACGCCGGAACTCGCCGCCCTCCATGCCGGCCAGCCTTTTAATCAGCATAAACAGGGAAATCAACGAGCTCAGTCCCTGAGCGATGAGAGTGGCCCAGGCCGCGCCGCCAACGCCCCAGTGACAGACGATGACGAAAATCAAATCCAATATTATATTCAGGACCGACGAAAATATCAGCAGCACAAGGGGCGTTCGGCTGTCGCCAAGGGCGGTGAACACCCCGTTGCATATATTGTACAGCAGCAGAAACACCAGCCCCGCGCAGTATATGTTAAGGTACAGCACCGAGTCGTCCATTATGCCCGCGTCCGTCCCGAGAAGCCTGAGCATGGGCGACGAAAAAATCAACCCTATCAGTGTCATCGCCCCGCCCGCGGCGGAGGCAGAAATAATGGCCGTCGATGAGGAGGTCTTTACCCTGGCGTACTCTCCCCCGCCGAACTGACGGGAAATCACCACTCCCGCGCCGGCGCTGAGACCGGTGGCCACCGCCATGAATATCATGGTTATGGGATAGGACGCGCTCACCGCCGCCAACGCGCCGCCGCTGACAAATTTGCCGACTATCACGCTGTCGGCTATGCTGTATATTTGCTGAAAGGCCACGCTGAGCAGCATCGGCAGGGCGAAGCTCCACAGCACGCCGTCCGGCCGCCCCTGTGTAAGATCCTTGTTCATTATGTCGCTCCTTTTAACAAAAAAGGCGGCCACGGCCGCCTTTTTTTAATATACGCTTACCTGTTTCTTATCTCTGCCCTTACGCTCGAACTTTACCTTGCCGTCAATAAGAGCGTAGAGAGTGTCGTCGCTTCCGATGCCCACGTTCACGCCGGGATGGATTTTAGTACCTCTCTGGCGAACGAGGATGTTGCCGGCCAACACCGCCTGACCGTCGGCGCGCTTGGCGCCAAGACGCTTGGACTCGCTGTCGCGGCCGTTCTTAGTGGAACCGACACCCTTTTTATGAGCGAACAACTGAATGTTAAGTGCGAACATTATTTTCACTCCTCTCGATCGTCGTTGTGCAAATCTTCACCGTTGACGATGAAGATATTCTCTTTAAATTGCTTTGCCAGCTCGAAAACCGTTATCTCCAGACTTTTAAGTATGGCCTCGGCCCCGCTTTCGCGTTCGGCCGTAATGTGGCAGTCCACATAGCCGTCGTCTTCCTCATAGTCAATACCGGCCAGCCCCTGCTCCTCAATGCCCTTCATGGCCATCCACAGAGCGGTGCTGACGGCGGAGCAGACTATGTCGTAGCCTTTTTCCGCGTATCCGGCGTGACCCTTTATGTTAAGCCTGGTGATTTTCCCTTCGCCGTCACGATAAAAGCCAAACTTTATCATGGCTTAGGCGTTGATGGCCGTTATCTCAACCTTCGTATGAGGCTGACGGTGGCCGGTCTTGTTTCTGTAGCCCTTCTTGGACTTCATCTTGAAAACATAGATTTTCTTGTCCTTGCCCTGACTGATGACCTTGGCGGTCACGCTTGCGCCCTCAACCACGGGCGTACCGGCCTTAAATCCGGCGTCGCCGCCCACCGCGAGGACCTGGTCAAAGGTGACCTCGGCTCCGGCCTCGGCGTTCAGCTTCTCGACGAAAATTACGTCGCCGGTCTTTACCTGATACTGCTTGCCGCCGGTCTTGATTATCGCGTACATACTGTTGCACCTCCCGTTTATACAGACTCGCTATTAAGGCGGATAATATATCACTTAAGCCTTTTCTACGCGGTTACCATGGCATTATAGCACATATCTCAAGATTTGTCAAGTGTTTTTTCACGGAATTATAAAAAATTCCGCAATAAATACCGCCGCCGAAGCCCCGAGAGCCACGGTAAGGAGACTGCGCCTCATGAAGGCCAGTATCACAGCGGCAACAAAGCCCGCCAACGCCGACAGCGGCGAAGAGGTGGAATAGAGTATTTGGGGCGCCGTCATCGCCGCCAGCACCGCATAAGGGGCGTAGGCCAGGGCCGAGCGCAGGAAACGGCTTTTGAGCCTGCCACGCATGAGAGTGAGCGGGGCCATGCGCACCAGATACGTCACAAGGGCCATCACCATTACGGAAATAAAAATGTATGTGTTCACGCTTCATCCTCCTCCAAGGGGAAAAGCGCCGCGCCAAGCAGGGAGGCCGCCACGGTGCAGATTATTATCGCCCAGCCGGTGGGCACCGCCGACAAAGCCGGCACATATTTGAGCAGACAGGACAGTACCGCCGCCACTACCACCACCACAAGGCAGGAATGTTCCTTCCGGCACTGAGGTATCACTATCGCCACGAACATTCCGTAGATAGCTATACCCAAGGCGCTGCAAAGTCTCGGCGGCAGGAGACCGCCCGCCGTACAGCCAAGGAAGGTTCCGATGGCCCAGCCCGCGTAGGGCAGCGAAATGAGCCCCGCCATATAGGAGGCGTTGGGCGCTTTTTCGCGCTGATACGCAACGGCAAAAATCTCGTCGGTTATGCCGAAGGAGACAAACAACCGCTGAGGGACGGTCATCGAGCTTTCCACCCGCTGAGAGAGGGAAAGGCTCATGAGCATATAGCGAAGGTTTATCACAAAGGTGGTCACGGCTATCTGTATATAGGCGGCCCCTTCAAATATCAGCTGAGTGCCGGCAAGCTGGCCCGCGCTGGTGAGGTTGGTCATGGATATCATCACCGCGCTGAGCACGTCCAGCCCTCCCCCGGCGGCCATTATGCCGTAGGCGAAGGACACCGACAGATAGCCCAGGGCTATCGGCACGCCGCCGATGACGCCTTCCTTAAAGTCGAAAAATTTCATTGTTCGCTCTCCGTTCAAATCAAACTTCTGTTATTCTATCATAAACGGCAATTTTTTGCAATATGATATTGCAAAAAATTACCGTTTATGATAAAGTAGAAGAAAGGAGTGATACCGTGATAAAGAAAATTGACGATATGTTTTTCCTTGAAGGGAAAAATTTCAGCTATGTTATGAGGGTCAGCCGCGAGGGTTTTCTCCTGCACGATTATATCGGGGAGAAAATCGCCCCGGTTCCCTATCCCGAGGACAGCCGCGGCTGGTGGTGCGTCCAGACCGAGGATGCCGACGGGGTCTGTCTCGACGAGCTGAGGCAGGAATACCCCGGCTACGGCCACACCGATTTGCGCCGGCCGGCGGTGAGCTGCGGCCCGGCGGGGCTGGCGCTTAAGTATGCCGGCCACAAAATAACCGATGGCAAGCCCCCTCTCCCCGGTCTGCCCTCCGCCCTTGGCGACGGGGCCGAGACCCTGACCGTCACCCTGCGGGACAAGGACGCAAAGGTCCGCGCGGAGCTAAATTACACCGTTTACGACTCGTATGGCGTACTTTGCCGCAGCGCCGTAATAACCAACGAGGGAGACGGCAGCGTCACCCTTGACCGGGCCTATTCGGCCTCGGTGGAGCTTCCGCGCCTCGGCCTGAGCGAAATGCACCTCCACGGCTCCTGGGGGCGGGAACGTCACATTGCCGAAAACCGCCTTGTGCCGGGAGTGTACGATATATCCAACGCCAGAGGCGGCAGCGGGCATCAAATCAATCCGTTCGTGATTGTCAAGGACTCCCTCGCCACCGAGGACAGCGGCTTCTGCCTTGGAATAATGCCTGTCTACAGCGGCAACCACTCCACGGAGATAGAAGTTGACCAGCGCGGACGGACAAGGATAAATTCGGGCATAAATCCATTTATGTTTGAAAAGACCCTTGCCCCCGGCGAGAGCTTTACCACTCCCGAATGTCTGCTGGCGGCGGCCGACGGACTGGGCGAGCTTTCACGCACCTTCCACGACTTTATACGCGAGCGCATCTGCCGCGGGAAATTTGCCCGCGCCGAGCGGCCTATCCTCATAAACAACTGGGAGGCCACATACATGGACTTCGACGAAGAAAAGCTACTGTCCATCGCCTCTCTTGCGAAGGAGCTCGGCATTGAGCTTTTCGTGCTTGACGACGGCTGGTTCGGCAAAAGGAACAATGACCGGTGCAGCCTTGGGGACTGGGTGGTAAATCTTGAAAAGCTGCCCTCGGGCATTGGCGGACTTGCGGAAAAGGTCAACAGTCTCGGCCTGAAATTCGGTCTTTGGTTCGAGCCGGAAATGGTCAGTCCCGACAGCGACCTCTACCGCGCCCACCCGGACTGGGCCGTAAGCTCCGGAATCCGCGCCCCCGGCCTGGCCCGAAGCCAGCTTGTGCTTGACCTGACTCGCGGGGAGGTACAGGACTATGTCATAAACGCCGTGAACTCCGTCCTTGACAGCGCAAACATCGAATACGTCAAGTGGGACATGAACCGCTACGTCACCGATATGCCCCGCAAGGGCTTCAACCACGAGTATACGCTTGGGTACTACCGCATAATGAGCGCCATTACAGACGCCCACCCGAATATTCTTTTCGAGGGCTGCAGCGCCGGCGGCGGCCGCTTTGACGCGGGCGTGCTCTGCTATATGCCGCAGATATGGACCAGCGACGACACCGACCCCATGGAGCGGGTATACATACAGTACGGAACCTCCCTGGCCTATCCCCCGTCCACCATGGGCAGCCATGTTACCGACGGGCCGAACCAGTACACCCGGCGTCCGGTATCCATGAATACCCGCGGCGACGTGGCTCTCAGCGGCAACTTCGGCTACGAGCTGGACATCACCAAGCTGCCGGAAAGCGATTTGCGGGCGATAAAGGACCAGACGGCCCTTTGCCGTGAACTGCGGACGACGGTGGAATACGGCGACTTTTACCGGCTTTCGGACCCATTCAAATGTAACGTGGGCGGCTGGATGAGCGTGGCGAAGGACAAGTCGAAGGCATATGTTACGTTTACAAAAATGCTTTTTGAACCAAACAGCGCCAATGTGCAGATACGGCTGAAGGGCCTTGACCCGTCGGCGCCGTACACCGACAGGCTCACCGGCCGGACCTATATGGGGGATATGCTTATGAACCGCGGCATATCGGTACAATTTCCGCACGGCGACTTCGCCACCGCCTCAATGTGGCTGATAAGGTCAAAATAGAGGAATTGTATTGACATTTTATAAGAAATATGATATATTGTAATATAAGCACACAGAACGGAGGTGAGCCGGCCGTGGAATTTGCCGAGACCGGAACAAATAATTCAGCGGTAAATAATTCCGCGGATAAAAAAATCAAATACTGCTCACTTTTCTGGATATTTCTTGTTGGCAGCGTCGCCGGCTATGTTATCGAGGGCCTTTGGGATATCCTGAAAACCGGCTCGTGGGGGAACCATTCGGCCACTGTTATCGGGCCTTTCTGCATAATTTACGGCTTCGGCGCCATGGCCGTATACACCGTGTCCGTGTTCACGAAGGAAAAAAGTCTGCCCCTGCAGTTTGTTCTCTTTTCGGGCGCGGGCGACATTGTGGAGTACATAGGCAGCCTCCTGCAGGAAGTGATTTTCGGCTCGGTTTCCTGGGACTACAGCCAATATCCCGTGAATTTTGCGGGACGCATCAGTCTCAGGCACACTCTGATGTGGGGCTTGCTCGGAATAATTTTTGCGCGGCTCGTTTTTCCTATTCTGGTACGCTTCCTCGACGAGATGAAAAGTCCCGTCTGGAACGTGAGCAGCATTGTGCTTTCGGTGTTCATGGCGGCAAATATGCTGCTTTCCGCGGCGGCGGTGCTGCGCTGGCGCGACCGTCTCTTAGGCAGCGAGGCCGGGAACGCCGTGGAGGAATTTCTCGACGACACTTACGGCAACGACACCATGAAGGATATATACAAAAATATGATTTTCTCAATACCGGCGCATAATAAGTAATCCTCCGGCGCGGGCCGCTCAAGGGCTAAATGACTTAATTTAAGGCAAATTTATATTTTTATAAACCCAACATAAAATCAAAACTATGAATTAATATGGAAAAACCGCCTTTTTACAAGAAAAAGACGGTTTTCTTTTTGTTTTATGCCCTTGAACTACGAACGAAAATCACCATCGGCGGCGTCGGAGCACAAGGGCTTGCCCCTCCTTTTTCGCAAAAGGTCACGTTCGCGTCGCCTGCTTCGGGCCTAAAGCGGCCCTTGCGACGGCTTTGGCTCACTACCAACCTTTTGCGAGTTTTTTGTCCGTCATGAGGGACGGCGGTCATGGGGCCCCCGCAAAGCCGACAGGCTTTGTGGGGAAAAGGAGGAGCAGCCGAACGAGCCAAGCGGTGACTTTTTGCGAAGCATAAAAAGTCACCGCAAGCGAAGTTAGGCTTGCGACGACGTAGGGCGGCTTGCCCTCAAGCCGCCGAGGGCGGTACCGCTCCACACAAACAACGAAGTTGTTTGTGTGGAAAAGGAGGAACAGCGGCGCGAGCCATTGTTCCGATTTTGAAAAAATCGGAACAAGCGATGCAACGCTTGTTCCGACGCCGTTCTGCACGATTTTTTGGACAGCCCCGTGCCTCCAGATTACATAGTGAGTTTTTTTACAACCCCTTTACCCGAATGTCTCGCAGGCGCTCACAATTCTAAGCGCCTCGGGGTCAATTTTGTTCCTGCCGTAAGCGTCCATGAAGCGGTTCGCGTATTTGTCGGTTTTAAGGTTATAATTCAATGACCACAGCGCCCAGAAAATGTCAATGTGCCTGTCTCCCACGCCGCCGTTGCCAATGTCGATAAAGCCGCTGAACCGCCAGTTGTCGAGCATCACATTGGGCAGGCAAAAGTCGCCGTGTATAAGAGTGTCGGCCTTGAGCAGCCCTTTTCCGTCAACGGCGGTCCGGTACGCTTCCTCCGGCGAGGAAAACCCACTTTTATCTGGATAGTTAAGATCGTCAAACCGCTTTTCCCGAAAGCCCTTCTCCACGGCGGCATAGTAGTCTGCCAGGCGGTTTTTCACCGGACAGCGGTCGAAGTCCGTTTCGTGAAGGAGCCTCATACGCTCGCCAAGCAGGGCCGCCAGCCGCTCGGGACGGGCCAGATATTCGGCGCGGGTACAGTCCTCACCGGGCACCCGGGCCGTCAGCAGCCAGTCCCTTTCGCCGGATATGTAGCTTATTACCTCCGCCCCAAGGCCCTTTTTGTGAAAGTACCGGGTCATGGCCGCTTCCTTTTCCAGCTCGCCCTTAGCTGCGGATTTGAGGTAATATCCGCCGTCACGGTCTATGAATATCACCCTTGCCGCCCGTGAACAGCTGCTGTCGTATACGGAGACGTTTTCGAGATAAGGTAGCAACGGCAAAGGAAAATCGGTTACGTTCAGTTTTACAGGCGTTCGCCGCATGATTTGCCTCCGATTATATACTTTTCACCATCTTCAGTTCGTAAAGCTTTTTCCCCAGCTCAATTTCCCTTTTTTCGCCGGTGGAGCGGAAGCCCATGCGTTCATAAAAGCCGATGGCCCGGTTGTTGTCCTCCAGCACCCAAAGTGACATCGAAGAAAATCGCTCCTTGAGGATACATTCGGCAAACTCTATGCTTTGTCTGCCATAGCCCTTCCCTCGGCTGCCGTCGAGTATGTATATGCCCACCAGCTCGCCGCCATCGTCCCCTTTATCACGGGAAACGCCAAAGGTAAATACACCGCAGCGACCGTTTTCGTCAGTCATAATGTAGTTGTTATTCCAGTTTTGAGTTATACAGTTTATAAAAAACCGTTCGAGCTTGTCCAGCTCCATTGGCGCAAGCAGATTTTTAAGATAACTTTCGGGCACAATACCGGCGTAGGCGGTCTGCCACGCAGTCCTTACAATTTTCGCCATTTCCCGGGCATCCTCGGGCCGCGCTTTCTCAATGGTCATTCGTTGTTCCTCCTTAAAAGTACCGAGTCCTTCCCGCAATCTCTGCCATTTTTACCGTACCCGTTACAGCGGGAGCGCAATGCGCTCCCCTGCGGAAAATGGGGTGACTGCGCCGTTTAATCCTCACCCTCTCACGACACGTCCGTAAGGTCTATATACTTACTTCCGTTTACGGCGATAAAATCCTTGCGCCCCGACAGGTTGTCGCCCAGGAGCAAATCAAACATCTCCGCGGTTGCGGCGGCATCCTCGGGCATAATCTGGATAAGGCGGCGGGTTTTGGGGTTCATGGTGGTACGGCTCATCATCTCGGGCTCGTTTTCGCCAAGGCCCTTGCTGCGCTGGATATCCACACCCTTGTCCGGGAGCTTGGCCAAAATTTCCACCTTTTCCCGCTCATTGTACGCGAAATAGGTCTTATCCTTGCAGTTTATCTCAAACAGCGGGGACTCCGCGATAAATACCTTTCCCTCCTTGATAAGGGTGGGCATCAGAGTATATATCATGGTTATAACAAGGGTGCGGATGTGATAGCCGTCAAAGTCCGCGTCGGTACAGATGATTATTTTGTTCCAGCGGAGATTATTTATGTCAAACTCTCCGAACTCCTTGTTGGCCTTTGTCTTTACCTCGACGCCGCAGCCCAGCACCTTTATAAGGTCGGTTATGATGGGGCTGCCGAAAATCTTGTCAAAGTCGGCCTTGAAGCAGTTGAGTATCTTGCCCCTTATGGGCATTACCGCCTGGAAGCCCGCGTCGCGGCCCAGAACCACGCTGCCCTTGGCGCTGTCGCCCTCGACTATGTAGAGCTCACGCTCGTTCACGTCCTTGCTGCGGCAGTCCACAAACTTCTTGACCCGATTTGTCACGTCCATGGCCGCGCTAAGCTTTTTCTTCATGTTGGTACGGGTCTTTTCGGCGGTTTCACGGCTTCTCTTGTTCAGCAGCACCTGAGCCCCTATTCGCTCGGCCTCGGGCATATTTTCAATAAAATAGACCTCAAGGCTGTGGCGTATGAACTCGGTCATGGCCTCCTGAATGAATTTGTTGGTTATGCTCTTTTTTGTCTGATTTTCATAGCTGACGGTCGTTGAAAAGCAGTTAGTCACCAGCACAAGACTGTCGGTCACATCGTTCCAGGTTATTTTACTCTCGTTTTTGTTGTATTTGCCGTTCTGCTTAAGCCAGGTGTCGATGGCTGAAACAAAGGCGCTTTTGGCGGCCTTTTCCGGAGCGCCGCCGTGTTCGAGATAGCTGCTGTTATGGTAGTATTCTATCCTCTGTATCTCATTGGAAAAGGCAAAGGCAAAGCTTATCTTCACCTTGTACTCCGGCATATCGTCACGGTCGCTGCCCTTGCGTTCGCCGCTGTAAAAGGCGGTGTCGTTGAGAGGATGCTCGCCCCGAAGCTCGTTTACATAATCGACAATGCCGTTTTCGTACTTGTACTCGAACCTCTGCACGCCCTCGTCATTGTGATAGGCGAGCTTAAAGGTAATTCCGGCGTTTACCACAGCCTGCCGCTTAAGGCTGTCCTGGAAAAACTCAAGGGGAATATCGATGTCGGTAAATACATCCAGGTCGGGCTTCCACTTGATTGAGGTTCCGGTGCCGCGGTATTTCTTTTCCTCTTTGAAAAGCCCGCCCACGTTTTCGCCCTTTTGGAAAAAGAGCTTGTACTCGTAGCCGTCCCGATGGATGACCACGTCCATATACTCGGAGGCGAACTGGGTGGCGCAAAGGCCCAAGCCGTTTAGACCCAAAGAATAGAGATAGCTCTCGCTCTCGCCTTTATTGTATTTTCCGCCGGCGTACATTTCGCAGAACACCAGCTCCCAGTTGTACCGCTCCTCCTTGGCGTTCCACTCCACCGGACAGCCCCGGCCATGGTCGGTAACCTCTATCGAGTTGTCGGCGTAGCGGGTCACCTCTATAACGCTGCCGTGCCCCTCCTTCGCCTCGTCGATGGAGTTGCTTATAATTTCAAAAACGCTGTGCTCACAGCCCTCGAGTCCGTCGCTGCCAAAAATGACGCCCGGGCGCTTGCGGACCTTATCCGGGCCCTTGAGCATGGTTATGCTTTCGTTTCCGTAGGACTTTTTAGCCAAAGTTGTCAACCCTTTCAAAATTCTTTTCTTTTATTTTATCATAAATTTCCTCATAAGTAAAGGCCAAAATTGCGTTCCAAATTATTCCGACAAACGTCGCAACGTATATCACGCCTCCGGCGTCCAGCTTCATCAAGGCCAAAGCCGCGGCGGAGAGCATGAGGGTTTTCCAAAGGCTTTGGAGCGACAGGGCGGCCAACGCCACCGCAAGAAGCCCCCAGAACATGAAACCCGCGTCCCCCGCAAAAACAGCCGCGATACCGGAGATAAGCGCGCCGAGCGCCACCTCGTACCAGCGGCACATGGGCAGTCTCGGCAAAAACACGAAGAAAGCCGTCCCCACAAAAATCAGGCCCTCCCAAAACACTCCGGCGGGAATACAGACGAGCAGTCCGATAGCGGGCCCCCAAAGTTTTTTTAACGCTGAATTTTTCATTTACGCCACCTCATATTGAGTTTTGGCAAAAAAGGGTCCGTCTATTCTTCAAAAATTTTGTTTAGTTATTTTTGAAGAATTTTTTCACGGCTGTTGACAATAATGGCTCTGTATGGTATAATATCCTCGTAGATTTGCTTCGCAAATCCAAAAAGCTACGCTTTTTGCGACCCTTCGGGTCGAACTCGATATTGACGGCTTCGCAAAAATCCCCTTGCAAGCAAGGATTTTTGCTCATGGTATAATAAAGCCAAGGCTTTATTATACATTTAATTTCATGCGCCGCCGAAATTTTTCTCGCCTACGGCTCGAAAACGGCGATGCGCGATTAAACGAGGTGATTTTATGAACGAAAACATCAACGAAAAACTCACCGAACGGGCCATACTCTGCGGCGTGCATCGGGACCTGCCCGACCCCCTTGAGGACACCACCGACGAGACCATTGCCGAACTCAGAGAGCTGGCGTCCACCGCCGGCGCGGAGGTGGCGGGCGTGATGATACAGAACAAGGATCACCCCGAGGCGGCCGCCTATTTCGGCGAAGGCAAGCTGGAGGAGCTCAAGGCCGCGGTCGCGGACCTGGACGCAAATTTGCTCATTTTCGACGACGAGCTCACCGGCAGTCAGATAAGGAACATCGAGGACATTACCGGCGCGAGAGTAATCGACCGCAGCACCCTCATTCTCGACATTTTTGCCTCCCGCGCCCAATCAAAGGAGGGCAAAATTCAGGTGGAGCTGGCCCAGCTCCGCTACAATCTTCCCCGTCTGGTGGGGCTTGGAACTCAGCTCAGCCGTCTTGGCGGCGGCATCGGCACCCGCGGCCCCGGCGAGACGAAGCTGGAAAGCGACCGCCGTCACATTCACCGGCGCATCGACGCGCTTGAGTCCGAGCTTAAGGAGGTGGAGCGACACCGGGGACTGCTGAAAAGCCGTCGGGAAAAGGACGGGGTAGTCACCGCGGCCCTCGTGGGCTATACCAACGCGGGCAAAAGCACTCTTATGAACCGTATTACCGGCTCCGACATTTTTGCGGCGGATATGCTCTTTGCCACGCTTGACCCCACCGTTCGGGCTCTGGAGCTTTCGGACGGGCGCAACGCCGTCATTGTTGACACCGTCGGCTTTATACGCAAGCTCCCCCACCACCTGATAAAGGCTTTCCGTTCCACCCTTGAGGAGGCGGCTGAGGCCGACGTGCTGCTCCACGTCATAGACGCCTCGGATCCGGAAATGCAAAACCACATCAGCGTTGCCGACGCTCTTTTGGCGGAGCTGGGCTGCAAGGCCGGCCGTACAATCGCCGTTTTCAACAAGTGCGATATCGCCCCTCCGCTTTCGCCGAGGCCCAGAGGCAATTATACTGATTTTGTCTCCGTCAGCGCGGCAACCGGCGAAGGTATGGACCGTCTTATCGAGATATTGGAGGACGCCCTGCCCGGGAAAAAGCGGGAGGTAAGTTTGCTGTTTCCCTATTCAGACAGCGGCGACGCGGCGCGGCTGCACGACAGCGAGGTCATTCTGAGCGAGGAATACGCCGCCGAGGGAATAAAAATGCGCATACTGGCGGACGAGGCCGTATACGCCAAGGTCAAAAAGTGGGAAAGGCCGTAACAAAAAATTGACAAAAGCCCTTGACTAAACCCGAGTTTTATGTTATTATATTAAATGTGTTTCGAACGGTCTAAGAGGTTAACAGCTATGGACGGAAAATTCATGCGTTGTGCAATTAAAGAGGCGGAAAAGGCTCTCGCCCTTGGGGAAATACCTGTCGGGGCGGTCGTCGTCCGCGGCGGCGAGGTCATTGGCGCGGGGCACAATTTTCGTGAAAACGGCAAAAATCCTCTCCTTCATGCGGAAATCACGGCTATCGGCCGGGCGGCCGCGGCTGTGGGCGACTGGCGGCTCAACGGGTGCGAGCTCTATGTTACTCTCGAGCCCTGCGCTATGTGCGCCGGCGCCATAATCAACGCCCGCATCGACGCGGTGATTTTCGGGGCGTATGACCCCGAATACGGCGCCGCCGGCGGGAGGCTGGATCTGTTCGCGCGGCACATTCTCGGCGGCCCCACAAGGGTGTTCGGCGGCGTGATGGAACGGGAGTGTTCCGCCATGCTTAACGATTTTTTTAAGTCCGTGCGCTCGAAAACAACTTAATATGGAGAAGTATCGAAGTGGTTATAACGGCCTCGACTCGAAATCGAGTGTACCAGAAATGGTACCGTGGGTTCGAATCCCACCTTCTCCGCCAAGGCGTCGGAACAAGCTTCGCTATGCTTGTTCCGATTTTTTTTTGAAAATCGGAACGTGGCATGCTCCGCTGTTCCTCCTTGTTTCGCAAAAGGTCACGCTGCGCTGCGGCTGTTCGGGCGGTTAAGCCGCCCTCTCTGCGCCTACGCTTGCTATCGACCTTTTGCGAGTGCCGCCTTCGGCGGCTTTTAAGCCTGTCTTTGCTCCGACGCTTTTTTCTGCGAAAAAAGGTCGTCACACGAAGGTTTGCTCCTCCTTTTACCACAAACAGCCCTGCTGTTTGTGTGGCTCCCGGCAAGCCTCACTTCGCTTGCGGCGATTTATTATTTTAACACATAAAACACGGCCGTGCCGCAATTGCGGCACGGCTGAGCTTGTCGAAAAACAAAAATATAGCTTTGATACTGTAGGGGCGGTCATTGGCCGCCCGCCATCAAACGTTTATATTGGCAATGATAAATGATATTACAATCAAACATATTCATAAAATCGTATATTTGTCACCGTAAATCTGTGTAAGCGGGAGCGCAATGCGCTCCCCTACAAAATCCGGCAAAGAAATCGGCTTTATCGACAGTCTGGGCCGTGCCGCAACTGCGGCACGGCTGCTATTTTACTTATTCTTATTCTTGCCCCGCTTTTCTATGCGTTCTTTCCACTCCGACGGCATGGCCATTCCCGCGCGGAGGTGAGAAATTGTCTCACTCACGACCTCGTAGTTGAGACGGGTGCCGACGCTATCGCTTTGGTACGTCGCCGAACGGTCGCGGGCTATGCCCATTTTCTCGCCGACGGCTCCGGCGTCGATGTTGGCGCCCAGGAATATAAATTCCCAGCCGTACTTCGTCTTTTGCCGCTCTATCATGGACTTAACCTTTTCATAGCTGTAACGGCGGCTGGCGTTTTCCATTCCGTCGGTGGTGATAACGAACAGCGTCCTTTCGGGTACGTCCTCCTCACGGGCGTATTTGTGGACATTCCCGATGTGGTGAATGGCTCCTCCCACGGCATCGAGCAGAGCCGTGCAGCCACGAACGTAATACTCGTTCCGTGTCAGCTCGGGCACCTCGCCGACCGGCACGCGGTCATGAATTACCTCCGCCTCGCTGTCAAAAAGCACGGTGGAGATCAGCGCCTCGCCCTCCTCGTTTTTCTGCTTTTGCAGCATGGAATTGTAGCCGCCGATGGTGTCGGCCTCCAGCCCACTCATTGAGCCGCTGCGGTCAAGGATAAATACAAGCTCTGTCAGGTTCTTTTTCATTTTATTTTCCTCTCTTTCCTTTATTGTAACTTAAGTATAGCACAAACGAAAGAGGAAACGGTCGCTTGTCAGGCGACAAATTAAGCCCCTATAAGCGGCTGATCGAAAGCGAAGAGAACCTCGTTTATCTCAAAAATGTCGTAGCTTTTGTTCGTGATAAAATATTCGATAATGATGTCGAATTTGCTGCTGCGGCTCAGGGCGTAGCCCGCCCGGCCAATAAGGTCACGGGCGCCCTCAAGGTCGAGTTCAAGCGCCAGCGCAAATGCCACCGCCGTCGGCTTGCTGGGTTTATATTGGGGATTGCCGCGGATCTTTGAAAACAGCTTGCGGTCAATATTGGCCTTTTTGTAGACCTGGGCGTCGGTCTTGCCGCTTTTGTCAATGAGAGTCAGCAGATATTCAGAAAACGAGGCGTCCATATGACGAAGCATTTCGTCTATGTTCCCCGCCGTCGGTAGGGCCGCGTCCATCATGGCGTAGGCTCCGGCGGCTTCCCTATTATTCAGGCGGCGGCGCTCGTCAATTTCTGCATGGCGGATAAACTCCTCCACGCCGGCAAACAGCTTTGAGCTTATTTCAAAGGCGCTTTTGTCGTAGACCACCAGATAAATTTCCATCTCGTTTTCCGCCAAAAAATCCATTACGGCGTTGGTGGCCACCTTAAGAGCCTCGGCCTTGGGATAGCCGTATATTCCCGCTGAAATCAAAGGGAAAGCCACGGACTTGACCCTTCTCGCCTTTGCCAGCTCAAGGCTACTTTTGTAGCAGGAATAAAGGAGGCCCTCCTCTCCGTGCTTGCCGTCGAAATAAATGGGGCCCGGAGTGTGGATTATGTACTTGGACGGCAGCTTATACCCCTTGGTGCAAACCGCCCTACCGGTGTCACAATGGCCGATCTTGGCGCACTCCGCCGCCAAAGCGTCATAGCCCGCCGCCTTAAATATCGCCCCGCATACCCCTCCGCCGGGCGCAAGGTCGGTGTTGGCGGCGTTGACGATGGCGTCAACCTTCATTTGAGTTATATCGTTGCGTATTATTTTAAATGGCATAGCCACGCCTCCTTCTCATAAATCCAAATATATTATACATTAAATCGTATTTAAAAGTCAAGCTATAAAAAAAGAGAGCCGTTATAAATACCGTAAAAAACCGTCCGCGCTCGGGCGCGGGTTTTGCCGCCATAAGAAAAGGCTCCGTATTTGCCGAATTTATGGCAAATCGAAGCCTTTACTGTCCATATGGTTACTGCCCGATCAGTCGGCAAGATTGAACTTGTCGTGGATGGCGCGGACCGCGCGCTCAGCGTCACGCTTGTCGATGAGCACGCTTATCTTTATTTCGCTGGTGGATATCATATTGATATTGATGCCCGCGTCGTAAAGAGCCTCGAACATCATCGCCGCGACGCCCGTATTGGAGGCCATGCCGACGCCGACGATGGACACCTTGGAAATGTTCTCGGTGTGGTCTATATGCTCGGCGCCTATCATTTCCTTATTTTTCTCAATGACGTCAAGGACGGTATCAAGACTGCTCAGGGGCACGGTAAAGCTGATGTCCTTTTTGTCGTTACGGCCGATGGACTGAATGATAACGTCCACATTGATCTTATACTTTGCCATGAGGCCAAAGATCTGGAACGCCTTTCCGGGAGTGTTTTCAACATTTATGAGGGAGATACGGGCAACGTCGTTGTCCCGGGCCACGCCTCTTACCAACATTTTTTCCACGCTGTTTGCCTCCTTAACTATTGTACCGGGCGCCTTCTCTAAGCTGGAAAGCACCTCAAGATTTACATTATATTTTCTCGCCACCTCAACGCTGCGGTTGTGGAGCACGTTTGCGCCCAGAGAAGCCAGCTCCAGCATCTCGTCGAAGCTTATCTCGGGGAGCTGTCTCGCGTTGGGCACTATCCTCGGGTCGGCGGTGAACACGCCGCGCACATCGGTGAATATCTGGCACAAGTCCGCGCCCAGAGCCGCCGCAAGAGCCACCGCCGAGGTATCGCTGCCTCCACGTCCCAGCGTCGTCACGTCGTCAAACTTGTTTATGCCCTGAAATCCCGCCACGACAACTATCTTGTGCTTATCCAGCTCGGTCTGGATACGGTTGCCCATCAGCCGCTTGATGCGGGCGTTGGAATAATTGGAGTCCGTCGCCAGACCCACCTGCCAGGCCGCAAGAGAAATCACCGGACGGCCGATTTTTTCGATGGCCATGGCGAGGAGAGCCATCGACTGCTGCTCACCGGTGGACAAGAGCACGTCCATCTCCCTCTTCGACGCCCTGGGGTTTATCTCCCCGGCCTTTTCGATAAGGTCATCCGTGGTGTCGCCCTGAGCCGATACGACCACGACAACGTCATTGTCGTTATCGTATGTCTCGACTATGCGGTTTGCCACATTGAAAATTCGCTCGGCGTTGGCAACGCTGCTGCCTCCGAACTTCTGCACTATAAGAGCCACTTATAAAACCTCCTAATGGAATACTCTCATTTTTGATATAACGCCGCCGATACCCGACAGCCGCTCATTCACTTCCGTCTCGCTCATGGAAGGGGTTATGAAGCCAACCTCGCCTCTGCGCTCGACCACTTCCACCGAACCGAGCTTCTCCTTGGCGGCGGGGAATGAATTTTTCTTGACACGTACAAAGAAGGGCGTTTCCACCTCCGCCGGGTCAAAGGTCACGTCTCCGGCCTCAATCCAGGAAAATTCACCGCTGTAGTCCGGGAGCCGCACAGCGTCGATTATATCCCCCACCACGGCGCTTGCCGTGGGGAGCTTGCCGGCGCCGCGTCCGTAAAGCATCACCCGTCCGACCATATTGCCCTCTATGAGAACGCCGTTATATACGCCCTCTATACCAGAAAGCGGCACATCCGACGGCACAAGAGCGGGCCCGACGGACACCGCCGCCCTGCCGTCCTTGAAAACGGCCCGGCCAAGCAGCTTTATGGCGCAGCCCAGCTTTTCGGCGTAGGCCACGTCAACATCGGTTATCGAACGGATGCCCCGGGTGGGTATTTTGTCGCAATCCACCCTTTTACCCAAAACCATGGAGGCGAGTATCGCTATTTTGCGGCAGACGTCAAGGCCGTCCACATCGGCGCTGGGGTCCTTTTCGGCATAGCCCTTTTCCTGAGCGCGGCTGAGAGCCGCGTCAAAGCTCTGTCCGTCCCGGAACATTTTAGTGAGTATATAGTTAGTCGTGCCGTTGATTATTCCGGCCAGGTCCGTTATCTCATTTGCCGCAAGGCAGCGCGCAAGGGGGCGGATAACGGGTATCCCGCCGCCAACGCTGGCCTCAAACAGATAGCGGCAGTTGTTTTCCTTCGCCAGCGCGAAAAACTCATGCCCATGCTTGGCAACGAGCTCCTTGTTGCTGGTAACGACGGTCTTGCCCGAGGCAAGGGCGGCCTTTGTGTACTCATAGGCGAAACGTACGCCGCCCATGGTCTCCACCACGACGCCCACCTCCGGGTCGTTCAGAACGACCGAAAAGTCCTTTACGAAGATTTCCTTCTCGGGATGGTCCGGGAAGTCCCGTATGTCCAGAACATACTTTACGTCAACGCTTTGGCCGCAGCGCTTTTCGATGCCGCCGCGGTTTTCCTTCAATATATCGTAAACGCCGCCGCCGACGACGCCGTAACCTATTATCGCTACTTTCATCTTAAGCAGTCCTTTCCGTGCGGGGACCTATGCCGCCCCCGACACCCTTGCTCTACATAATATCATTTCAAATAATATTTTGTCAATATTAAATCTGCTTAAATTTCCCGCGCTTTTAGAGGAGAAAGTATCAAAATCGTGAAAAAATGTCAAGCGACAAGCCCGCGGACGGGAGTGTGCATCATCAGAAAATACGCGAGCGTCAATCCGGCAATTACCGCCGCCGCGTCAAATATAAGGCGAAAGCCCTTCCCCGTCTCCAGCTTTCTGGCAATAACCGCCGCCGCCTGATCCTCCGCCAGTATAAGGAGTATTATCCCGCCGCCCCTTACCGACCTCAGCGTATCGGCAGCGACAGAGGCGAGCGCGGTACGGCATAGAACCATCAGCGCCACCGTCAGGAGGGCCATGGAAAAGACCATACCTATGAACAAAAGGCCGATTTTTAATATCTTATTTTTCATACTCTACACTCCCTATTTTGAATTTGCGAAAAATTTTCGCGGCAAGTAATACAAAAAGCTTTTCCCTATTTTACCGCAAAAGTCCCCTTTTTGCAAGGGGACTTTCGGCGGCTTAAATTCAGGCGCTTTTTTAGTTGCCGACGATTTCTCGGTAATTGGTGGTCATTCCCGCGGCAAATTGTGCATTGCCCAAATCGGTGCTGACATTCTTTATGGCGGCGCTCAGGTCGGCGAGGCCCATGGCCTCGGCCCGGTACACCTCAAGGGCGTTGTTGGTAGTCTCGCGGAGCATATCGGTTATCGCTTTTACCGCGTCCACCTTATAGTCGAAGTCCGCCTTTTCCAGCACCTCCATCAGTCTGTTCAAGGTGTTGGCCTGACCCGCCATAAGCTCAGCCACCTGCCGTGTAATCTCGTCAAGGCCGATCGGAGCCTCCTCAGCGGGAATGTCTCCGTCCGGCTTTACTTCGGCCGCCTTTTTAACGGCCTCGTCTATCTTTTTCTTAAACTCGGTGATTTCGTTTGTTTCCGGCGTCATATTTTCCGTCCTTTCCGTATATGCGGAGGGCGCGGCTTTGAGGCGGACGGCTCCGTCGCCCACAAGCTCGGCCCTTCCGCTCTTTACAAGGCCCCTCGCCCTTTTAGGGTACGTGAGGCCGATTTGATTTCCGTTTTCATCAAAAACAAAAATGTTTTTTTCCATGGGTGTCCTCCCCTTTGTTTTGCTGCGGCCCGTGTTTTTTGTTATGGGTGTCTCCCCCGGCCAAGTATAATTGTACCACGGCCGGCGCCGAATTGTCAAGCATTAATACAAAAAAGCAACATAAATGTGCAAAAAACTATTGATTTCATCTGCCGTCGGATTTATAATATATAATGAAGGAGTGTGAAATATATGAAACAAGTCCTTTCCGCGCTTGCCGCAGCTTCTCTGCTTTTGTCGGCGGCGGAGGCTTCTAATCCCGAAATCACCGTGTATACGGACGAAACCGGGCAGGAGGCCGCGGTTTACTGCGGCGACCCGGCGGTGCTCCTCGACGGGGACACCGTATACCTTTACGCCGGCCATGACACCGGCGACGGCAGCTATTACAGTATGCCCGACTATCTGTGCTATTCGTCAAAGGACCTCGTAAACTGGAACTACGAGGGCATACCCCTCCGGGCGGCGGACTTCGCCTGGGGCAGCCCGAACGACGCCTGGGCCGGTCAGGTGATAAAGCACGGCGGCAGGTACTATTTTTACAACAGCAAAAACGCCACCGGCATTTCCGTGGCCGTCAGCGACAGTCCCACCGGCCCGTTTAAGGACGCCCGCGACGGGGTAAAGCTGATAGAGCCAAGTTGGACCAAGGGAAACGTGAGCTGGGACGACATCGACCCCACCGTCTGGGTGGAGACCGACGGCGGCGGCGTTGAACACCGTTACCTCTGTTGGGGCAACGGCAACGTCTACATGGCCGAGCTGGAGCCCGACATGATAAACCTGACCGACAGGAACGGCGACGGCGTTATAGACGGAGGCGACATAAGCGAGATATCCATCGAAAATATGCCCACCGGCTACACCGAGGCCCCATGGATATACAAGCGCGGAGGCTGCTACTATCTGTTTTTCGCCAGCAACTGGCGGGAGGATTTGAGCTACGCCACCGGCGACAGCATCTATGGCCCCTATAGTTACGGCGGCCTTGTCATGGACGTCGGGGCCAGCAGCAATACCAACCACCCGGCCATTCTCGACTTCAAGGGCGAGACCTACATAATATACCATACCGGCGCGTCGGAAAGGGGCGGCGGATATCTGCGCAGCGTCTGCGTGGACCGTCTGATTTTCGACGAAAACGGCGGCGTGGCCCAGCTTGAGGAAAGCAGCGTGGGCCTTGACGGGCGGGCGGTAAAGCTAATTAGCCGTGGAGAGGCCCTGTATCACAGTCACTTTGACAATTCTCACGCCGATTCCGAATACCCCATGGCCGCCTCGATGAGGCTGGGCGGCGACCCGCTCTACGGCACCGACAGTCAGTGGGAAATACTGCCGGGCAAAATACCCGGCGAGGGCCATGTTTCGATACAGTCCGTAAACAAGATGGGATATTTTATCACCGACCTGCGGGGCTTCCCCCGCCTGCTCCACGACGGAGAGGGCACGGAGGAGTCGAGGGCGGCCGGTACCTTTGTTCAAGCGGAGGCGGACGGCGGCTTCACCTTTGAGAGCCTTGCCTCCCCGGGAAAATATCTGGCCATTGACGGTCACGGCAGACTTGTGCTTTCGCCCGAGCCCGCCGTATTCAGCCTCGAGCCCACAAGGGTCCGCGCCGAAATAAGCGCGGCGGTAACGGACGGCAAAATCACCGTCACCGCCAGGGGCGGGGCTGACGCCGCCGCGGTCATAACCGCTTTCGGCCCCGCCACCCACGTCGGCTTGGCCGAAACGGACGAAAACGGATACCTGAGCTATACCTTCACCCCGTCCGCCCCCGGCGAGTACACGGTATACTGCCTTGGACGGACGGTAAAGGTGAATTTCGGAGGTGAAAGCTGATGAAAAAACTTGTATTTTGTTTGACAACGGTATTTTTGCTCGCCCTGACAACGGCCGCGCTCGCGGATAGCCTCGACTTCGAGAACGGCGGCGGGCTTTCGGTGACAACCAACTCCCTTGGCGAGGGCGGCGAGGCCGCCTTTGGCGAAGGCTTCGAGGGCCGGGGACTCTTGCTGGACGGCGGCTACGGCCTGAAACTGGGCCGCGCGGAGGGCGACTTTACCGCCTCGGCCATGGTGAGGGTCACCTCCGGCGGGGACAACCGCACCCTGTTCTTTAAAAACATGGGTTCCTTTGAAAACGAAAACTGGACGGGAGTTATTTTTAACGGCGGCGTGCCCACCTTCTGGGTGCGGGAGGGCTGGAGCAAAAGGCCCACCGCCGCCAAAAACGTCATGAACAAGTGGGTATATGTGGTTTATACCGAGACGGGCGGCACGGGCCGGCTGTATGTGGACGGCGAGCTTGTGTCCGAGGGGACGGCGGTCCCCGAGCCGGGCGACATTTATCTCGGCGTCACCTATTGGAGCGCCGACGCTCTCTCCGGCGGGGTGGACAATGTCGAGCTTCTGGACCGGGCGCTCGACCGGTACGAGGTAGAGGAAAGATTTAAATCCCGGGTGGTGCCCGTGCGCTTTAAGAGCTATGAATTTCCGAGCGAGCTGTTGGTCAGCGATTTGGATTTGAGCCTTGTGCCGGGGGCCGGAGACGTAAGATGGAGCTCCGACAGGGAGAGCGTCCTCACCTCAAGCGGCGTCCTGACGCGGCCCGCCGCCGATACGGAAGTGACGCTGACCGGCGTTTACGGGGATATTACCCGCCGCTTTCATTTTACCGCCCTGGGCGGCAGTCCGGGGACGAATAAGGACGTGATCCTTTCCTATGCGCCCGCCGAGGCCGACGGCGCCGTCCTCATCGACCTGAGCGGCAACGGCAACCACGGCGTTATACACGGCGACCTGACGGGCGGCAATTTCGACGGCGGAGATTATGTCGATTTGCCCAAGGGGATTTTTGAGGGCGTTGAAAGCTTTACGCTTGTGCTTCGGCTGACGCCATGGGTCAACACCACCGAGCAGGCGGTTTTCTGCATAGGCGGTTCAGCCGACGAGTACTTTTTCCTGAACACCTCCACCCCGAGGACAAACCTGCTCCGTGCCGCCATTACAGGCGGCGGTGCGGACGGCGAAAGGGACCTCGCCGCCGCGCCGGGCATAAAGAGCCTGCGGTTCGCCTCTATCGTCATAACCGCCGAGGGTACGCGGTATAAAATGTACGTTGACGGTCTGCTTGAGGCGGAGGGCGATTTGGGAATGGCCGTCTCCGAGCTCGGCCCGGCGGTCAAAAGCTACCTCGGCAAGTCCGTCTTTGACTGCCCTTACTTCAGAGGAACGATAGACGAGTTCACCGTTTATTCCTCGGCGATGAGCGGGGAGGATATTTATGCCCGCTACTTCAAGGAGGGAGAGGTCACAAATACGCCATGCATAAAGACGGCGGCCTTTGAGGGAGACCTTCTCACCCTTGAACTCAGCCGCGACTGCATGGTCGCCGCCGTATTTTACGACGGACGCGGCAATCCCTTGCTGTCGGAGGTGCGCAAGGTCTCCGGCGACAGCCTGAGCGCGGAGCTCGAGCCGAACGGGGCCTCCTCCGTTGAGCTAATGACCTTCGACGCGGCCACCGGAGAACTGATACAAAAATACTCCGCCGCCCGCGACGGAGCGGTATCGGCAAGCGCCTCGGACGGCGGGCCGGTGTATGTGACAAACAGCGCCGACGTGGACGCCGCCGCCGTGGTTACGCTTTTCTCCTATGAAGGCGAGGCGGTGACGGCGATAGACGTGTGCGACGTCACGCTGGAAGGTCATTCCGCCGGCGAGCTGCCCTTGACCGCCGAGCCGTACAGCCGGATATTTATCAAAGAAAAGAGGTAAGGGAAAATGAAAAAAATACTCTGTATTATGCTTTGTCTTTCTCTGCTGCCGGCGGCCTTTGTCGCCTCGGCGGAGGAGGATAAAACGCTCGCCTTCGGCGACACGGTCTATGTGGCGGTCGGCGACAACCTGTTTAAAAGCCCCAACTTCATTTCGTCCGACGGCCGCCGCGAGGCCCCTCAATGGTACGTGGGCGCGAACACGGGCACAAGCTGGGACGGAAAGGCCCCCAATCCCAACACCCTTGAAAACCTCACTCCCCTTGAGGACGTTGTTTTGGGGAGCGAAAGCGAGGCCAACGGCAAGCAGACCTTTTACTATTCAAGCGGCGGGGCCCTTTCCGCCACCGGCAGCGACTATTTTCTCTGCGAATACATAACAAACGCCAACGGCAGCTACTGGAACGGGAACCGGGCGCTTCAGGCATACGTCCCCATTGAGGGCGGCAGGAGCTATTACTTCTCCTACTATGTGTCCTCCTGGGGCAATACGGCCAACTCCTCGGTGCGCTGCGGCGCCATCAATTCCGCCGACTTCTGCTCGGAGGCGGCCAACGGCAAAATCGTATGGTGCGGCGACGGAGGAGTAAACGTCGATCAATACGACGGCAACAACATGAATCAAAAAGGCGGCTGGAAAAAATACGAGGCCCTGATAACCGCCGGCGAGGACGCGGACTACTTTTTCTTCAACCTCTACTGGCTCCAGGACACAAATTTCATCTGCCTGAACAATATGACCCTAATTCCTGTCGAGCCCGCCGAGGCGGAGAGCTTTGAAAATGTAACCGTGAGTACTTATGTGGGCACGGCCCCGGCCCTGCCCTCCTATGTTGGGGTTACCTTCGCCGGAGGAGCAACCGGCAGGGCGAGGGTAGAGTGGGAGCCCTTTGAGGCGGTAAAGGACGGCGAGTATACCGTCAACGGCGCCGCCAGCGTGGGCGCCAAGGCTTATCCCATAACCGCCGAGGTTACCGTTTACAGCGACAGCATCGACCCCGACTACAGCGTGGCCCGCAGCCTCGTATGCAGGGACGGTGAACTGACGGCGGCGTTTAAGGTATACACCGATAAAGGCAGCGGCCTCACCGCCGCGCTGGCCCTGTATGACGAGAACGGCAGGCTCAGCTCGGTAAACGCCAAGACCTTCTCCCCCACTGAAACGGCCGAGATAGACGTCACCGTACCGGCGCCAATTTACCCGGGCTGCAAGGCAAAGCTTCTCCTGTGGAAAAGCGCGGCCCTGGCTCCGCTGACCGAGGCGGCGGCCGAACCGATTGAAATTGAAGAAGGAGGACAGTTTATGCCCCTATCGGACGTAACCCTTCTGGACGGTATGTTCAAAACCGCCCGAGACCTGAACGAGGATTATCTCATGGCCATAGAACCCGACCGGCTGCTGGCCCCCTGCCTTGAAGCCGCCGGAATGGAGCCCCGAGCCGAACGCTACGGCGGCTGGGAGTCTCAGGGCTGGGCGGGCTGGCCCGACGGCATGGGCATCAGCGGCCATTCTCTGGGTCACTGGATGAGCGCCGTGAGCTCCGCCTGCGTCGAGTACGCCCGCTACGGAACCCAGCTGCGGGGAAGGCTCGAATACGCGGTGGGCGAGCTGGCGCGTATTCAGCACGAGACCGGCAGCGGCTACGTCGGCGGCCTTAGCGTAAAGCCCTTTGAACAGGCTTTCGCCGGAACGATCAACGCCGATGGCTTTAACCTGAACGGGGCCTGGGTGCCTTGGTACAGCGTACACAAGATTTATCAGGGACTGATCGATGCATACCGCGTCGCCGGCATTGAACAGGCCCTCGACGTGGCGGTCAAATTTGCCGATTGGGCCGTGGACGGCACTTCAAATCTTTCCGACGCGCAGATGCAGACCATGCTGAACACCGAGCACGGCGGCATGAACGACGTCTTTGCCCAGCTATATGAAATAACGGGCAACGAAGTCTACCTTGATACCGCCGTCCGTTTCACCCACAACGCCATTTTGGAGCCTCTTGCCCAGGGAAGGGACGAGCTTAGCGGTAAGCACGCCAACACCCAGATACCCAAAATCGTCGGCGCGGCCGCCGTCTACGACAGCGACAACAGCCGCACAGATTACAGGGCCGCGTCGGAATATTTCTGGGACAGGGTCGTAAATCACCGTTCCTTTGTCATCGGCGGCAACAGCGTCAGCGAGCACTTTGAGGCCGAGGGCGCCGAAACCCTTAACATCAAGGACGCCGAGACCTGCAACACCTTCAACATGATAAAGCTTAGCGAGCGCCTTTTCCGCTGGAGCCATGACAGCAAATACATGGACTACGTGGAAAATGCCCTTTACAACGATATTCTGGGTTCTCAGGACCCGGAGACAGGCAACAAGATGTATTTTACGTCCATGCTGCCGGGTCACTTCCGCATTTACGGTACGGCGGACGACTCTTGGTGGTGCTGCACCGGCAGCGGCATGGAGAATCCCGGCCGTTATTCAAAGGTCATCTACTACAAGGATCTCGACAGCCTGTATGTCAACCTTTACATTCCGTCTCAGGTGACATGGAAGGAGACTGGCCTCACCTTCAGAACCGAAACCGACTTCCCCTATTCCGACAAGGTAAGGATATCGGCCGTTTCCGGCGGCGGTCACGCCGCCCTCAAGCTCCGTGTCCCCTCGTGGCTGGACGGCGATATGCTCGTTGACGGCGAGGCCGCGGAAGCGGACGAAAGCGGCTACGTCACCTTTGAAAGGGACTGGGAAACCGGCGACGCCATAGAGCTCACTCTGCCCATGGGCCTGTCGCTCTACACCGCCCGGGACAACGCGAACAAGGTGGCCTTCAAATACGGCCCCATCGTGCTGGCCGCGCCTCTCGGCACCGAGCTCGAGGGCTTCGACCTGCTTGCCGAGGATACCAGGGTTAGGGAGACCGGCCTCCCGTCAAACACTGTGGCCGTACCCTCGCTCAATACGGAAAGCGCGGAGCCCGACAGCTTTATCACCACCGTGGATTTATCGAAGCTGGAGTTCAAGATTGACGGAAAATATACCTCCAACGGTCAAACGATAACGCTCGTGCCCTTTTATTCCATACACCATCAGTTCCACAGCGTATACTGGTATATGAACGCCCAGGCGGACCCCTACGAAAAGGCGTTGTACGATATCACCATCGACTCGGTAATTCCCGACGGACAGCAGGACGAGATAGGCCACGGTCAGAAAGGGTCAAATTCCCATAACGGCAGCCTTACCGAGGGCACCACCACATACTTCTGGCGCGATGCCTACGGCGGCGACGACTCGTTCTTCAGCTACGACATGGAGGTTGACGGCGGCGCGCCTAACTACCTTTACGTGTCCTATTGGGGCGCGGACGGCCCCTTTGACAGCGGCGGAAAGCACTATATCCGCAGCTTTGACATTCTGGTGGACGGCGAAAAAATAGCCGAACAGACCATCGACCATAATACCGAAAACACCCCTTATAACGTTTTTTATGAAATTCCCGAAAGCCTGACCCGCGGCAAGGCGAAGATAACCGTCCGCTTCGCCGCCAACGGCAGCGGCGCCTGCGCCGGAGGCGTGCTGAACGTGCGTACCACGTCGGCGGGAGAAGTAAAAGCCGGGCAGTAAAAATAAAATAACGACAAACTCCATGAACAATGGGGAAAGCTCGAAAGGGAGTTCCCTTTCGATAAAAAACATAAAATCCCGTGGCGTGTACACGGGATTTTATACTTTAATCGGGGTAGAAATATCATTTTTATCTTGATAAAAATGATATTTCGTAAGCGTAAGCGCCCGCCAGCGTGACGCTGGATCCGCGCTAAGTTGTGTTACGTTCTTTGCTGTTTGATAACACTGTAGTAAATGTAAGGGAAATGATGGAACGGACCGTTCCCAGAGGGGTTCTATCAAAGGGGGACCGCGCGGGTCCCCCTTTGAGGAACGCTGACAAAGGTCAGCGTTCCAAGAAAATTCGCTCGCAAGAGCGAATTTTATCATTTTTCCTCTTGACTTAGAGCACATAAACCTATATAATAACAAAAGAGAAAGGTGCGATAAACATGGCAAGATTGATGAGAAAGCGAACTCTTCCCCTGATTGCTGTACGCAGTCTGGTGGTGTTCCCATACATGAATTTGAGCTTCGACGTGGCCCGGCCAAAATCGGTGGCCGCCGTGGAAAAAGCTCTCGAGGGCGACAGGCTGATACTGCTGGTGTCACAGAAGGACGAGAACATTGAAAACGTCACGGGCAAGGACCTGTACGGTCTCGGTACCGTCGCCAAAATCAAGCAGAAAATAGATTTGGGCGACGGCGGCGTGCGCATACATATCGAGGGCCTTTACAGGGGCGCCGTTACCGGCTTCGCGGACGACGGCGAGTATTTCCGGGCTTCGGTGGCCTTGCAGCGCACCGTCAACGATATTTCATCCATAGAGTTTGAGGCCGGCATCCGCAGACTCAAAACCCTCGTGGAGGGCTTCCGCATATTGGGCGGACGGGAAAACGCCGGTCTTCCGCCGGAAATCTTTTTTACCCATGTGTTCCAGCTTGACCCTGACTCCATGCTGGATTCGCTGGCGGGCAATATACTCATTAAGGTTGAGGACAAACAGGAAATACTGGAAACTCTCAGCCTTTCCCAGAGGATGCAGAAGCTCATCGAGTTCATCAGCACGGAGCTTAAAATACTGGAGGCCGAGGCGGTCATCCTCGACCGTGTAAACGAACAGATGGAGCAGAATAACCGCGACTACTTCCTGAGAGAGCAGGTGCGGGCCATCAAGGAGGAGCTTGGCGAATACGAGGAGTCCGACGCCGACTCCTATATTGAAAAAATCAATAACGCCTCTCTGCCGGACTATGTCAGAGAAGCGGCCCTCGCCGAGGCCAGACGCATGGACCGCACGGCCCCTTCCTCGCCGGAAAACGCGGTTTCGCGGGCATATCTTGACCTCGTTATGGAGCTGCCCTGGGAAAAGACCACCGAGGAAAACAACGATATAGAAAACGCCGCCGCGGTTCTTGAACGGGATCATTACGGCCTTGAAAAGGTCAAGGAGCGCATACTTGAGCAGCTTGCCGTGACCCGTCTAACAGGCAAAGTACAGGGCACAGTGCTGTGTCTTGTGGGCCCTCCTGGCGTGGGCAAGACCTCTATCGCCCGCTCTCTGGCCGAGGCCACGGGCCGCAAATTCGCCCGCATGAGTTTGGGCGGCGTCCGTGACGAGGCCGAAATACGGGGCCACAGAAAGACCTACGTGGGCGCCATGCCCGGCCGCCTTGTCACCGCAATAAAGCAGGCCGGCAGCATGAATCCCCTTATCCTCCTTGACGAGATAGACAAGGTGTGCAGCGACGGTCACGGCGACCCGGCTTCGGCCCTTTTGGAGGTATTGGACGGAGAGCAGAATTCCACCTTCCGTGACAACTATCTCGAGCTGCCCATGGACTTGTCAAGGGTGCTTTTCGTCACCACCGCCAATTCCCTCGATCCGGTGCCAAGGCCCCTCCTGGACCGTATGGAGGTGATCGAGCTTTCCAGCTATACCCGTGAGGAAAAGCTGGAGATAGCCAAGCGCCATCTGCTGCCAAAACAGATGGAAAAGCACGGTCTTAAAAAGAGCACGTTTAAAATGAAAGATGACGCCGTCGAGGACATAATCAGCGGCTACACCTGCGAGGCCGGCGTGAGGAACCTCGAGCGCGAGCTTAAAACCGTCTGCCGCAAGGCAGCGGCGGACATCGTCCGCGGCAAAAGGACCGTCAGCGTCAGCCGCTCCAACCTCCACAAATTTTTGGGGGCGCGGAAATTCCTGGATCCGGCCAAGGACAGCGAGCCTCGCGTGGGCGTGGTGACCGGTTTGGCCTGGACCAGCGTCGGCGGCGACACTCTCGAAATCGAGGTCAATGTTATGGACGGCACCGGAAAGCTCGAATTGACCGGCAGTCTCGGCGACGTGATGAAGGAGTCCGCCAGAACCGCGGTGAGCTTCGTTCGCTCCATGGCGCGGGAGCTTAAAATTGACGGTGATTTTTATAAGAACAAGGACATTCACATACACGTCCCCGAGGGCGCGACGCCAAAGGACGGGCCAAGCGCCGGCATAACCATGGCCACGGCGGTCGCCAGCGCCCTTACCCGCCGGCCGGCCAGGAGCGACCTCGCCATGACCGGAGAGGTAACCTTGCGGGGCAGAGTTCTGGCCATAGGCGGATTGAAGGAAAAGTCCCTGGCCGCCTACAGGCTGGGCATAAGGACAATAATTATCCCCGAAGAAAATAAAAAGGACCTTGACGAGCTGGCGGCCGTTGTCAAGGAAAATATTACCTTTATCCCAGTGAAGGACTGCCGAGAGGTACTCAAGCTGGCCCTCGTGCCTTTGGCCGAGGCCGCGGAGCTGCTGCTGCCGCCGGTGCAGGCCGTGCAGATGGAAAGGAGACCGGCGCACCATGAATATTCATAACGCCTCCCTTGCCATAAGCGCGGTTTCTCCCGCTCAATACCCTGAGACGGATTTTCCGGAGATAGCCTTCGCCGGCAGGAGCAATGTCGGCAAAAGCTCGCTGATAAACAAGCTCCTTAACCGCAAAAGCCTTGCGCGCACCAGCTCAAAGCCTGGCAAAACCGCTACCATAAATTTTTACGATATAGACGGCTGTCTGCACTTCGTGGACCTGCCGGGTTACGGTTACGCTCAGGTGAGCAAGGAGGAGAAAAAGAAATGGGCCTCCATGATCGAGACCTACCTCAACACCCGGGAACAGCTTAAATGCACCGCCATCCTTGTGGACGCCCGCCACTCCCCCACCGCCGACGACAAAACCATGCTGGGCTGGATAAGGGAACGGCAAGGCTTCGCCCTCGTATTCGCGACCAAGTGCGACAAAATTGCCAAGACAAAGCTTAACGACCACCTTGACGAGGTGTATTACGCCTTGGAGCTGGACGACGACGACATACTTATTCCCGTCAGCGGCGAAACGGGCCTCGGCATAGAAGACGCCTGGGAAGCCATATGTGAGCTGACCGGCGCCCGCCTTAAGGACCAATGATTTTTATTGATTATTTGAAATTATAAAAGAACTCACTATGTAATTTGGAGGAACTGGGGCTGTTAAAAAAATCGTGCAGAACGACGCCGTTCCTCCTTTTCCCAACAAACAACTTCGTTGTTTGTTGGGGTGTTGCCGCCCATCTCGCAAAAGGTTGGTAGCGCGTCGTCACAAATCTCGCATCCTTGGCGACAAATTAAAAATTTGTCGCCCGAGTCGCTCGATTGTTCCTCCTTTCCCCAAAAAACCTCATTTTGAGGTTTTTTGGGGCCCTTTTAAGCCGTTGCGAGGACCGCTTTAGGCCCGAATAGCATAGGGCCCCCACAAACAACGGAGTTGTTTGTGGGGAGAAGGAGGAGCAACGAGATGAGCCATTTATGCAATTTTGCAAAAATGGCATAAAGCGATACCGAGTTTGCGACGACGCAGCGTGACCTTTTGCGAAAAAGGAGGGGCAAGCCCTCGAGTGACGACTTTTCCGCAGGAAATGTCGGAACGGAGACGGGCTTTGCCCCGACGCCGCCGAGGGTGATTTTCGTTCGTAGTTCAAGGGCATAAAAATGAGAAAATTCGCTCGTAAGGGCGAATTTTCTACATTAATACATTATTGTATTTTTATTTATTGATTATAAAACAAACACTCAAGTTTGCCTTAAATTAAGGCTTTCTGCCAAAGCGGGGTCCCCGCAAAACGGCGAAGCCGATTTTGTGGGGAAAAGGAGTCACAGCGAGGTAAGCCGAGTTTCGACTTTTAAATCGAAACTTGCGATACCGAGCTTGTGACGACGCAGGTCTGCGCCATTTTTTACAGCCCCTTCTACATTTTCCTTCTGTGGGCGTCCTTAGCCCGAAGGTCGGTATTCAATATTTTCTTGCGCAGTCTCAGGAAGTGGGGCGTTACCTCCAAAAGCTCGTCGTCGCCGATAAATTCGAGACATTCCTCGAGGCTCATCAAACGGGGCGGGGTCAGGCGGATATTGTCGTCGCTGCCGGCGGCCCGCATATTGGTGGCCTGCTTGCGCTTGCAGACGTTGACCACTATATCCTCGAGGCGGCTGCACTCGCCTACCACCATGCCCTCATAGACCTTTTCGCCCGGGCCGATGAAGAGAGTGCCGCGCTCCTGAGAGTTGTTAAGACCGTAGGCCACGCTTTCGCCGTCCTCGTGAGCGACAAGGCTGCCGCGGCTGCGGAGGTTAAAATCTCCCTCTATGAACGGCTCGTAGCTGTCGAACACATGATTTATGACGCCGGTGCCCTTGGTGGCCGTGAGAAGCTCGCCGCGATAGCCGATAAGTCCCCTCGCGGGAATACGGAACTCCAGCTTTGTATAGCCCGCCGCCCCGGGAGCCATATTGACAAGCGTCCCCTTACGGCGGCCTATGCCCTCCATTACCACGCCGGTAAACTCGTCGGGCACGTCAACGTTCAAAAGCTCCATGGGCTCACAGAGGACGCCGTTTATCTCCTTATTGATGGTACGGGGCTTGCTGACGGAGAACTCGTATCCCTGACGGCGCATATTTTCAATGAGCACGCTGAGGTGAAGCTCGCCGCGTCCCGAAACGACAAAGCTGTCGGGGCTGTCGGTCTCCTCCACCCTAAGAGCGATGTTGCTTTCAAGCTCACGCATAAGGCGGTCACGGAGGTGGCGGCTGGTGACGTAATTGCCGTCGCGTCCGGCGAAGGGGCTGTCGTTGACGCTGAAGGTCATGGACAGCACAGGCTCGTCCACCGGCGTAAAGGGCAGCGGCTCCACCTGGGCGGGAGAGCAGATGGTGTCGCCGATGTTTATCTTTTCAACGCCGCTTATGGCCACTATCTCACCGGCCGCCGCCTCTTCGATGGCCTCGCGGTTCAGGTTGGTGAAGCAGTAGAGCTTGCTGACCCGGGAATTATACGGAGTCATGTTGTCGCGGCAAATGGTTATGGGCATATTGTTCCTGATAACGCCCCTGTCTATGCGGCCCACGGCTATCCGTCCGGTAAAGCTGTCATAGTCTATATTTGACACCAGCATACGGAACTCGCCCTCCCTGGTGTCGGCCGGGGCGGGTATATTTTCGATTATAAGGTCGAAAAGCACCTTCAAATCGTCAGGATGGTTGTCCGGCGAAAGGCTGGCCCATCCGTCGCGGCCGCTGACGTACACTATCGGGGCGTCGAGCTGCTCGTCCGTGGCCCCGAGGTCGATGAACAGCTCCAAAAGCTCGTCCGTGACCTCGTAGGGGCGGGCGTTGGGGCGGTCAACCTTATTGATGACCATTATGGGGCAAAGATTAAGGGCAAGGGCCTTTTTCAGCACAAAGCGGGTCTGGGGCATACAGCCCTCGAAGGCGTCCACAAGGAGAAGCACGCCGTCGGCCATCTTAAGTCCCCGCTCCACCTCACCGCCGAAATCGGCGTGACCGGGGGTGTCGATGATGTTGATTTTGACCCCGTTATACACAAGGCTGGTGTTTTTGGCGAGAATGGTAATGCCCCTCTCACGCTCAAGGTCATTGGAGTCCATGACCCTCTCCTCTACCTGCTCGTTGTCGCGGAAAACGCCGCTCTGCTTGAGCATGGCGTCCACAAGGGTGGTCTTGCCGTGGTCAACGTGGGCGATTATGGCGATATTTCTTATATTCTTCGGTTCAAACATTATGTCATTAGCTCCTGTTTACTGAATTTTACGGAAAGCCTGCTCCAGGTCGGCGATTATATCCTCCACGTCCTCTATGCCCACGCTCATGCGTATCTGGCCGGGATGCACCCCGCACTCCACAAGCTGTTCCTCGCTGAGCTGACGGTGAGTGGAGGACGCCGGATGAAGCACGCTGGTGCGCAGGTCGGCCACATGGACGACGATGGCCGCCAGCTTGAGGCTGTCCATGAACTTTACGGCCTTGTCGCGGCCGCCCTTTACGGCGAATGAAATTACGCCGCAGCTGCCGCCGGGCATATATTTTTGGGCGAGGGCGTGATAGCGGCTGCTTTCGAGGCCGGGGAATTCCACCCACTCGACGTTTTCGTTGGCCTCGAGGTATTTCGCCACGGCAAGGGCGTTGGCGCAGTGGCGCTCCATACGCAGATGCAGGGTCTCCATGCCCATATTGAGCAAAAAGCCGTTCATCGGAGCGGGAGCGGCGCCCAGGTCGCGCATCATCTGTACCCTCGCCTTGGCGATAAAGGCCGCCGATCCGAAATGCTCGGTATAAACTATGCCGTGATAGCTCTCGTCCGGGGTGGTGAACTCCGGGAACTTCCCGCTGGCGGCCCAGTCGAACCTTCCGCTGTCGATTATCGCCCCGCCGAGGGCCACCGCGTGGCCGTCAAGATATTTGCTGGTGGAGTGGACGACTATGTCCGCGCCCCACTCGATGGGGCGGCAGTTGATGGGCGTCGGGAAGGTATTGTCCACTATAAGGGGGATACCGTTTTCGTGAGCGAGGGCGGCAAATTTTTCGATATCCAGCACCACGAGGGCCGGGTTGGCCACGCTTTCGCCGAACACGGCCTTGGTATTCGGCCTTATCTCCCTGCGCAGCTCCTCAATTGGAGCATTGGGGTCAACAAAGGTGAAGTCTATGCCCACCTTGCGGAGGGTCACGTTGAAAAGATTAAAGGTGCCGCCGTATACCGTCGCGGCGCAAAGTATGTGGTCGCCGGCGCCGGCGATGTTCAGTATGGCGATAAGGGACGCGCTCTGTCCGGAGGCCGTCATCATGCAGCCCACGCCTCCCTCAAGGGCCGCCAGCTTCTTTTCCGGCGCCTCGCAGGTGGGGTTGGCCAGACGGGTGTAGAAAAAGCCGTCGCTCTTAAGGTCGAACAGGTCGCCCACCTCCTGGGTGGAGCTGTACTTATAGGTCGTACTCTGATAAATCGGCAGGACCCGAGCCTCGCCGTTTTTCGGCTCGTAGCCGGTCTGCACACAAATGGTGTCAAGCTTCATCGTTATCTTCCTTTCTCAATATATAATAATGTGGTATTATATCCTCGTATTCGCCGTTCTTATTCTTAAAGCCGCCGGGTATAACTCCCAGACGCACAAAGCCCAGCCTTTCATACAGGGCCAGCGCGCGGCTGTTGGAGGCCACGACAGCGTTGAACTGCATTATCCTAAATCCCAGCTCCCAAGCGGTTTTCAGGCAGTGGCGTACAAGGGCCTCTCCTGTTCCTCTGCCCCTAAGCTCCCGCCTTACGGCGTAGCTGGCGTTGCATATATGACCGCAGCGGCCCACGTTGTTGGGGTGAAGTATGTAAAGGCCGGCTATCTCGCCGTCATCCTCGGCCACGCCGGTGAAGGACTGACCGGCGAAAAACTCCGCCCCGCTGTCGGCGTCCAGCGGCTCAAGCTGAGGGAAGGCTCTCCCCTCCTCCACCACCTGGTTCCATATTTCCACGGCGGCGGTAAGGTCATCAGGCCGTAATTCCCGTACTGTCATCGCTGCTTCCTTTCGGTAACAAAGCAGCTCCAGCTGTCCGCGTACTGCAAAAGGAACAGCAGCGGGCACTCCTTTGTCGCCACGGAACGGTTGTCCTCCACATACTGGCCGTCATGATAAACTATGGCCTGGGCCTCCTCCTCGGTCAGCGGGAAGTGCGCCGAAATAAGGTACAGGCTGCGCACCGGAACGCTTAGATAGGTCAGCTTTTCGGTGGTGCGGTAGGGTACGCTTGGGCCGTAGCCGTACTGCTTCTGCTTGGCGGTGGGCTGGTTCGGGATATACAGGGGATGGCCGGGCATACCGGCCTTGCCGAGGTCATGGAGAAGAGCGGTTATTACGCAGCTTTCCTCGGTGACCTCCGGAGCCAGAGCCGCGCGGAGCTTGAGCATATTTTCACAGACATTGACGCTGTGCTCCAGCAGTCCGCCCTCCCTGCTCAAGTGAAAGCGGGTGCTGGCGGGGGCGGTCAGATAGGAGGTCTCGTTTTCAACAAAATCCATCAGGGCCTCAAATTCGGCCTTTCTTTCAGTGACGAGAGCCTTAAACGCCTCGTATTTCTCTCTTACGTCCATATTTTTCCCTCCAATTCTTATCTATTCTATCATAAGGCGGAAATTTTTTCAAGGTTTATCTTGCAATTTCCTAAAATTTGATGTAAAATATATAATAATATTACTCCCACGGAGGTAAAATTTGTATGAAAAACTGGAAAATACGGCTGCTTTCCGTTTTCGCCGCGGCGTCTGTCGCTCTTTGCGCCTGCCAGAGCAAGGAGGAAAAGGAGTTTTTAGCGAACAAGGAGGCCGCCGAAAGCAAAAGCGGCATAGTGTACCATACCACATACTTTGTCACCAACGCCGAAAGCGACAAGGAGTCCGGCATACCCTACCCGGTAAAGGACGGCGACAAGTATTATATTGCCGCGTTGAACGCCGACGGCGACGAAGTTCAACTAACTCCGGCTTACTTTGCCGAAGCGCGGACCGGCTATGAGGTGGAGGAAGGGGTATTCCTTGTACCGGCCACCGAAGACGGCAAAAAGTGGGGTTACGTCATAGCGGACGTAAACCATCCCGACACGGAAAACGTGTTCTGGAACACCGAGCGAATTTACGACAACGCCGAAATCTACACCGAAAATTTGGCCGCCGTTTCTCTTGACGGCAAGTACGGCGTTATAAACGTCAGCGGCGAATTTGTGGTTCAGCCCGAGTACGACGCCATAAAGTACTGCTGCTTCAGCGTGATGCCCGCGCTTAAGGACGGGGAATGGTATTTCATCGACTATACAGGCGAACGTTTCTTTGGCCCGTTCGAGGAGGCGGAAAGCTTCGCTTACGGCTATGCCGCCGTTAAAAAGAACGGTAAGTGGGGCTATATCAACAAGAGCGGTCAGGACGCCATAGACTTCAAGTACGACGAGGCATACAGCGTCGAGGACGACGTCGAGAGCGGCAAGCTTTACGCCTGGACCCGCACCGGCGACAAATGGAGCCGGATAGAAATAAAGTGAGCCGTGCGCCCACGCTTGCGAAGTATCATTTTACCGAACGAAGGAAGCAAAAAAAAGGCCCGTGTCCGCCGGATTTACGGCGACACGGGCCTTTTTATGCTATCTCGGTATTATCAGCGCCCGGCGGTCCCGGAGCTCCTCCTCAGTCTTTATGTCGTTGGCGGCCATCAGCTTATCGCGGCTGACGTTGTAGCTCTTGGCAATCTCCCAGAGAGACCGGTCGCTTGTCATATAGCTGATGAGTATCGAGGGGCTTTCGTCCGCCGTCTCCTCCTCGAGGGTGAGGCCGGTGACCACCTCAATGTCTCCGGCGGCCGAACCTGCTATCGTAAGCACGGCGGCGCCTCTGACCTCAAGGGCTCCGCCTCCGGAAACGGAGCAGCTCATGTTCTTAAGCTCCGCCGTCACCCTTGGAAGCTCGGTATACTTATCTCCCGCCAGGCGGTGACGGAACTCCACCTCAAAGCTGTAGGACGCGGTGGGGAACTCGGGATTGAGCGTGCGGTACAGCACACTGACCGCGGCCGCGCCTTCGATGACGATGTCCTCCTCATCCCTCGCTATCCGAGTGATTATCGGACTGCCGCCGATGTCGTACACCCTGTCAACATCACCGGCGGCGGAGGGCAGACGCACCGAGCCCTTGACCGCGCATTCCTCCGTCTCGGGAGGCGTATAGGCGGACAGAGAGAGCCGGCGCTTTTCGCAGACAAGCCTGTGCCCGGGGTAATAAGCGTCGGTTATGGCCGAACAGCTCTGGGGCAGACGGCCCAGGACGTTAAAGTACAGCATGGTCTCGACGTCGAGGGTGCGCTTTTCCCCGCTCTCATCGGAGCTGAGCTCGGTTTCCCAGCCTTGTATGTCCACGGTGTACTCAACATCCATATTTTCTTCAAGCCCGTCAACATTAACCACCTTGGTAAAGGGTATCTCGCCGGTGAACTTACGTATCCCGCCGTCGCCGTCATACAGCGCGCTCACTCCAATCGTACCCTTGATTATGGCTTTGCTGCGTATTATCTTTATGGCCTTGTCAAGTATTTTTACCTCGTCGCGGAGTATTTGGGCTGCGGCGGCAACGGTGTCGGGCAGAACAAAGCTGTCGGTCACGGTTTCCTGGGCGGAGCCTCGGGCCTTGATGACGGAGCAGTTCACCTGCATGGACTGTATCTCCGCGCCCTCAACGGCAGTTGGCAGGTCGAGCTTGGCGCTGTTGTATACGGTTATGCGGCCCTTTAGCTCGCTGCGGACCGAAAGCTTGCGGCAGTTGGCCAAATCGTAGGATACCGAGCTGACGCTGACCTCCGACATAACGGGCATGGAATCCCTCACACCGGAGGCGGAAAAAATGTTGGAGAACACCGCCCCGGTGTTGATGGCCCGAACCTCGCGCTTAGGCGTGTCGGCCACATAAAGTATGTTGAAAAACACGTTGCCCGTCAGAAGGACCCGGTCATTTTGAGGGTCGCAGGCCGAGGTGGCGGCGTTGGCGGAGATTTGCAGTATACTGAGAATGTCCGGCATATTATCCGGCACAATGAGGTCGCTTTCCGCGCCGAAGGTGTTTTCGCCCCGAAAAAGCTCGCCGCTGGCCTCAAGCGCGGCGTTGGTTACTTTTAATTCCATAAAAAAATTCCTCCTTTTGCTTAGTACAAATCTATGCGGGGCGATGAAGGAATATGAATTAAAAATAGAAGCCGGAGCTTAGTAAGAGCGCCGCCGTTATAAAAACGCCGTCCTGTATACATAGAACGGCGTCTTTATTTAACGAAATCAGTTTACGCGCCTTACTCGGCCAACGTACAGCCACGCGCCGCCGGAAATTATGAGCGCGGCCGCGAGGACGCCCGCCGCGGTGAGAAACGCGGGCGTACCCGGCACAGTAGCCAAAGTCCGCAGAGAGGTGGCGTTAAATACCATATGCGTTATCATGCCTGTCAAAAGATTATCGGTCACATAATAGCACCAGCCCAAAACCAGGCCCACGAAAAAGGCAAAAACCGACTGGAACAAAAGTCCGTGGGCCGCCCCGAAGATAAGGGCGCCGACAAATATCGCTGCCGACGGCGGAAAAGCCCGCATAAGCTCGGTCTGCACAAAGCCTCGGAAAAGTATTTCCTCAAATATGGGTGCGAATATCACGGTAGATACCAGCGAAAGCACTAAACCGGTCGGGGTCATCATGCTGCCGCTGTAGTCGGGCGCGTTCTCCAGCGATTCATTCAGTGCCCGAACATTTTGAGAAAGAATGGTATACACTCCCACGGCGAGGCGGCACCCCAAAGCCAGCAGCACCGCCGGTATAATGACGGACTCACCCGCCCGCCGGAACCTGAGCTCCCCACAGAGAGGTCTGTCACGGAGCCTGCCCAGCATGAGGTATAATACAAAGGCCGCAAACATGGCAATTATGGTGCAGAGGTACAGATTTGTGCTTATCGCATCGTCAAAGGACCATATGGGGTCGTACCCCGTGGGGACAGTGACGCTGCGGTACATACCCGCAAGGCCGAACACAAAGGCCACGGCGTTCTGCATAAAAATGTAGAGCGCGACATACGTCAGACTTACAAAGAGCGTCCGTATAGCCCTGCTGAAAGTGGTTGACATAATTATCTTTCCTTTTTATACCGCCTGACTCTCGGGGGCGGCGGGCTCGGCGGGAGCGTTTTCATTAACGATTATGTGGCGGGGACATTTTTCGGCGCAGAGACCGCACTGAATACACTTGTCATAGTCTATGGAGGCCAGGAAATTGGTGACGGTTATGGCGCCGGCGGGACAGGCTTTCTCGCAGAGCTTACAGCCTATGCAGCCCACGGAGCACTTATTTTTCATGGCGGGGCCCTTGTCGCAGGACTTGCACTTGACATAGACCTTGCAACGCTTGGGAACAAGCTCGATTATGTGCTTGGGACAAACGGTCTTGCAGCTTCCGCAGCCGATGCAGGCGCTGCCGTCGATGGACGCCACGCCGTCAACTATGGAGATGCCGCCCTCGCTGCAGGCGTCGATGCACTTGCCGTAGCCGAGGCAGCCGTAGGAACACTCCTTATGGCCGCCGCCCTGAAGCTTGGACGCGGCGAGACAGTCGGCGATGCCGTAATAGTCATAGCTGTCGGGAGCCACGGCGCCGGTGCCCGAGCACATCACCACAGCCCTGACGGGCTCCACGGCGGTCGCCTCGACGCCCATTATCTCGGCTATGGCATCGACGGCGGCCTGGCCGCCGGCGCTGCACCTGTCAATGGGGGCGCCGTCGTTGACAATCGCTCCGGCGTAAGCCGAGCAGCCCGCGTAGCCGCAGCCGCCGCAGTTGGCGCCGGAAAGACAGCCTGTTATTTTTTCAATTCGCTCGTCCACCTCGACATGGAACAGCCTTGAGGCGGCAAAGAGAAGCGCCCCCAGCACCAGTCCCACGGCTCCGATGGCCAGAGCGGGAAGAAGTATGCTTGTCATTGTAGTACCCCCTTAAAATTTCATGCCCGAAAAGCCCAGGAAAGCAAGGGCCAGCAGGGACGCGCTTATCAGCGCGATGGGGAAGCCTCTGAAGGGTTTGGGAATGTCGCTGAACTCCAGCCGCTCCCGCACGCCCGCAAAGAGCAGTATCGCCAGCAAAAATCCCAGACCGGAGGAAAAGCCGTTGACTATGCACTCGATAAGGCCGTAGGCGGGCTCCTGCTGCATATTAAGCAGGGTAACGCCCAGCACCGCGCAGTTGGTGGTTATAAGGGGCAGATAAATGCCCAGCGAGCTGTAAAGGGACGGTATTGACTTCTGCAAAAACATTTCCACAAACTGTACCAGCGCCGCTATTATAACGATGAAAGCGATGGTCTGCATATACTCGATATTTAACGGCACCAGAATGAATTTCTGGCAGAAATAAGTCATTATCGAGGCCAGGGTCATTACGAAGGTAACGGCCATGCCCATGCCAAGCGCCGTGTCCACCTTTTTGGATACGCCGATAAAGGGGCAGATGCCCAGGAATTTTACCAGTACAAAATTCTGTACGAAGATGGCGGTAAGAGATATTGCCACAAGCTTCATTATCATGACTTCTTACCTCCCTTTTTCTCCTTGATTATGTTGATTATGCCCAGGATAAGTCCAAGGGTAAGGAAGCCGCCGGGAGGCAGTATCATTACCGTGGCCGGGGTGGATATGCCCACGGAATAACCGAGGATGGTACCCGCGCCCAAAATTTCGCGGACGGCGGAAATTACGGACAGGGCCAGAGTAAAGCCCAGCCCCATGCCGAGGCCGTCGGCGGCGCTCTTGAGCACGCCGTTCTTCGAGGCGAAAGCCTCCGCCCGGGCGAAGATTATGCAGTTTACCACGATAAGGGGAATGAACAGGCCCAACGAATCGCTCAGAGAGGGAATGTACGCCTGAAGCAGCAGGTCTATCATTGTAACGAAGGTGGCGATGACCGCGATATAGCAGGCGATGCGCACCTTGGAGGGAATGAACTTCCTGAGCAGGGAGATAACGATATTGCTGAGCACCAGCACCGCCGTGGCGCTCAGGCCCATGCCTATGCCGTTGATAAGAGAGGTGGTGACCGCCAGCGTGGGGCACATACCTATCAGCTGAACAAAGGTGGGATTTTCGCTGAATATTCCGTTTTTAAAGGTTTTCCACATCACCCGATGCCTCCCTTCAGATATCCGCCCTCCACGAGCAGCTCATAGGCGTTGTTCACGCCTGTTTCAATGGCCCGCGACGTAATCGTGGCGCCGGTTATGGCGGAGAACTGGTTATTGTTTTCCGCCGCTCCCTTTATCACAAATACGGGAGCGGACTTGCCGGCGAACTGGGACTTGAAGCTCTCGTTGGCGCAATTGGCGCCGAGGCCGGCCGTCTCGCCGTGGCTGAGTATCTCGATGCCGGTGATGACGCCGTCGGCGTCAAAGCCCACCATCATGGAGATGTCGCCGCCGTAGCCGCCGGGGGCGTCAAGGCTGACGCAGTAGCCGACGGCGCCGTCGCCGTCCTTACCCTCAAAGATGCCGTTTTCATGCTCCTCAAAGCTTTCGGCGTCCTTAAGCAGGGCCCGCATGGCCTCGTTTTGCTTTTTAGCGGCGTTTTCGGCTATCCTATCCTTGGTCGTGGCGTTAACTCCGCCCAGCAGGGCCGCGGCCAGAAATGTTATTATACAGAGCGTTCCCGCAAGCTTTAAAAAGTCCTTCATTTATTCTTTACCTCCCCGAATACCCTCGGCCTCGTCCACCTGTCAAGCAGAGGCGTAAGCACGTTCATAAGAAGTATGGCGTAAGTAACGCCCTCGGGATAGCCGCCGAAAAGCCTTATAACGCTCGTTACGGCTCCGCAGCCAACTCCGTATATGAGCTGGCCCCACCGTGTGGTGGGAGAGGTGGCGTAATCGGTGGCCATGAATATGGCGCCAAGCATAACGCCGCCGCTGAGCACCGCCAGCAGAGGATGGCCCTGAAGGGCCGGATTTTTTCCGGGAATATAGCTCATAACGGCAACGGTTACAATATAGGCCAGCGGTATGCGCAGATTTATGACCCGTCGCGCCAGCAGATATATGCCGCCCAGCAGCAAAGCCGCCGCGCAGGTCTCGCCAAGGCATCCGCCGATGGCGCCGCCGTCCTTCATCTGGCCGAAAAAGGCTTCAAAAGCACTGGGCATAGTTCCTGTATATTCGGTGGAAAGCGGCGTGGCGCCGGTTATGGCGTCGGCCGCGCCGAACACGTTCACTCTGTCGAGAGCCCATGTGGTCATATGTACCGGGAAAGCCGCCAGCAGGAAGGCCCTGCCGATGAGCGCGGGGTTCATGAAGTTCTGGCCCAAGCCGCCGAAGAGCTGCTTGGTTATAACGATAGCCACGAAAGCGCCTATAATTATCATCGGATACGGAATGGTAACCGGCAGGGTATAAGCCATCAGCATACCGGTCACCACGGCGCTGTAATCCTTTATCGTGACCTTTTTTCTGGCGATAAGCTCGTACAGGGCCTCAAAGCCCACGCAGCTCACCACGGAAACAAGTATCACCGCCAGCGCCCGCTGGCCGAAGAAGTAAACCGAGGCAAAAGCCGCCGGCATCAGGGCCAGCACCACGTCGAGCATGGTGTCGCTTATTGTTTCCCTGCCCCGTATATGAGGGGACGAGGATACTGTCAAACGGTTTTCCATTTACTTGCCCTCCTTCTGCGCGGTCTGACGGGCCTTTATCCGGCCCATGACCTCCTGCTTGCCCCGGCGGATGTCCTGGACAAGGTGGCGCTTGGCCGGACACTCGAAGCTGCAGCAGCCACATTCTATACAGGCGGTGATGTTGTACTTTTCACAGTTATCATAGTCCTCAAGGCGGCTGAACTGGGATATGTACAGTGGCATCAAACCCATGGGACAGTGAGCCACACACCTTCCGCAGCGGAAGCACGGCTCCTCCTCGGGGAGCTCGGCCTCCTTTTCGGTCAGGCAGAGTATGGCGCTGCTGCCCTTGATTATCGGCACATCAAGCCGGAACTGGGCCTGACCCATCATGGGGCCGCCCATTATCACCTTTTTGGGTTCCTCGGCAAAGCCGCCGTTCTTTTCTATAATGTACTCCACCGGCGTGCCTATGCGCACCCTGTAGTTTATTGGCTTTGTCACCGCGCCGCCAACAAGAGTGACTATCCTGCGTATAAGAGGCGTGCCGTACATGAAGCGCCTCGCGATGGCGGTGCAGGTGTCCACGTTCACCACCACGACGCCCACGTCGGCGGGCAGACCGCCCAAGGGCACTTTGCGCTTTGTAACGGCGTAAATGAGCTGCTTTTCACCGCCCTGGGGGTATTTTTTCTTCAGGGTATCGACGGTGATGCCCTCTCCGGCGCATTTTTCCGTAAGCAGCTCTATCGCGTCGGCCTTATTTTCCTCTATGGCGATGTGGCCGTTGGTTATGCCGAAGCGGTAAAGGATTATTTTAAGGCCGGTAATAAGCTCCTCCGGCGTTTCCAGCATTACGCGGTGGTCGCTGGTGAGATACGGCTCACATTCGGCGCCGTTGACGATAACGGTGTCTATCTTTTTGTCGGGGGCGGGGCTGAGCTTCACATGGGTGGGGAAGGTCGCGCCTCCCATGCCGACAACGCCGGCGTCACGCACAATGCCGGGAATATCGTCGGGTTTGACGCTCTTATAGTCCAGCGGCTCAACGGAGGGATCCTCCTCGTCGCTAAAGTCGTTTTGGATAACTATCGAATTTACCATCTGTCCGTTGGGAACGGGCCGGGGCTCGATGGCCGTGACCGTGCCCGAAACGGAGGAATGTATCGGGGCGGAAACAAAGGCCGCGCTGTCGGCGATTTTGGTGCCCTTGTACACCCGGTCGCCCTTTTTCACCAAAGGCTCGCAGGGCGCGCCGATGTGCTGCGACAGCGGAAACACCAGAAATTCGGGCTGCTCAAGCTCGACTATTTTGTCATAGCAGGTGTAATCCTTGTTGTCCTTTGGATGGACGCCGCCCTTAAAAGTCAGTTTAGGCATCTCCATCTTCCTTTCGCTAAAAATTTATTACAAATTTATTCAATTTATTTTATCACAATAAAATATAAAAATCAAGAGTTTTTTATGTTTTAGTCTTTTCAAAAACTTCAAAAATTTTACCGTAAAAAATTTTTCCGCATTTTTATAAAAAACTCTTGACAAACTTTTTCCCGTATGCTATAATGGTCAAGTCAGTCGGGGGTATAGCTCAGCTGGGAGAGCGCTTGAATGGCATTCAAGAGGTCAGGAGTTCGATCCTCCTTATCTCCACCAACGACGACGCCCCGGAACTATGGTTTCGGGGCGTTTTAATACCGGTTTCGAGGTGTAGCGCAGCTGGTAGCGTACCTGCTTTGGGAGCAGGGGGCCGCGAGTTCGAGTCTCGCCACTTCGACCAGCAGCGTGACGCTGCACCCAATTCGCGCCCCATACGTTGGGGCGTGAATTTTTCGTTTATGCACGCGCTGCATCGTCGGAGCAAATCTCGTTTCGCTTGCATTACGTGGGCTCCGAACACACACTACGTTACGACGGTTCCCGGGCAAGCCGCCCTAAGCCGCGCTATAGTAACAAAATAGTGTAGGGCGGGCTGCCCTCAGCCCGCCGCGACCCGCATGACGGGCAAAAACTCACAAAAGGTTGGTAGCAACACGAGGGCGGCTTAACCGCCCGAATATCCGCAGCGATGCTTGCGACGACGGTACCCCCTATGTAACTTGGCTCCACGGGGCGGCGGCAGAAAAAATCGCGTAGAACGGCCGAGAAAGCCCTCCCGACGGCGTACAAAGGTACGCCGAGGGTGATTTTCGGCCGTAGTTCAAGGGCATTATATGTTGAAAACCCGCCTTTTGCAAAAAGGCGGGTTTTCAACATCAAATAATTATTCTACTATGATAAACTTCACTTACATTCCTAAGCTGTCTTAAACAATAAAGTCATGCCCTTGAACGGTGTACGTGATTTTAACGCCGTCCGACCCCGATCATATTTTGCCCAGAGGTCCAAGGATATCCGTCATCTTGTGATACTCCTCGAGAAGCTTGTCTACCTTCGGCTTGATTGAGGGGTCAAGATCGTCGGCCTTGGAAAGAGCGTCAAGGAAATGCTTGAGGGCGTGAACGTCCTCCGCGCTTTCGGCGGCGTTGGTACGTTCCTTGCCGGTATACTCGCTGTGCTCCTTCTTATAGGACTGCTCGGCCTTATAAATAACGTCGTCAAGCTTGCCGGCCTTGTGAAGCCGTTCAAGCTCCTTCTCCACCTCGTCAAGCAGCGGATTAAAATCCTTGCCGGCCTTGGCGGCCTCTCTGAACTTTTTGAAAAAGTTCATTACTGCGCTGGTAATGCTCATTCGCTTTCTCTCCTTTGTTGTATATTTATTTTATATTTATATTTTACTATAGAAATGTTTTTTTGTCAAGAAATTATTTTTTATTAGTTTTTTTTATTAAAATGATTTAAACCTCTTGACTATTTTTGAAAAAAGTTATACAATATACAAAGACTAAAATACTTAATTAGTTCAATTAATATTAACATAAGGAGGCTGTTTACAAATGGCTAGAAAAAAGAAAACCATGGATGGCAACAACGCCGCGGCATGGGCGTCATATGCGTTCACCGACGTTGCGGCCATCTACCCCATCACTCCTTCCTCCACCATGGCGGAGGTAACGGACGAGTGGGCTACCCAGGGCAAGCTTAACCTCTTCGGCAGAAAGGTGAAGATTGCCGAGATGCAGTCCGAGGGCGGCGCCGCCGGCGCTGTTCACGGTTCCCTTACCGCGGGCGCGCTCACAACCACCTACACCGCGTCTCAGGGTCTGCTGCTCATGATACCCAATATGTACAAAATCGCGGGTGAGCTGCTGCCCAATGTTATCAATGTTTCCGCCCGTGCGCTGGCTTCTCACGCCCTGTCCATCTTCGGCGACCATCAGGACGTTTACGCCTGCCGCCAGACAGGTTACGCCATGCTCTGCTCCACCAACCCCCAGGAGGCCATGGATCTGGGCGCCATCGCTCATCTGACCACCATTAAGTCCAGGGTGCCCTTTATGCACTTCTTCGACGGTTTCCGTACCTCTCACGAATATCAGAAGGTCGAGGTATGGTCCAATGAGGAGCTGGCTCAGCTGGTAGACTTCGACGCTATCGACGCCTTCCGCCGCCGCTCCCTCAACCCAGAGCATCCCGCTCAGCGCGGCACCGCTCAAAACCCCGACGTGTTCTTCCAGGCTAAGGAAGCTTCCAACAAGTATTACGAGGCCGTTCCCGCCATATGCCAGGAGTATATGGATAAGGTCAACGCCATGATCGGCACCGATTACAAGCTGTTCAACTACTACGGCGCTCCCGATGCCGAGCAGGTAATCGTCGCCATGGGCAGCGGCTGCGACACCATCAAAGAAACCATCGACTATCTTGTAGGCAAGGGTGAGAAGGTCGGCCTTGTTCAGGTTCGTCTGTACCGTCCCTTCTGCAAGGACGCTTTTGTAGCCGCCATTCCCGCTACCGTTAAGAAGATTTCCGTCCTCGACAGAACCAAGGAAAGCGGCAGCGCCGGCGAGCCTTTGTTCCTTGACGTTTGCGCGGCTGTCCGCGGCACACAGTTCCAGGACGCCGATATTTACGGCGGCCGGTACGGTCTCGGTTCCAAGGACACCACTCCCGCCCACTTCATTTCCGTATTCCGCAACACGGAGAAAAAGACTTTCACCATCGGCATCGAGGACGACGTCACCAACCTGTCCCTGCCCGTTGTTGAAAATCCCGACACCACTCCCGCCGGCATCACCAGCTGTAAGTTCTGGGGTCTCGGCGCGGACGGTACGGTTGGCGCCAACAAGAACTCCGTTAAGATCATCGGCGACCATACGGATATGAACGTTCAGGCTTACTTTGATTATGACTCCAAGAAGTCCGGCGGTCTTACCGTTTCTCACCTTCGCTTCGGCAACGCCAAAATCACAAGCACTTACCTTATTAATAAGGCTGACTTCGTCGCCTGCCACAAGGCTTCCTACATTCGGAAGTACGACATGGTTTCCGACGTTAAGCCCGGCGGCGTATTCCTGCTCAACTGCTCCTGGACTCCCGAGGAAATGGAGGTACATCTCCCCGGCCAGGTTAAGAGATACATCGCGGAGAACAATATCCAGTTCTACACCATCGACGGCGTTAAGATAGGCAAGGAAATCGGCCTTGGCAACAGGATAAACACCATACTCCAGTCCGCTTTCTTTAAGCTGGCCAACATCATCCCCGAGGACGACGCCATCCGGTACATGAAGGACGCGGCCACCGCCTCCTACAGCAAGAAGGGCGAGGCCATCGTAAAGATGAACCACGACGCTATCGACGCCGGCGCTCAGCAGGTAGTCAAGGTCAACGTGCCCGACAGCTGGAAGGACGCTAAGGATGAGGACCTTACCGTTAAGTTTGACGGCGAGGGCAAGCTCATCGACTATGTAAACAACATTCTCGGACCTATCAACGCCTTTGCCGGCATGAAGCTCCCCGTTTCCGCCTTTGTCAAGTATGCGGACGGCGAGGTTCCCCTGGGCAGCGCGGCCTTCGAGAAGCGCGGCATCGCCGTTGACGTTCCCGAATGGAACAGCGAGAACTGCATCCAGTGCAACTTCTGCTCTTTCGTTTGCCCCCACGCCTGCATCCGTCCCGTTGTACTCACCGAGGAGGAGATGAAGAACGCTCCTCAGAACATCAAATATATCAATATGACCGGCATGAATGGCTACTACTTCGGTATGGCCGTATCCGTACTGGACTGCACCGGCTGCGGCTCCTGCGCGAATGTATGTCCCGGCAAGAAGGGCAACAAGGCCCTTGTTATGAAGCCTCTTGAGACCCAGGAGGACAAACAGCAGGTATTTGACTTTGCCGTGACCGTGGCTGACAAGCCCGAGGTTCACGAGAAGTTCAAGGAGAGCACCGTCAAGGGCAGCCAGTTCAAGAAGCCCCTTCTTGAGTTCTCCGGCGCCTGCGCGGGCTGCGGCGAGACTCCTTACGCCAAGCTGGTAACTCAGCTTTACGGCGACCGTATGTATCTGGCCAACGCCACCGGCTGCTCCTCTATCTGGGGCGGCAGCTGCCCGTCCACTCCTTACACCACCAATGCCGCCGGCGAGGGCCCCGCTTGGGCCAACTCCCTGTTCGAGGACAACGCCGAGTTCGGTTACGGTATGTTCCTTGCTCAGAACACCCTGCGCGACGATCTTATCGCCAAGGTTGAGGCCGTCAAGGAGAACGCCGACGACGCCGCAAAGGCCGTTATCGACAGGTTCGTTGAGACCAAGGAGGACGGCAAGGCCAACAAGGTCGCTACCGCCGAGCTCATCGAGGCGCTTGCCAAGATGAACACTCCCGAGGCTCAGGAGATACTCAAGGAGAAGGATTACCTCAGCAAGAAGTCCGTTTGGATCTTCGGCGGCGACGGCTGGGCCTACGATATTGGCTTCGGCGGTCTTGACCACGTGCTGGCCAGCGGCGAGGACGTAAACGTGCTGGTATTCGATACCGAGGTTTACTCCAACACCGGCGGTCAGTCCTCCAAGGCTACCCCCACCGGCGCCATCGCCAAGTTCGCGGCCGCCGGCAAGTCCGTTAAGAAGAAGGACCTTGCCGCCATCGCCATGAGCTACGGCTATGTATACGTTGCTCAGGTGGCTCAGGGCGCCGACAACAACCAGTGTATGAAGGCATTTGTCGAGGCCGGCAGCTACAACGGCCCCTCCATCATTATCGCCTACGCGCCCTGCATCAACCACGGCATCAAGGGCGGCATGAGCATTGCTCAGACCGAGGAGAAACGTGCGGTGGAGGCCGGTTACTGGCATCTGTTCCGTTACGATCCCAGACTGGTTGCCGAGGGCAAAAATCCCTTCCAGCTTGACTCCAAGGAGCCCAAGGAGAGCTACGAGCAGTTCATCATGAACGAGGTTCGCTACAATTCTCTGGCCCGCAGCAATCCCGACCGCGCCAAGGCTCTGTTCGCCAAGGCCGAGGAAGCCGCCAAGGAGAAGTACGCTCATCTTGTCGAGCTTGCGAAGTAAGCGTTATTCCAAGTCAAAAACACAGTCAAACAGGCTTCGGCTTCGGCCGGGGCCTGTTTTTCCATGAAAAGGCAGTGTATAATATCTCATAAATATTAAATTTATATTTCATTTTTCCCGCACCCCTTTATTTTACAGCGGTTATAATGTATAATTAAAGTAACTAACATATGGTGGTGATTTTATGGCGATATTCAACAGCATAGCTGAGGCGGCGGAAAACTTTTTCGCCTTTTTCCGTCTGGCCGACCTTATCGACATACTTATCATCGCCCTTGTTTTTTACAAGCTGGCCCAAATATCCAGGGAGACCAGGGCAAACCCCATAATCAAGGCGGTGCTGCTGTTTGTGGCGGCCACGTGGATAAGCGATTGGCTGAGCCTTAACACGGTCAATTACATACTGCGCAACGTCATGCAGATAGGTATGTTCGCCATACTGATAATCTTCCAGCCGGAGCTGCGCAACGCCCTTGAAAAGGTCGGCAGGACCAAATTCTCGAACCTCTTTACGCACGACGAGGAAAACAGCGCGGAGGAGCAGGCCGAAGAGATAGCCGCCGCCTGCGCCCAGATGAGCGCCGAAAGGATAGGCGCGCTGATAGTTCTGGAACGCTCCACGAAGATAGGCGACATAATACGCACAGGCTGCACCATCAACGGCGACATTTCAAGAGATATACTGATAAATATATTTATCCCCAACACCCCCCTACATGACGGGGCCGTCATAATCCGCGACGGAAAAATTCTCGCGGCGCGCTGCATCCTGCCCCTGACCCAGAACGAGTCCCTCAGCAGCGAACTCGGCACCCGCCACAGGGCCGCCATCGGTCTGACCGAAAGCAGCGACGCCATTGTGGTCGTAGTCAGCGAGGAGACCGGCAAGATAAGCATAGCCGCCGACGGCTCCATCAGCCGCAACTACACCGGGGAGACTCTCAAAAAAGCCCTGAACAAGGTTCTCAGCTCCAAAGAAAAGGAGCCCTCCGAAAAGGTCTTTATGAAGATAGGAGGTAAAAAGCTGTGGAAAAAATAAAGAAACATTCCAATACGGCGCTTAAAATAATCTCCCTCATACTGGCCATAGTGCTGTGGGCTTATGTGGCCTATCAGGACAGTCCGGATATAAGTCACTGGTTCGACAACATACCCATAACCGAGATAGGCATGGACGAGCTGGACGCCAGCGACTACCATGTGATGAGCACCGACCACAAGACCATAAGGGTCAAGCTCAGGGGCGACCGCACAGCTCTTTCCAAAATCGAACCCGACGACATAAACGTGCAGCTGGACGTGTCCGGCATACGGCAGGAGGGCAGCGTTCCCGTCAGGCTTAAGGTCACCGTTGACTCCGCCAATGTGTCGGTTGTTTCCTTCAAGCCCGACGTGGTGTCCGTAACCACCGAAAAGATGATGACGGATGTGATACCCATTGAGCTTAACCTCGTCGGCTCTCCCGAGGCGGGTTACGGGATATTTGACAAAACCCTTTCCTATAACGGCAATCCTATCAAGGAGGCCGCCGTCCGCGGCGCGAAAAGCGTCATAAGCTCCCTGGCCTCGGTCTCCACCCGAAGCGTCAGCGTCCAGGGCAGCCAGAAGGACGGCGTGGTTTCGGTTGGCCTTATGGCATACAACACGGACGGCCAGGTCGTTTCCGGAGTGACCTTTGAGCCGTCGAGCGTGGACGTGGGCTACACCGTACTCAAGGAAAAATCCGTATCTCTGAATGTGGCGCTGACTAACATACCCATAAATAAGGACGTCACCTACTCCCCCACCACCATAAAGGTGTACGGAAGCGAGGACGTGCTGTCCGGCATTGAAAGCATATCCTCACAGCAGCCACTGGACGTTTCCGGCGCGAAAAACGGGGATAAATACAGCGTACAGCTGTCGCTGCCGGCCGGGGCAAGGCTCATTACCGACAGCAGCATAACCGACATAACGGTTAGCGTAAACTCCCTTAACGACGCCGGCTCTCCCAAGGACAACGATGAAAAAGACGAATAAAATCACAGCAGCGGAGGCCGCCGGGATCCTTGAGGTCACGGCGGCCACAATCAAGAACTGGCAAAAAACCGGTCGTCTCGGGCCGGAGCTGACCCTTGAGGCGGTAAACGCGGTTAAGGCCCAGGCTCTCCACAGCCGGAGAAACAAGGCCCAGCTGCGGCAAAGCCAGCTCTGCGTCAAATACATAAGCGGTCACGAGCGGCTGAAAAAGCTGCTCTCCCGGGGCGTCCCTGAAAAGGACGTCCCCTTTGTGCTGGCCGAGGCCGCTCTGCGCTCTGCCGCTCCCGGTACAAACCGGCTCGCCGCCTTTCTCGCCGGTGAGTTGACCTTGGGTGAGGGCGACAGGCTTATAAACGACCTGCTGGACGGGGGCGAGCCTTCCCCGGCCGTCGGCGGTATCACCGGCGCGCCGTGGGAGGCGGAGCCTTCCGCCGATGTTCTTGGCTTTATTTACGCCTCAACCCTGCCCCTGAATTACAGACGGAGCCGCGGCACATATTACACTCCCCTGCCTCACGCCCGCACAGCGGTGGAAAGGGCCGGTTCGGGGGGACGCATACTCGACCCCTGCTGCGGCAGCGGGAGCTTTCTCCTCGCGGCGGCGGAGGCCGGCGCCGACCCTAAAAATCTGTTTGCCATGGATATAGACCCCATGGCGGTAAAGCTGGCCCGGCTCAATCTCTACCTCCGCCGACCCGAGGCCGGTACGGACTATCTATATACGAACATTACCGTAAAGGACTTTCTCACCGAAACCGAAAAATACGACCTTATCGCCGGCAATCCCCCCTGGGGCGGCAGACCGGAAAGGTCGTCCGCGTTTTTGCTCCGCGCTCTTGAGCTTTTAAACGACGGCGGCCGCCTTTCTCTCATGCTTCCGCAGGCGCTGCTCACCGCCAGGACGCACACGGCGGCAAGAGAAGCCCTGCTGTCCGAGGCAAGGCTTTTGTCTGCGGACTATATAGGCAACGTCTTTTACGGGGTATACTGCCCGGCGGTGATACTGACGGCCGAGAAGGGAGGGCGGACCGGCGCCGAGGGCTGCCGGGTCAACGGCAGCTTTACCATAGGCCGGCGGGAGCCGGACCCGCGCTGTCTTAACCTTAACGTCACCGACAGGGAGTACGCCGCGCTCAAAAAAATGAGACGGCTGAAAAACGCCGTCTATCTGAAGGGCAACGCCGACTTCGCCCTGGGCGTGGTGACCGGCGACAACCGCCGCCTGTTGTCCGACAGCGGAGAGCCCGTCATCAGGGGGACTGACGTGCGCCCCTTCGAGATACGGACGCCCTCGGTCTTTCTGAGCTGCGGCTTAAATCAATGCCAACAGGCCGCCCCCGAGCATCTCTACCGGGCTTCGGAGAAGCTGGTTTACCGCTTCGTCGGACGCAGGCCGGTCTTTGCCGTGGACAGGCTGGGGCGGCTGACCCTTAACAGCTGCAATATCATAGTGCCCCGCGTGGAGGGTCTTGACATAGACTATTTGGCGGCCGTGCTGAACTCGACGGCGGTGGGCTTTTATATGGAAAAAACCTTCGCCGCCGAAAAGTGGCTGCGCTGGATGCTGGAGGAGGTGCCTATCCCCATGATACCCGCAGCGCGTCAGCGTGAAATCGCCGCCAGTCCAAACTGGGACAGTATGATTGGCGAGCTGTATTTCGGAAAAAACGGCGGCTGAGGCCGTTTACGGCGCGGGCCGCGCGAGCGTTCCTATCCTTTGACTATCGCCTCTATCGCCTTTGCCGCCGCGTCGATATCCTCCTCGGTGGTAAAGGCCCCGGTGGACAGACGCAGCATACCGCCGCCTATGGTGCCCATGCTGCGGTGGGCCAGTGGCGCGCAGTGGAGGCCGCCTCTGGACGCTATTCCGAACTCGCTGTCCAGCCTGCCGGCGGCGTCCACACAGTCCACGCCCCTCAGCCGAAGCCCCAATACGTTTACGCCGTTGTCGCCCATTATTTCGACCGAGCTTATTCCGCCGATTTTTTCCGCCAGCTTTTTGGCCATGTCGCGCTCGCGCTCTCCGGGGGCCTGTTCCCTTACGAACTTTACCCCCTCGAGCAGTCCGGCAATACCGGCGGCGTTGACGGTTCCGGCCTCGAGACGGTCGGGAAAAATATCCGGCATGAGGGCGCTTTCGGAGACGCTGCCGGTGCCTCCGTAGGTCAGCGGTCGGAGGCTCAGCCCCTCCCTGACATAAAGCCCTCCGGTGCCGAAGGGCCCGTACAGGCCCTTGTGTCCCGCAAAGGCGAGCATATCAAAATCGGCCGCGTCTATTGGCAGCAGTCCCGCTGTCTGCGCCGCGTCAAAAAGGGTGAGGGCGCCGAGGCTGTGGGCCACGTCATTTATGGCCGAAATATCATTGACCGTGCCGGTGACGTTCGAGGCATGGATTATGCAAACCAGCTTTGTACGGCGGGTGAGCATTTTTTCGACGGCCTCGGGAGTTATGCGTCCGTCTCTGTCGGCGGGAATAATTTTCAGAACCGCGCCGTCCTGCTCCTTCGCCACCGCCGGACGGAGGACGCTGTTATGCTCCATGGCGGAAATAAGAATTTCGTCCCCCTCGCCCACAATGCCGTTTATGGCGGTGTTAAGGGCTTCGGTGGCGTTTTTTGTAAAGGCGATGCGCTCGGGGTTGCCGATGTTGAAAAGCTCGGCCAGCGCCTCGCGGCAGGCGTAAACCCTGTCCCCCGCCATGCGGGACAGCTCGTGGCCGCCCCTGCCCGGGTTGCCGCCGCAGTTTTCCATAAAATCCTTTACGGCATTTGACACCGAGGGCGGCTTGGGGAAGGTGGTGGCAGCGTTGTCAAGATAAATCATCTTCTTTCGTATCCCCCTTCCGTTTCGGCGAAAAACGCCCGAATATTTATTCTCAGCTCCAGCGCCGACCGAGCCACAATAGCGCGGTTCGCTTCGTCAAAACGCAGACTGTAGCCGCACCCTTCCTTTGTCAGCGCCGAGGGCGTCTGTATTATATTGCTTTTTATCCCAGCGGCGGCCAGACTTTTTTTAAGCCTTGACGCCGACGTGCGGGACGGAACAGTTGCCAACATTTATAATCATTCCTTTCTTATAACAAATTATGACTTTGGTTTCTCAAGTGATACTTGATATAAAAAAAGTGCGTACTTGTTTTTTTAAAGATAATCGTGTATAATATGTTTCGGAAGGTGATTACATGAGGAAAAATTTTGATATAACCGGTATGAGCTGCAGCGCCTGCAGCGCCCGTATAGAGAACGTCGTGGGCAGGCTCCCCGGAGTGAGGAGCGTGGCCGTGAGCCTGCTGAGGAACACCATGAGCGTGGATTTTGACGAGGCCGCCCTGTCACAGGAGGGTATAATTTCCGCCGTTACGGGGGCCGGCTACGGAGCCTACGCCGAGGGGACCGCTCCGGTGAAAAATGCCGCCGACGAGACGAGGGCCATGAAAAAGAGGCTCATCGCCTCCTTCGTACTGCTGGCCGCGCTGATGTATTTTTCAATGGGGCATATGCTCTCTTTCCCCATGCCCACCGAAAACGCCCTTGTCCTCGGCCTTATCCAGCTGGCGCTGACGGCCCCCATTCTTGTAATCAACAGGAAGTATTTTATCGGCGGCTTCAAGGCGCTTTTTAAGCTGTCGCCCAACATGGACTCCCTTGTCGCCCTCGGCGCAACGGCCTCGGTGGGCTACAGCGTTTACGCCATGATACGCATTTTTATGGGGCAGGGCCATTTTCTCCACGAACTGTACTTCGAGGGGGCGGCAATGATCGTCACCCTCATCTCCCTGGGCAAATTTTTTGAGGCCCGCTCCAAGCGTCACACCGGCGACGCCATTGAAAAGCTCATCGGCCTTACGCCAAAAATGGCCACAATACTTAAGGACGGTAAAGAAATCCAGGTGCCCACGGGCCAGGTGGAGGTCGGCGACACACTCGTCGTCCGCGGCGGCGAAAGCATACCGGTGGACGGCGTAGTAATTGAGGGCAGCGGCAGCGTTGACGAGTCGGCCATCACCGGTGAAAGCATACCTGTATTCAAGACCGCCGGCGACAGTCTCACCGGCGCGACGGTGGCCGCCGGAGGCTACTTCCGCCTCCGCGCCGAAAAGGTAGGCAACGACACGACGCTTTCTCAGATAATCCGTTTGGTGGAGGAGGCGGGCAGCTCCAAGGCGCCTATCTCCAAGCTGGCGGACAGGGTGAGCGGCGTTTTTGTGCCCATAGTCATATCCATATCGATAGTTACCTTTATCATATGGATGCTCGCGGGCGCCGGCGTCGGTCAGGCCCTGACCTTTGCCATAGCCGTACTCGTTATCTCCTGCCCCTGCGCCCTGGGTCTGGCCACGCCCACGGCAATTATGGTGGCAACCGGCAAAGGGGCCGAAAACGGCATACTGATAAAATCCGCCGAGGCCCTCGAAACCCTGAAAAGCGTGGAGACGGCGGTCCTCGACAAGACCGGCACCGTTACCCTCGGCCGGCCGGCGGTGACGGATATCGTTATGGACGAGAAGGACCTGCCTTTTGTCGCGGCGGCGGAAAGTCTGTCCGGCCATCCCCTGTCGCTGGCAATAACCGAATACGCAAAAAGCCAAAACCTTTCTCTGCCGGAGGCGACGGATTTTCAGTCCCTTGAGGGGCTGGGCATTTCCGCCCTTGTGGACGGCGAAACCGTCCTGGCCGGCAACAAAAAAATGATGGAAAAATATAATATCGACATTTCGGCCTACACGGACGCGGCGGAAAAAGCCTCCGCTCGGGGCGGCACGCCGCTGTTTTTCGCACGAAGCGGCAGGGCCGTCGGATGTATCGCCGTGGCCGACCCCATCAAGGAGGACTCCAAAGAGGCGGTCGAGGAGCTTAAATCCATGGGCCTGCGTGTAGTTATGCTCACCGGCGACAACCTCCGCACCGCCGAGGCCATTGCGAAAAACGCGGCCATAAACGAGGTCATCGCCGAGGTTCTGCCCGCCGACAAGGAGGAAAAGATACGTTCCCTCCAAAATCGGGGCAAAGTGGCCATGGTCGGCGACGGCATAAATGACGCCCCCGCCATGACAAGGGCCGACGTGGGCATCGCCATCGGCAGCGGCACCGATATCGCTATCGAGGCCGCCGACATAGTGTTGATGAAGAGTTCCCTTCAAGACGCCGCCGGGGCCGTAAAGCTCAGCCGCGCCACAATAAGGAATATAAAGCAAAATTTGTTCTGGGCCTTCTTCTACAATGTCATAGGCATACCTATAGCGGCGGGGGCACTCTATCCCGCCTTCCACGTCAGTCTCAGCCCCATGCTGGCGGCGGCGGCCATGAGCTTCAGCTCGGTTTTCGTAGTGACCAACGCTCTGCGGCTGCGGAGATTTCAGATTGCGCGGCACTGAGCCTGTGCCCGCAGCATACGTAAGACGCCACTAAAGAAAGGAGGACGGCGCATGAATGTTTACGACTTCGACAACACAATATACGACGGCGAAAGCGTGATTGACTTTTACCTTTACTGTCTCCACCGTCACCCCGGCATACTGAAATATATTCCCCATATCCTTGTGTCCTGGGTTAAGTACAAGACGCTGCTCCTGAGCCGTGAAAAGCTGATGTCGCTGGCGGAAGAATACGCGGCTGAATTTTTCGTAAAAGTGAAAAACGTGGAGTCGCTGGTCAGCGGCTTTTGGGACGTCCACGAGCAAAAAATAAAGAAATTTTACCTCGAAAACCGAAGAGACGACGACGTGGTCATCTCCGCCTCGGTGAGCTTTCTGCTCCGTGACATCTGCGGCAGGCTGGGTATTAAAAACCTTATCTGCTCAGATATAGACACGGCCACGGGCAAGGTCGGGGCCCTGTGCTTCCGCCAGAGCAAGCCGGACTTTTTCATGGAAAGGTTCCCCGGCGCAAAAATAGACAGCTTTTACTCCGACTCCATGAACGACGCCCCTATGATGCTGCTTGCCGAACGCTCCTATCTTGTCAAGGGGGATAAAATCATACCCGTAGACGGTTCCCGTTTAAAGAAGTAAATTTTGGAAGCATCTCCATAGCATAAGCCGCCGGGCAGGGGGCAAAATAAGCTCGGAGGTGCAAAGAATATGACTACAAAGGAACTGCTTTATATCGAGGACGCCCTGGGGCATGAAAAATATTTTCAAACCCGCTGTAAGGAAGCTGTAAGCCAGCTTCAGGACCCCGAACTCAAGAGCTGCGTTCAGGGTCTGGCTGAAAAGCACAGCAGGATATTCCAGAGCTTTTACGGTTTGCTTTAAGGATAGGGGGTTGAAAATATGGATGACAAATGCTTGATGGAAGGACTTCTCCTTCTGGAAAAGGGCGGCTGCGACCTTTATATGCACGGCACTATCGAGTCTCCCACCGCCGGCGTTCACAAGGTGTTTGACAGTGCTCTTCAGGAATCACTGAATATGCAGGACAGCATCTACTCCGATATGGAGAAGAAGGGCTGGTATTCTACCGAGAACGCCGAACAGCAGAAAATCGATTCGGTAAAAACCAAGTTCAGCAGCACCGTTATGGCGTAACGTCATAAAAGCGTAAGGGCGGCCGCAAAAAATGGCCCGCTCGTAAAGTGTAATTTGATGTGGAAAAACCGCCTTTTTTCTAAAAAAGACGGTTTTTCTTCTTATTTTTTATACCCTTGACCCATTCAAGGAAAATTTTTTATAAAAACTCTTGCAAATCGCCTGTCCTTGTTGTATAATGTTTTAGAAACCCCAACGAAAGGATGGCAAATATGGCAGAAAATATCAATCATAACAGCGTTAGTCAGGAGCCTGATATGAAGCAGCTCCTCAAGGTCCGCCGGGACAAGCTTGCCGAGCTTCAGCAGGAAAACCGGGACCCCTTCCATATTACCAAATACGACCGTACCCATACCTCCGGCCAGATATACGAGGGCTATATGACCGAGGAAAGAACCGTTGAGACCCGCGAGGGCATCAAACAGGTAACGGCTAAAATATCTCCACTTGACGGACAGACCGTAAGCGTTGCGGGCCGCATCATGTCAAAGCGCGGTATGGGCAAGGTGGGCTTCGCTCACATTGCGGACATCGACGGTCAGATACAGCTCTTTGTAAAAAAGGATATCCTCGGCGAGGACGAATACAATCGCTTTAAAAAGCTGGATATCGGCGATATCGTCGGCGCGGTCGGCGCGGTTTTCACCACGCAGACCGGCGAGATTTCCCTGCGGGTAAGCGGCATTACCCTGCTTTCCAAGTCGCTTCTCCCCCTGCCCGAAAAATTCCACGGGCTCAGCGACCCGGACCTCCGCTACCGTCAAAGGTACGTGGACCTTATCATGAACGCCGACGTTAAAAAAACCTTCGTCATGCGCTCCAAGATACTCACCGCCATACGCAACTATCTGGACAGCCGCGGCTATCTGGAGGTTGAGACCCCCATACTGAACACTATTCCCGGCGGAGCGGCCGCGCGGCCCTTTATAACCCACCACAACACCCTCGACATGGATATGTATCTGCGCATAGCTACCGAGCTCCACCTCAAGAGGCTCATTGTCGGCGGCATGGAGAAGGTCTATGAGATGGGCCGCCAGTTCCGCAACGAGGGCATGGATATCAAGCACAATCCCGAGTTCACATCAATAGAAATATACGAGGCATACGCCGATTACAACGACATGATGGACCTGACCGAAAACATTATCCGCCACTGTGCCGAAACCGTCTGCGGCGGCACAAAGATAACCTATCAGGGCGCCGAGATAGACCTGGGCCATTTTGAGCGTCTCACAATGATAGACGCGGTAAAGAAGTATGCCGGCGTTGATTTTAACGAAATAAAGACCGACGCCGAGGCCGTCGCCGCTGCGAAGGCCCACGGTCTCGAGCCCGAAAAGGCCAAGGAAACAAGGGGCGACATAATAGCCCTGTTCTTCGACGAATTTGTGGAGGACAAGCTGGTACAGCCCACCTTCATCACCGATTATCCCGTGGAGATATCTCCCCTTGCCAAGCGTAAGCCCTCTCAGCCGGAGCTTACCGAACGCTTCGAGGTGTTCATCACCGGCCGCGAGTTCGGCAACGCTTTCTCCGAGCTGAACGACCCCATCGACCAGAGGGGCAGATTTATGAAGCAGCTTGAGCTCCGCGCCTCCGGCGACGACGAGGCCAATATGATGGACGAGGACTTCCTCACCGCCCTTGAATACGGTATGCCTCCCACGGGCGGCCTCGGCATAGGCGTGGACCGTCTTGTAATGCTCCTCACCGACAGCTATTCCATCCGCGACGTGCTGCTCTTCCCCACAATGAAGCCGATAAACTGAAAAAGGCTGATAAATCAAAGGATAACGGGCTGTCAGGCTGTGAGCTTATCGCGGCCCGACAGCCCTACAAATCGGTGTTTGGAGGTGGAATAATGGCGTCAAGCAAAGAATATTTAGACTTTATTTTAGGGCAATTATCCGAATTAGATGAAATTACATATCGGGCTATGATGGGAGAATTTATCATCTATTACCGCGGCAAAATCATAGGCGGTATCTATGATGACAGGCTGCTTGTAAAACCAATAAAAGCGGCAATCAACTATATGCCAACAGCGACCTATGAATTACCCTATGAGGGAGCAAAAGCGATGTTGCTGGTGGACGAGGTTGACAACAGAGAGTTTTTGACAGGTTTGTTCAACGCCATGTATGAGGAACTGCCTGCGCCAAAACCGAAAAAGAAGAAATAGGCAGCTTCAGAATTGCGGAGGTAAATATGGCTTTCGATTTTAAGAAAGAGTACAAAGAATTTTATATGCCGAAGAACAAGCCTGAAATCGTAAATGTTCCCAAGGCAAATTATATCGCGGTCAGAGGAAAGGGAGACCCAAACGAGGTCGGCGGCGCATATCAGCAGGCGATTAGTGTTTTGTACGCGGTTGCGTACACCCTGAAAATGAGTTATAAAACAGAATACAAAATTGATGGCTTTTTTGAATATGTTGTACCGCCTCTTGAAGGCTTTTGGTGGCAGGATAATATTGAAGGTGTGAATTATACGGATAAGTCCTCTTTTAATTGGATTTCCGTAATTCGTTTGCCTGATTTTGTCACAAAAAAAGATTTTGAATGGGCGGTTGAAACAGCGACCAAAAAGAAAAAGCTGGATTGTTCATCGGCAGAATTTATGACCATTGATGAGGGGCTGTGCGTTCAGATACTGCACCTGGGGCCTTTTGATGATGAGCCCGCCACAGTCGCTTTAATGGATAAATATTTGGCTGAAAACGGATATGTTAACGATATAACAACTGAAAGATTGCACCACGAAATTTATATGTCGGATGCAAGAAAGGTTGCTCCTGAAAAGTGGAAAACTGTCATTAGACATCCAATTAAAAAGATATGAGTAATTTCCCGTTTGCGGTGCCCGTCAATAAAAACCGGGTACAAGCCCGAAAAATCGGCGCTTAAGGAGATATGGGCATGGTCTATTATGATAAAGACGGAATTGTAATTCGAGATTTGCGGCAGAGCGACGCCCAAATCATTACAGATGAAGAGATCGCGCAGGGCTGGGATGCGACAATAGACAAATACGAAATGCGGCTTAGACACCAGGCCGAGGGCAAATCTGTCGCGTTGGTTGCCGAATGGAACGGTAACATTGCCGGATATATCAATGTTTATCCCGACGCCAGGAGCGGCGCGTTTGCAAATCGGGGCTACGCGGAGATCGTTGATTTCGGCGTTCTGGAAAAATACAGGCGCAGAGGAATTGGCGGCAAGCTCATGGATATTGCGGAACAGATCGCGTTCTCTTATTCGGACGTGATATACCTGGGAGTGGGACTGCACAGCGGATACGGAAGCGCCCAGAGAATGTATGTCAAGCGAGGATACATTCCGGACGGGAGCGGCGTCTGGTATAAAGATCAGATTTGCGAGCCTTATGGTGATTGCCGTAATGACGATGACCTTGTATTGTATTTATCGAAGCATATAAAGTAAATTCCCGTTTGTCGCCGTTAGTGAAAACTGAGTACAGCTTGCGACTTGCGAAAAACCTGCAACCTGACAGCCTGACAAATCGGCATTTATAAAGACGATGATGGCATCATAGAATTAGCATACATGGTGAGAAAATTAAATGAGTTGGGTAAATATACAGTATAAGAATAATTTGAGGAAATATGAAAAAAGGGATGGATTGAAAGCTCTTGTAACATATTGCTTAATAATGTGCAGCGCGTTCTTTCAAGGCTGGCTTTATACGACAAATGTAAATGTTTTTGTTCTAAATTCATCGCAGATATGGATTCCTTTGACTTTAGCTGCGGCATTTTTTTATTTCTTTTACTGTAGCAAAGAGAACATTGGAAGTATTGGAATTAGTTCTGACAATATAAAGAACAGTATAGTACTGGGTTTTGGGGGCGGGTTCGTACTGCTTGTTATGCAGACAACATTATTTATAGTTCAAGGAAAATCAGTATCGTTTACCTCCCCTCCATTGTTAAATTGGATTATATTTCTATTTGCCGCTTTTGAAGAAGAAATACTATTTAGAGGGTACATACAAACAAGACTGGCCGGACTCATAAATAGTCAATGGATTGTTGGCATAATCAATTCTATTCTTTTTTTATCCATACATTATCCTGTAAGATGGGTAGTATCCAGAACCGTATCTGTCGATGTATTATCAACGGTATATATAGCGTCACTTCTTGCTTTACACTTCTTTTGTGATGCTGTATATAAAAGGACAAATTGCCTATGGGGAGCAGTCCTGTTGCATATAATCTATAATGCAGTAGGGGCAATGATTTTAATTCAATAAATTCCCGTTTGTCGCCGTTAGTGAAAACCAAGTACAAGCCCGAGTGCTATCAATACATAATACGGAAAAATCCGCTCGTGACGAGCGGATTTTTCATATTGCGTCATATTGATAATACTCAAATCAGTTTAAATATATGTCTATCATTTCTTCCAAAGAATATGCCGCATATGGGTCAAGTTCGCCGGCCTGTTCTTCGGTAATGGCCCCTTTATCCGCCATAACACGGGCAAAAACCTCTCCTCCGGCAGTTTTTACGCCCATAGCCCTATACATTATATAAACCATGTCGCCCCTTGTGAAAGCTTCATTTTTCATGCCGTCCGCTTTGGCGCGGGTCAACAGCATCTTCTGCACCGCCGTGTCAAAGGCCGTGTCCGGCAGGGTCTCGTAACCAAGGGCACGGAGCACAAGCGTCAAAAATTGACCGGCGCTTATCTCATCCGACGGAGAAAAGCTGTGATTTCCGGTGCCCTTTGATATGCCGTTTTCATAGCAAAACATAACATATGGGAATGACCAGCGGTCCTTCGGCACATCGTCAAAAACGGCAGCGTACTCAGCTTTTACAGCCTCGTTTTCTCCACCGATAAGACGGGTCAGTACGGTAGCCGCCTGTTCTCGTGTGACCGGAGCATCCAACTCGTAACCCTTATCCGTGCCGTTAAACAGCCCGAGCTCGTTTAATTTACCGGCGTAATCGTAGTTGTCCGCCAAGGCCGCGGCGCTCATCAATAGTGCAATGAGCAGACATATAATTCTTTTCATATTTCTCCCCCTATTAAAGCTCTATTCCGAGCATATCAAGAATGTGACCGAAGTGGTCCTCCTCGACGATACATTCCTCCGTCAGGCAGGCAATGTCACCGGTGAAATCGAAATCGTCCCTTTCTACCGTCCATGCCGCTCGCCCCGGAATATTTAACGGCCCGAAATCAAAAACTATCCTGTCCGGTTCCGTCATCTTGTCGTCTCGGAAGTAGAGCACCATGGTTATTTCCTCATCGGCGGCCGTCAAATCCTCATATTTTACAAAATCCGTTAAGCCTTTCAGTTTGTAGAGCGTTACATAGACGGCCCTCGGGTTGGAGTCGGCTTCTCCGTTGTCGCTTCTTACGGACATAGTTGAAATATCGAACCACGCCTCGCCCTTGTTACCTTTGACCCGTACCATGGGATATGGGGAGTCATATGGCAGACCGTCTCGGGTAGTTTCCAGACCGACCAACGAAACATAAGCTCCGTCGCCTATACCTTTTAAATATTGGTATGCGCCGGTATTCATATCCGAAATATCAGCTCTGCCGGCGAACACCAAATTGAAGTCCCATTGATGGTAACCGCCGTCGTCCTTACCGTTCCAGCTTTTGTAACGCAGTGGCTTCTTGTGGTTATTTAGGGGGCCCTCGTCGTAGGCGTATTTGTCACGGAACTCTTCTTTCTTTTTTTGCTCCGCCATATATTCGTTTACATCGTCACTGACACCCAAAAGGGTGTAAAGGTTGCGGCCGTTTTCAAATGTCTCGGAGGCGCCTGTGTATTCATACTTGATGTCGTAACAGTCAAGCACGTCCGTATCGCCGTCGGGCAACGGAAGATACACTCTCTCCTCCTCGTCAAACCTCCTTCTGAGAGGCTGCCATATATTCAGCTCAGCCACCTTTCCGTCCCTGGGCTTGCCGCTGACATAAATATAATAGCTGAAATCCGAGTCAGTCTTGTAGTAATCCCAGTTTTTGACCTCATGCCCGTCCCCGTTTATATATTGATATGTGGGGAACTCCATTACATTGCCGGTGGTGGTATAATTAAAGCCCTCCCAGCCGTTTGGCACGCCGAGGAAAAACACCCGAGTCCCGCCCTTGCCCTTAAGACTCAGATACCAACAGCCTCCGTCCGACGGACCTGTCTGATACTGACTTATTGAGCCGGTAACTGTATAGCCGCTGCCAACCACGTCCGCAAGCTCTCCGGCAAGATACTTACCCTTCGCATCCGCCTTGAAAGTCAACCGCTCCACACATTTGTAGGGGAAGGCTTCGGGCCGGTCCTTATTTTCGGCGGGGTTTTCCCTTCTGGCTTTTAAGGCTTCCTCCCACAGCTCCTGCCCTTCCTTTGTCAACTCCCAGCTCTCCGTTTCAAAATCCCAGTAATTGTACTCCCTGTCGGCGCCATAGGTGACAATTGCGGTAAATATTACCGCAATTCCGAAAAGAGCAGATACAAGTTTTTTCATAAAATGCCATCTCCTTTAGGATTATTATAGCACAATAAGCCGCGCTTGTCAACACTGATAGTAAATTATTATAATTCCTAAAGTGTTATAATATAATCTACAATAAGTGTAGGGGTGTAACACTATGATAAAAAACTTACCTGAAAAACTTCAGGAGCTGCGTAACAAATACGGCTACAGTCAAAAGCAGGTGGCTCAGAAATTAAATATTTCCGCATCTATTGTCAGCGGATATGAAACGGGTGAGCGGACACCGAGTACAGAGGTACTGTTGGCCCTGTCGTATTTGTACAACTGTTCCACCGATTATTTGCTGGGCAAGCAGTCGCCTGAGCCCGGAAACGTCATAAGCATCGACGGTCTGACGGACAAGCAGATACGTGCCGTCAGCTACCTTGTCGAGGCAATTAAATCCGGTAAATAACACGGAAAAATCCGCTCGTGATGAGCGGATTTTTTCCGTATTATGGCGTTAAACGGTCGCCTACGGCCAAACGCGTTCTGTTTACGCCTCTGATTTTTTCTTGTTAATAAAGCCGCTGACCTTGTCGAACATCTCAGGCACGCTGTCGATAAGCTTATCCACGGTGGTGTTGGCGGAGTTCACCGGAAGCAGCTTGACGGTTTCGCCGTTCACCACCAAAAAGCCTATGGGCGAAATAGATATGCCCGCGCCGCTGCCGCCGCCGAAATTCTGAGACGCCGCCGCGTTTTTGGTGGGAATATCGGTGCCGCCGGCCGCGAAGCCGAAGCCGACTCTCGATATCGGTATGATAACGGCGCCGTTGGCGGTTTCGACAGGATTGCCGATGACGGTGTTGACGTCCACCATGGACTTGATGTTCGTAAGGGCCGTGCTTATCAGGTCATTTAAAGGATGCTCGCTCATTTTTTGTTCCTCCTGCTTTTTATTACATATTTTAAATAGGCTATCCCCGCAATAAGGGCCGCTCCTATTATGTTTGCCAGGCTAAGGCGGATTATGCAGCCGCCTTCGACGGAAAGTACGGTTTCGTTGTAAGCCGGTACAATATTTATGCTTGGGCTGTTAAGCGTGACGAACCTTGCCGTCAGTCCGATAATGTTGGCGGCTATACTCCAGAGCATACCGGTGTAAATGGCGGTCATCGCCGCGTCCTGAGTGCCGGCGCGGACCGTAACGCTCAGGCTGTCAATGTGTACGAGCCGCCGCATGGCCCTGCGAAAAGGCTCAAAAAGCTCCCGAACCATTGAGTAATACCGTAAAAATTTGTCCACAAAGCTCTCGGTTTCCTTTTCCTCGGCTGGCGCTGAGCTATCTTTCTTCGGCTTTTCTTCGCGCTTTTTTTTGAGTTTATCCTTTTCGGGCTTGTCCGTTTTTTCTTCGGGGACCTTTTCGGTCTCGCTTTTATTATTTTCTTCTTTTAATCCGGCCGGCGCCTCACGGGGTTTTTCCGGCCTGTCCTTTGGCGGAGCGCCGGATGTTCCGGCGGATTTCTTTTTCTTTGACGGAATAATATCGAAGCGCAGGAAAAGCACCTTCACCCACAGTTGAAGGCTGCCGCGGAAGTCCGCGCATATTCTTATCGGTATAAGCGAGACCGCAATCAATACGGCGGCTATCACGGCAAAGACTACCAACTATTTCATCTCCGTATCGGATACTTCTTCCCCTTCCGCGGCGGCCTCCTCCATGGCGGCTTCCGCTATCACGTCGGGCGTCTCGGACGGCTCCGGCGGAGGAGGCGGAGTTTGCTTTTCCGGCAGGGGCGGGAGCTGGTCAAGATTTTTCAGCCCGAAACACCTGAGAAATTCATCCGTCGTCGCGTAAAGGATCGGACGGCCGGGCGCGTCGGCCCGTCCAACCTCGTCGATGAAGCCCCTCTCCATCAGTCGGGTAACGCTGTAGGAGCAGTCCACGCCCCGTATAAATTCTATTTTGCCCTTTGTGACAGGCTGATTATACGCAATTATAGAAAGAGTTTCCAGCGCGGCCCCGCTGAGTCCCGCCTGCTTTTTTAGCTGAACGGTTTTCTGTATGTATTCAAAGTATTCCGGGGCGGAGCAGAGCTGCACGCTCTCCCCTATTTCTATAAGCCTGACGCCGCGGCCCTCGTCCAAAAGTCTGGTTTTAAGTCCGTCAACGGCGGCGGCAAGCTCATCGGCCTCGATATCCAACGCCGAACGGAGCTTTTCCAGCTCCACGGCCTCGCCCACCGAAAACAGAACCGCCTCGACGGCAGACTCAATATTCTTCTCCAAGGTCCAGCTCTCCTTCCTTATCGCCGCGCATACAGTAGAGCTTTCCGTCCGACTCCTCCACGGCCAGATAATTTTCTTTTATCAGCTCAAGTACGGCCAAAAAAGCCGCAACAAGCTCGCCCCTCGCATACATTCCGTCAAACAGATCCTCAAATTCCACGGTATCGCTTTCGCATATAATGACCATGATACGGGCGGACGCCTGACGAACGCTGTAATTGGTTCTGCCGATGACCCTGCGGAAGGAGCCCGGTTCCAGCGCGGCGTTGGCGCGCCGGCGCTCCAGCACCGCTTGAAAAGCGTCATAGAGCCTGCTAACATCTAACTGTTTATTTTCCACCTTTATTCTGGGGAAATTCATGGGCTCGGGTTCCTTGAACACAAGGTTGTCCGCCGAGTGGGAAAGCCGCTCCATTTCGCCGGAAATCTCCTTGTATCGCCGGTATTCCTCCAGCCTGTCGGCCAGCTCGAGACGGGGGTCTTCCTCCTCCTCGTTCTCCACCGGCAGAAGCATCCGTGACTTTATCAGCAAAAGCTGGGACGCCATCACCAAAAACTCGCCGCCCACATCCATATCCAGCTCACGCATGGCGTCGATGTATTCGAGATACTGGTCGGTTATCTCGGCAATGGGGATATCGTAAATATTAACTTTGTTTTTCGATATAAGGTGAAGCAGCAGGTCCAGCGGACCTTCAAAGGCCGCCACCTTAAATGAAAGCTCTTCCATCAGACAACACCCGTAAATTTAAGTAAAATATCAAGAAATATATTGCCGAAGGCTCCCCAAAGGCTGATTATCGGGTCAATTACAAAGCCCAGTATCCTGCCGAGTATTCCCGTGATTGAAAGGATTATCAGTATGGGGAAGCCTATGCGCTCATACCGGAGCAGCGTCATATAGGCGTTGTTGGGGAGGACGGCGCCGAGTATCTTGCTGCCGTCCAGCGGCGGAAAGGGTATGAGGTTAAACACGGCGAAGCTTATGTTGACCACGGCAAGGGTGATAAGGGTTTCGGCTATAAAGCCTATAATGCCAAGCCCGCCGTAAATCGCCGTCACGCCGTACTGTTTCACGGCAAAGGCGGCCGCGGCGCTGCCGTATTTTGCCGAAATAGAGGGCACGACAGCGAAGGCATAAAACGGCACATAAATTATCGTTGACAAAAACGCCAGCACAATATTGGCCGCTGGCCCCGCCAGCGAGACAATGGCCGTGTCCCGTTTGCGGTTACGGAAGTAAAAGGGATTGATGGGCACAGGCTTGGCCCAGCCGAAGCCCACCAGCACCATGCAGATGGCGCCTATTGGGTCCAGATGGGACAGAGGATTGAGCGTAAGCCGTCCGGCCCGCTTTGCCGTCGGGTCGCCCAGCTTGTAAGCCACAAAGCCGTGGGCATACTCATGGACGGTTATGGCCGTGAAAAGAACTATGAACCTCTGAAGCCAGCTTATAAGAGTATCAATACTGAAAAGACCGCTTAAAAAGCCCATACCGTTACCTCCGTACAATAAATTTATATATCGTTCCTTACCAAATCCTCATAGGTCTCCCTTTTTACGATAACGCGGCTCTCCCCGTCCTTCGTCATTACCATCGCGGGCCGGGGGATACGGTTGTAGTTGGACGCCATGGAATAGTTATAGGCGCCGGTGGTGAGGACGGCCAGCGTGTCCCCTATCTCCACCGGTGGCAGGGGCATACCCTCGCCGATAAGGTCGCCGCTTTCGCAGCATTTACCGGCCACGGTAACAGGTTCAGTGGCCGCGTCCCCGGCCTTATTTGCCAAAAGCGCCTTATACACGGACTGATAGAGAATGTAGCGGGGATTGTCGCCCATACCGCCATCGACGCTGACATAGCGGCGAACGCCGGGTATGTCCTTAATTCCGCCGACGGTGTAGAGGGTTACGCCGGCGGTGCCAACGATGCTGCGGCCCGGCTCCATCATAACGAAGGGCAGATTTACGCCCTTCTCCTCGCAGGTCCTGCGGAGCACAAGGCTCACGGCCTCGATATATTTGTCGAATTCGATGGGGTCGTCGGCCTCGGTGTACATTACGCCGTAGCCGCCGCCAAGGTTCATTTCGCCCATCTCGCAGCCGGTCTCGTTCTTTATGTCCGCGATGAGACCCGCCAGCACCTCTGCGGCCTTCTTAAACGGCTCCAGCTCGTGTATCTGGGAACCTATGTGGCAGTGTACGCCGCCAACCTCGATATTTTCAAGGGTCAGGGCGTGCCTGATAATCTCATGGGCCTCGCCGGTCTCAAGGGCAAAGCCGAACTTGGAGTCTATCTGGCCGGTCATTATGAAATTATGGGTGTGCGCGTCGATGCCGGGCTTTATGCGGAAGAGAACCTTCTGCTTTTTACCCCTTTCACGGCAGATGGCGTCAATGGTATCAAGCTCCGTCACATTGTCCACTACGATGCGTCCAACGCCGCTTTCAACGGCGTAAACCAGCTCGTCATAAGTTTTGTTGTTGCCGTGCATACACAGCTTTTCGGCGGGCATACCGGCCTTCAGCGCGGTATAAAGCTCGCCGCCGCTGACCACGTCCGCCCCAAGGCCCTCGCTGTTCACTATCCTGATAACCTCAAGATTGCACAGCGCCTTTGACGCGAAGAACACCAGGCCCTTCCCTCCGTAAAACTTATCTATAGACTCCTTATAGGTCCGGCAGTGACGGCGGACGGCGGTCTCGTCCAGCACGTACAGAGGGGTGCCGTACTCCTTCGCCAGCTCCACCGCGTCGCAGCCGCCTATCGTAAGGTGATTTTTTTCGTTTATATTGAGTGCGTCCGATACAAACATATGCTTTCCTCCTGAGTAAAATTATGCTTATTTTATTGTAACACAGTTTATAAAAAAAATCAAGCACAAAAAAGTATATTTTTATCTTCCGCAACCATACTAAAACCGAAAGGATGATATTTATGGTTCAAACGATACACAGCGACACGATAGACCTGCTTCGGGAGTGCAACGCCGGAGTGAAAATGGGCGTGGACTCCATCGAGGACGTGATAGACAAGGTGGAGAGCGAACGGCTCCTCGACCGCCTCAATCGGGCAAAAGATGAGCATCAACAGCTTGGCAGCGAGATACACGCGCTGCTGAACGAATACCACGACGACGGCAAGAAACCCAATCCCATGGCCAAGGGTATGTCCTGGATAAAGACCAACGTCATGATGACAGTGAAGGAAAGCGACGCCACCATTGCCGATTTGATGACCGACGGCTGCAACATGGGCGTAAAGTCCCTCTGGAAGTACCTGAACAAGTACCCCGCCGCCGACGAAAAGACCAAGGACTTCACCAAGCGGCTGATAAAAATAGAAGAGGACCTTATCACGGATCTGAGAGAATTTCTGTAAAGCAAAAGCGCCGGATATGCCGGCGCTTTAACGTAGGTTTATCAATGAACAGGAACTCTTCCATAGTCAATAACTTTAGCGTACAACCCCATTTTATCAGAAATTGCGCGCTCCATTCTCTGCAAAAGCAAACCCAATATATACCCTGCGCGGTACGCATTGTCGTCGCTTACGGAAACAAGCAGCACATTATTTACTTCTTCCCCGCTCGGCTTCACGCTTATCCTACTTCTTAGTTCTTTTACGGAAATGTCCCATTCGGCCTCCGTCAGTATCTCCTCAAGAATATCGTCGCCGGTCATGGCCTCACGGATTTCGCCGATAAATTCATAATATTTTTCAGTGGGCTCCATTGTGGATTTTACATAGTATTCCTGCGGAATATCTCCACTAATAGATATCACGCCTGTACTTGTGAACTCAAATTCTCCCCCGTCGTTTCCCTCGCCGTCATCGGCGTCGCCGGAGACAATTTCGGAAATATCGGGAGACGCTTCACGTTTGTCCGTCATATTCTCCAGCTCTTCACGCAAAGAGTTGGCCGTTGATATACACCGGATAAGGGTCACGGTCAAGGCAATATTCAGCAGGAAAAACACCGCCGACAAAACCGCAAATACTTTTTTCATTACATTTCGCCCCCCTTATTTGCCGATTTTCACACGGCAGCTACGAAGAATTTCATATCTTATATACAAAATTCCGTGCTTGGCAGCGCGGAATTTTAAAAGCTATCTTGCGCCGAACTTACGGAAACGCTCGTATCGCTTTTCCAAAAGCTCATCCGTGGAAATGCCCTTTCTGTCGTCCACAGCCTTTTTAAGCCAAGTCTGGAGCAGCAGATAAGCGGCGGAAAAGTCCTTGTCGCTTTCGGGGATTATGCGCTCGATAACTCCCATTTCATAGAGATCGTCGGCGGTGAGACGCAGGCACTCGCTGGCTTCTTTTACCTTTTTGGCGTCGCGCCAAAGTATGGACGCGCAGCCCTCGGGCGAAATAACGCTGTAGATGGAGTTTTCCATCATCCAGACCTCGTCGCTGACAGCCAGCGCAAGAGCTCCGCCGCTGCCGCCCTCCCCGATAAGGATGGAAATGACGGGGGTCTTAAGGGTCCCCATTTCCATAAGGTTTTCAGCAATGGCAAGGCCCTGTCCCCTCTCCTCCGCGCCCATACCGGGATACGCGCCGGAGGTGTCAACGAAACAGATTACCGGACGGCGAAACTTTTCCGCCTGCTTCATAAGCCTGAGAGCCTTGCGGTAGCCCTCGGGGTTTGGCGAGCCGAAATTGCGGGCTATCTTGTCCTTTGTGGAGCTGCCCTTTTCCTGGGCGATGACGGTCACCGGCATGCCGCAGAGGCGGCCTATGCCGCCGATAATGGCGCCATCGTCACCGTAGCGGCGGTCGCCGTGAAGCTCCTGAAAGTCGGTAAAGATGTTATTGATATATTCAATGGCTGTGGGGCGGCCCTTCGCCCGTGCCGCAAGTACCTTTTCATACGCTTCCATAGCTCAGACCTCCTCACTGTGCAGGGCCAGCAGATTTATGAGCATATCTCTCTGTCCGCTCCGCGGCGAAATCGCGTCCACAAAGCCGTGGTCCAGCAAAAACTCCGCCGTCTGAAAACCCTTGGGCAGCTTTTTGCGTATCGTCTGCTCGATGACCCTCGGTCCGGCAAAGCCAACAAGGGCCCCGGGTTCGGCAAGTATAATGTCACCCTCCATCGCAAAGGAGGCGGTCACTCCGCCGGTAGTGGGGTCGGTGAGTACAACTATATACAGAAGGCCCGCGTCGCTGTGGCGCTTGACCGCGCCGCTGGTCTTTGCCATCTGCATGAGGCTCAGTATGCCCTCCTGCATCCGCGCCCCGCCGGACACGGTAAAGCCCAGTACGGGCAGCCTTTTTTCGGTTGCAAGCTCAAAGGCCCGGGTTATTTTTTCGCCGACGACGGTGCCCATCGAGCCCATCATGAATTCCGGCTCCATAACGAACATTACGCAGGCGTGTCCGCCGACCGCGGCCTCGCCCACGATAACGCCCTCATTTTCGCCGCTTTTGGCCTTGCTTGAGCGAAGCTTATCATCGTAGCCGGGGAAGTCGAGGATATTGTCGCTCTCCATACCGGCGTAAAGCTCTTTGAAGCTGTCCTTGTCGGCGATAAGCTCCACCCTTTGCCGGGCGTTCATACGGAAATGGTGGCCGCATTTGAGACAGACCTCGTGGTTCTCCTTAAGCTCAGAGGCCGTGACCTCAAAGCCGCAGTCGGGACAGGTCATGGTGGGTTCAACGAATTCCTCCACCACCTGACGACCCTCCAGCTCATTGTTGGCCTTTTTGAACAAGCCCTTTGGAATCATTTATATCACCTTCGTCAATTATCAAAGTGAGTTTTCATAAAATCAGTGTAGTAATTGCCGCTCTTAAAGTCCTTATCGCCAATGATGGCAAGCTCGGTCTCGACGTTGTTGTCCACACCCGCCATTATCAGCTCTCCGAGGGCCGACTGCATACGGCGAATGGCCTCGTCCCTGGTTTTGGCCTGAACGATAAGTTTGCCTATCATGGAATCATAGTAGGGCGGTATCTTGCAGCCCCGGTACAGGGCCGTGTCAAAACGGACGCGGAAGCCGCCGGGGATATGGAGGATATTTATCTCTCCGGAGCTGCCCACGGCATTTATGCGGCACTCGATGCTGTGGCCGTGGATAAACACATTCTTCTGCTCAAAGTTCAGCGGAACTCCGGCGGCAATGCGTATTTGCCACTTGACCAAATCTATATTGGTAACCATCTCCGTCACAGGGTGCTCCACCTGCAAACGGGTGTTCATTTCCATAAAGTAAAAGTTGCCGTCACCGTCGAGGAGGAACTCCACCGTACCGGCGTTAGTATAACCGGCGGCCCTGGCCGCCTTCACCGCGGCGGCGTAAAGTTTTTCCCTGAGCTCCGGCGTGACGGCGCTTGAAGGCGACTCCTCAAGGAGCTTCTGGTTATTCTTCTGTATGGAACATTCCCGCTCGCCGAGACAGACGATGTTCCCTTTTTCGTCGCAGAGAAGCTGCACCTCGATATGCTTCACCGGCGAAAGGTATTTTTCGATATAGCAGTCGCCGTTGCCGAAGGCGTTCAATGCCTCGGCGGAGGCGGTCTGAAAGGCTTTTTCCAGCTCAGCCTCGCCGTTCACTATGCGTATGCCCTTGCCCCCGCCGCCGGCGGTGGCCTTGACCATAACGGGATAACCTATCCGTGCGGCCTCGGACTTGGCCGTCGCCGCGTCGGGAATTATGCCCGTGCCGGGAGTAGTGGGCACGCCGGCCTCCGCCATGGTGCGGCGGGCGGCGTCCTTATCTCCCATTTTACGGATAACGTCTCCGTCGGGGCCGATAAAGGTTATTCCGTTTTCCGCGCACATATCGGCAAAGTCGGCGTTCTCGGACAAAAAGCCGTAGCCCGGATGTATGGCCTGGGCGCCCTTGGCCTTGGCCACGGTTATAAGGGTCTCCATTTTCAGATAGCTGTCCTTGGGCAGAGGCGGACCTATGCACACCGCGTCGTCGGCCAAAGCCACATGGAGGGAGTCGGCGTCGGCGGTGGAATACACCGCCAGACTTTCAATCCCCATCTCGCGGCAGGCGCGAATGATGCGGATTGCAATCTCTCCCCTGTTGGCTATCAAAATTTTTGAAAACATCTGCGTCACTCCCAATTACATCACGGCAAAGCTGAACTCGCCGCTGGTGCAAAGCTTCCCGTTGACATAGCCCTTGCCCTCGGCAAAATAGAAGGGGGCCTTGACCTTAGTTATGCGGCACTCGGTCTCAAAGGTGTCGCCGGGAAGAACGGTTTTGCGGAACTTCACATTGTTGAGGCCGGTAAAATACGGGGTCTTGCCGGAGGTCTCGCCCGCCAGCAGAACACAGCTGGCCTGCGCCATCATCTCGCAGAGTATAACCCCGGGAACAACAGGATTGCCGGGAAAATGGCCTTTGAGGAAAAATTCCTCGCCGGTGATGTGATACTTGCCGTAGGCCACTCCGTCCCGCACCTCGGCCTCGTCCACCAGGAGCATATTGTCCCGATGGGGGATTATATTTTTTATTTCTTCTTTATTCATGATATCACCCTGTCACTTCAAAATAAACAAAGTCTGGCCGAACTCCACGAGGTCTCCGTCCTCAACGCAGATTTGGGCTATCTCCCCGTCCTGCTCGGCGGTTATCTCGTTCATCAGCTTCATGGCCTCGATTATGCAGAGGGTGTCGCCTTTTTTCACCTTGTCGCCAACCTTTACATAGGGCTCGTCGTCGGGCGAGGGGGCGGCGTAAAACACGCCCACCATGGGGGCCTTGACGGGAGTCCCGTCAACCTTTTCCGTAACGGTCACGGGCGCGGCGGCCGTTACAGCGGGCTGAGCGGCGGGCTCGGCGGCCGGTGTACCGTTGTTTATGTTGTTATTTATCATGGGTGCGCAGCCGCGCTCCAGCTCCAGCTCGTCCGAGCAGCCCTCGCCGTCGCTTTTGAATTTTATCCTTGTGAGGCCGGCCTCGTCCATCATCTGAGCGATGGCCTTAAGCTTTTCACGTCTGTCAAACAATGTATCTATCGCGTAAGCCATAGTGACATTCCTCCTTTATTTCGCCTTTTTTATGGCAACACAGGCGTTATGCCCGCCGAAGCCCAGAGACGTGGAGAGACAAAGGTCAAGCTCCCGCTCCACAGCCTTATTGGGGGTGCAGTTGAGGTCGCACTCGGGGTCCTGTTTGTCAAGGTTTATGGTGGGCGGAACTATGCCGTCCCGGAGGGCCAGGGTGGAGATTACCGCCTCGACCGCCCCCGCCGCGCCCAGCATATGGCCGGTCATGGACTTTGTGGACGAAACGCTGACCTTATATGCCCGCTCTTCGCCAAGAGCCTTTTTGATGGCCACAGTCTCGCTGGCGTCGTTGAGCTTTGTGCCGGTGCCGTGGGCGTTGATATATATGTCGTCGCTGTCCACGCCGGACTCGTCATAGGCCATCTTTATGGCCGCGCTGCCGCCCTCGGCCTCCGGGTCGGGCGCGGTGATGTGATGGGCGTCGCAGGTGGAGCCGTAGCCGCAGAGCTCGCCGTATATTTTGGCTCCTCTGGCTTTGGCGTGCTCCATTTCCTCAAGTATCATAACCGCCGAACCCTCGCCTATAACGAAGCCCTCACGGTCAACATTGAACGGCAGTGAGGCCCGCGCGGGATCCTCGCTCTCGGACAGGGCGTGCATATTGGCAAAGCCGGCCACGCTCACGGGGAGAATGGCGGACTCGCTGCCGCCGGCGATAATGGCGTCGGCATAGCCGTGCTTTATGGCCCGATACGCCTCGCCGATGGCGTTGGTGCTGGTGGCGCAGGCGGTGACCACGGGTATGGCCGGGCCTTTGCACTTATATTTTATGGCGATGGTTCCGGCGGCCATATTGATTATCATGGCGGGGACCATATAGGGCGATACCTTTCTGGGGCCGCCCTCGTGACACTTGATAACGTCGGCGATAAAGGTCTCCATGCCGCCGATGCCGCTGCCAAAATAAACGCCAAAACGTTCAGGGGCGATGTTTTCGCCGCTGACAAGGCCGCAGTCATTCATGGCCTCGCCCGCGGCCGCCATAGCGTACTGCGTAAACCGGTCGCTCTTCCTTATTTCGCTTTTTTCCATAATCGCGGAGGGGTCAAAGTCCTTGACCTCGGCGGCGACCTTAACCTTATACTCAGAGGTGTCGAACTTAGTGATAAGGCCGATGCCGCACTTGCCCGCCTTTATATTCTCCCACATTTCCGGGACGGTGTTCCCCACCGGAGTCACAGCGCCCAGACCTGTAATAGCAACACGATGCATATTAGTTCATCCTTCTTTATACTGAGAATTTGCTGTACGGACCGAGTCCGCTTACATCTGCATACCGCCGTCGCAGCGTATGACCTCGCCGGTGATATACGCTGCCATGTCGCTGACGAGGAACAGGGCCAGATTGGCGATGTCCTCGGGCTTGCCGGTGCGCTTCATGGGTATTTGGTCGCACATGGCCTTTTTGGCCTCCTCCGGCAGTACGGCTGTCATGTCCGTCTCGATGAAGCCGGGGGCGATGGCGTTATAGGTGACGCCGCGGGAGGCCAGCTCCTTGGCGGCCGACTTGGTAAGGCCGATGATACCGGCCTTGCTTGCGCTGTAATTGGCCTGACCCTTGTTGCCGGCAAGACCCACAACGCTGCTTATGGACACCACCCGTCCGTATTTCTGACGCATGAATATGGGGTAGGTGTGTTTTATCATATTGAAAGCGCCCTTAAGATTGACGCTTATAACGGAATCAAACTCCGCCTCGCTCATTTTGAGGATGAGGTTATCGCGGGTGATGCCGGCGTTATTCACAAGAATGTCTATCCGCCCAAATCTGGCCTTTACAGCCTCAACCGCGGAGGCCGACTCCTCAAAATCCGCCACATTACAGTATATTTCCATGGCCTCCACCCCGAGGGCCTCGATGTCCTTGACCGTCTGCGCCCCGCGCTCGCGGTCGCCCACGTAGAGTATGGCCACATTCGCGCCGTTTTTTGCCAGTTCAAGAGATACGGCCCTGCCTATCCCCTGAGAGCCGCCCGTAACGACGGCGGTTTTTCCGCTCAACAAAGCCATTTGGCACGCCTCCTTATCATTTCAGCGCGGCAAGCGCCGCGTCAAAGGTTTCCTTATTCTCCACGCCGAACACCCTTACATCGGGAGCGATTTTTGCTATAAGGCCCGAGAGTGTCTTCCCGGGGCCAACCTCGATAAAGGTATCGACGCCGTCCGCCACCATATTTTCAACAATGCTCTGCCAGCGGACGGGATTTTGTATCTGCTCACGTAGCAGCTCCGCCGGAGGAGCGTCATAGGGACGGGCGGTGTAGTTTGAATACACCGGCACCACCGGCTCCGCGAAGGTCAAATTCTCCATGTCGGCATAGAGCCGCCGGGCCGCCTCCGCCATAAAGGGCGAATGGAAGGCCCCGCTCACCGCCAGGGGGATTGCCCTGCCTCCGGCCGCCTTAACATCGGCTGAAAAGGCCGGAAGCTCCTCCTTGCTGCCGGCCACCACAAGCTGGCCGGGACAGTTATAGTTCACCGGATAAATTTTATCGTATTTTGCCGCAAGTCCTTCCACAACCTCGTTGGGAAGCTTTACACAGGCGGCCATACCGCCGCCCTCGGTCTCGGCGGCGTCGTTCATGTATTTTCCGCGGAGCGTCACAAGACGGAAAGCCTCAGCCTCCGACAGCATGCCCGCAAAAGCTATGGCCGGTATCTCGCCCAGAGAAAAGCCCGCCACGCAGTCGGGGACGATATTGGCCTCCCTGAGAGCCTCGGCAGCGGCCAAATCCACACAGTACATACACGGCTGGGTGTTGACCGTGAGCGAAAGCTCCTCCTTGGTACCGAAAAAGCACATCTTTGACGTGCCGGGACGGATGCTGTCGGCGGCGTCAAAAATTGCCCCGGCCGCCGGACTGAGCTCCGCCAGCTCCCGGCCCATGCCGGGATACTGAGAGCCCTGACCGGAAAACACAAAGGCTATCTTACCCATTTTCCGGCCCCCTTGAGAACTTCCTCGGCCTCGGCAAAAATCTCGGTAATAATTTCGGCGGCGGGCTGCTCCTTATTGACGATGGCGCTTATCTGCCCCGCCAGGAAGCTGCCCTCCTTCTCGTTGCCCTCTATGGCGGCCTTGTACAGAGAGCCGACGCCCATCTGCTCCAGCTCCTCATCGCTGATAGAGCTGTATTCGGCCTTGAAATAGTTTCTCGAGAACTGATTTTTTATCTGCCGCACGGGATGACCAAGGCGCTTGCCGGTCATTATGGTGTCCACGTCGCCGGCCTTAAGCACCTTTTTCTTATAGTTTTCATGGACGTTGCACTCGTTCGCCACGAGAAAGCGCGTCCCCAGCTGCACGCCTACCGCGCCCAGCATAAAGGCCGCGGCGACGCCCCTGCCGTCGCCGATACCGCCGGCGGCCAGCACGGGCAGGTCAACGGCGTCAACTATCTGCGGCACCAAAACCATCGTGGTCAAATCGCCCACATGACCGCCGCTTTCGCCGCCCTCGGCTATCACCGCGGACGCGCCGGCCCGCTGAGCCATTTTGGCGAGAGCCACCGATGCCACCACGGGGATTACCTTTATCCCCGCCGCTATCCACTTATCCATAAAGCGGGTCGGGTTGCCCGCGCCGGTGGTAACGACGGCCACCTTTTCCTCTGCCACCACCTGAGCCACCTCGTCAACATGAGGGCTCATAAGCATAATATTGACGCCGAAGGGTTTGTCCGTCATGGACTTTGCCTTTCTTATCTGGTCCCGAAGCCAGTCTCCGCCGGCGTTCATCGCCGAAATTATGCCGAGACCGCCGCCGTTGGACACGGCGGCCGCCAGATCAGCGTCGGCTATCCAGGCCATACCGCCCTGGAATATGGGATATTCTATACCTAAAAGCTCGCAAAGCGGAGTCTTTATCATTGTCGTTATCTCCTTTAAACAGGGGCCGCAAAGCCCCCTCGTTAATTTTCACGCGCCCATGGCCTATGCCGGACGGAGTACGTCCGGCAGCCATGTAAACAAAATTTACTTGCTCTCAATGAGCTCCACAAGAGCGCCTACGGTGGTGATGGAGGGATTGAGCTCTATCTCAACGCCTAGCTCTTCCTCAACCTTCATGACCATATCAAGCATATCGAGAGAATCGATGCCAAGGTCGTCAAAGGCGGTCTCCATTGTGATTTCGGTATCCACGTATTCGCCGAGGATCTCCTTAACCTTATCAAATACCATTTCTGCTTCCTCCTTCAAGAAAAAGAATATTTATAATACTGGGTCTCCCCACTATTATCAATGTAACTTACCAGCGGTAAATCGCCCCGCCGTCGGTAAGGCCGCCGCCAAAAGCGGTAAAGGCCACTATGTCGCCCTCCTTAAAGCGCCCCTTGCGGTTTTCTATGTCCAGCACAATGGGCTCGCTGGCGCTGCTTGTATTGCCAAGGAACTCTATTCCTGTGCAGAACCTTTCCATGGGTATCTTCAGCTTCGACTGGGTAGCCATTATTATGCGAAGATTTGCCTGATGAGGCACTATATGCCGTATATCCTCGACGCTTATGCCCGCGAGGGCGGCCACCTCAACCAAATCGTCGGACATGGCGCCCACGGCGTACTTATAGGTCTCCTGTCCGTTCATAAAGGTGCAGGAATTGCGCTCCGGCCTGTCCACGGTCTCGAAGGGGCTGTTGCCCTTGGGCCCGTTGATGCCGACGGTGTCGAAGTCGCCGTGAGTGTGCATCTTTATGGCAAGGAGGTTGTCCCCCTCGCCAAGCACCACCGCGCCGGCTCCGTCGCCGAAGAGTACGCAGGTGCTCCTGTCCGTCCAGTCAACAAAGCGCGTCATGTTCTCCGCGCTGACAACCAGCATTTTCTTCACCCGCCCGCTTTTGAAAAAGGCCGTGGCAACGTCAAGCGCCATCAAAAAGCCGGAGCACGCGCTGGAAATATCGAAAGCGGGGCAGCTCGCCCCTATCAGTTTCTGCACCATGCAGCCTATGCCGGGCACCGTCTTTTCGGCCGAACCGGTAGTGGCGATTATAAGGTCCAGCTCCTCGGCCCTCACCCCCGACATTTCAAGGGCGCCGGAAGCGGCGGAGGCCGCCAGTCCGGACAAAGTCTCGTCAGTTATGACGTGGCGTACCTTTATGCCGGTGCGCTTGCTTATCCACTCGTCCGAGGTGTCAAGGAAAGTGGACAGCTCGTCGTTGGTAACCGTTCTTTCGGGCAGGCAATGCCCGGTACCTAATATTTTAAACATATTTTTTCTCCTTTATAGAGCGGCGCGACAAAGACCGCCGCGAATGTCTGAAATTAGTGTCAGACCACACATATACAAGATAATTATAATGCAATTTCCAGTGTTTGTCAAGCCTTTTGAGCAATAAAAATATGGCGCCCCGGGCGCCGTATCGGCCTGTAAATTAATGAGAAACCCGAAAGGGACTCCATTTCGGTAAAAAGCATGAAATCCCGAGACCCATGCCCGAGATTTCATGCTTTGTCGGTTATTTGTAGCGTTTCTTGATAATCGGCTTTATTCCGCCATACCTTATTCTTTCGGATAAATTATGCTCAGGCTCGAGCGTTCGGGCACAAAGAGAGAGTTAAGGCGTTCCATGCCGTCTTCTATTGTCACGGTTTTCCATACGTCGGGGTATGATGTCAGGTCTACCCCACGGTGGAACGAGAACATATACTCGTTGCCGATGTCCTCCACATCGCCGCCCATGAGCCTGATGTAGCGTCCGTAAAGGACATTCATGGCCCGCCGCCAAGCCTCGGGGTCGATGCCCTCACGCTTTACGCGGGCAATTTCCTCCTGCACGGCGTCGGCCACGGCCTTGGGGTCATTGCTCTCGCCGCCTATTTCGGCGAAGGCGAAGCTCCTTTCGTACTCGTAATAGCCGCCGAAGCTCCAGTTTATGAGGCCCTGGCCGTACAGCCGCTCAAAAAGGGGCGAGCTGCCGCCCACAAGCACCTTCAGCAGGGCGGAGGTGACTATATCGCGCCGAAGCATATCGCCGCCGGTCTCGATATCCTTGAAGCCCAGAGAAAATCTCGGCATGGCTATCTCAAAACGGGCCTCGGTTTCGGGCGAGACTATCTCGTCCGGCTCGGAGGGGAACACCTGGCGTATCTCGCCCTCGGGCTTATCCTTGGTTATCAGCTCGTCCACGATATCGCCCACCTTCTCGGGGTCGATATCGCCCACGCAGATAACCGCCATATTGGAGGGATGGTAGAAGGTGTTGTAGCACTTATAGAGCAGCTCGGGAGTGGTTTTCATAACCTCCTCGACGCTGCCGGCAATCTCGGTGCGGACGGGGTGATTTTTGTAAAGGCCCTTTAAGCAGTTATAAAAGCACACCTGCCCCGGGTCGTCGTCGTACATTCTGACCTCCTGAGCGATGATGCCCTTCTCCTTTTCCACGTTTTCCTCGGTGAAGTAAGGAGTCTGGACATAGCTCAAAAGCTGGCGGAAGTTTTCATAGAAGTAATCGGTACAGCTGAACAGATAATTCGTCACGCCGAAGCTGGTGAAGGCGTTGACGTCGGCCCCCTTGAACAGGGAAAAGGCGTTGGTGCCGTCGGGCTGCTCAAAGACCTTGTGCTCGAGGAAGTGGGCCACACCGTCTATCACCTTGGTAACCTCGGTCTCGCCGGGGACAACGAACTCGGTGTTTATCGAGCCGTAGCAGGTGCTGAAGGTAGCGTACTTCTTCGCGGTGTTCTTCTGAAGGATAATGACCTTAAGGCCGCTTTTATGTTCGCCCTCATAAATACAGTCCTTGAGAAGGCTGTCATACTTTTTGGTAAATTTCATTTACGCCTCCTCCTTTCCGGCAAGGAAGTAGACCGTGTCCAGCTTGACCCGGTTGGCCGCGTCGATTATCTCGGCCCTCGTGACATTTTCGATTTTTTCAATCGCCTGCTGAACGGTCATGTCGCGCCCCAGCAGTATCTGGCCGGTGTGGAAGCCCTCCATTGCCTCCACGCTGTCCAGCCTCGAACGGTAGCCGTTGCATATCTCCTTTTTTGCGACGTCGATGTCCTCGTCGGTAAAATCGCCGTCACTCATGGCCTGAAGCTGGGCCATTATCTCGTTGTACGCGGCGTCAAAGTTTTGGAACTCGATGCCGCTGGATATGTTCAGCACGCCCAGCAGGTCGTTCGGCCAGGACGAGGCGTAATAGCACAGGCTGAGGCGTTCGCGTACATTGTTGAAAAGCTTGCTGCTGGGGCCGCCGCCGTAGATGACGCTGAACACCCGCTGCGCCCAGGCCATATCGTCGGTGGGGGCGATGCCGGTGCGCATGCCTATGGCCAGCTTGCCCTGGGTCACGTCCATGTGGTCGGTCACGCGCTTGACCTCGCCCACCTCGGACTTGATTTTTGCCAGCGTATGGGCGGCCTCGCGGGCGGGCAGGGACTCCACGGCCCGGCGGGCGGCCTTTTCCGCGGCGGCCTCGTCAAAGTTGCCGGTGAAAATGATGCTTATGCCGGATGTGTTTATGACCTCACGGTAATAGTCATAGAGGCTTTCGGGAGTTATTTTTTCCACATCCTCCTCATAGCCCAGGCTGTTGACGCCGCAGCCCTCGCCCTCGAACATAATCTCGTCCAGGCGCATGGAAGCGTAATAGCGTTTGTCGTTTATCTGGTTGCGGATGCGGTCGATGAGGTTTATCTTTTCCTGATTTACCTTGTCGGGGTCAAATTTTCCGTCCACGCCGCCACCGAAGGCCGTCGCGAACAAAAGCTCCAACACTCTGTCAAAAACGGGCGTGGGCAGGAACTCGTCGCAGACCGTCTCGGCGGCGACGCGAATATTTTGCTCCTCTCCCCGCTTGCCCGACGAACAGCCTATCCACGCGCCGTAGAGCTTGTCTAACTCGATATTGAGCTCGCGGTTTGTGCGGCAAAGCCGGTTGCCCATTTTCAGCATACCGGTCAGGAGCGAGCCGTAGGAGGCTCCCTCCCTTGTCAGCGGCCGGTAAAAAATTACGCTGGCCATGTAGGTCTTGAACTTCCCGTCTCTGTTGAGATAAAGGTCAATACCGTCCTTCAACTGAATTTTTTTCATTAAAATACCTCCGTTTGTCTATGTAGGTGGGGCGCCGCCCCACGGGAACTATCTGTTGTTGTTGGCGTTGTTGCCGCCGGTCACGTCGTCGATGGCGTTTTCGGCGCCGTCGATAACGTCCTTGGCGCCGTCGCCCACGCCGCGGGCCGCGTCGTCAACGCTCTTTTTGGCGTCGTCCACCATATCCTTGCCATCCTTGTTTGCGTCGTCAATGATGCCGTCGCCGTCGATGCTGTCGTTGGGTCCGGTCTTGCCGTCGTCGTCCTTGCCGGACTTGGCGTCATTCTCGCTGCCGCTGCCGTAGGTGCCGCCGCTGGGTACGTCGCCGCGGTCATTAAGACCGGCGCTGGCGGACTGGTTGGTGTCCGAACCGCCGTTGTCGCTGCTCTTATCGCCGCCGGAGCAGGCGGAAAGAGCTATTACCATAGCCGCGATGATAAATAAAAATCGTTTCAAAATGTTCAAATCCTTTCTTGTGATTTTCAAACTTATTATTTCCCGGTCAAAAGTATTTAACCCGAAACAGTGGAACATTTTTCGACAATTTTCATAGTATATACTGTAAACGGCAATGGCCGTCTGCAAATAACTTTTAAAGGAGCAAAATTTTATGTTCGGATGCAACAATAACGGCTGTCAGTGGATATGGATAATCATCATCATCATCCTTCTCGGCGGTTACGGCAACAACGGCTGCGGCTGCAACAACAACTGCGGCAACGACTGCGGCTGTGGCTGCAACTAAACCCTCTGTTCAACGGGCGGCTTCGGCCGCCCTGTTTTTATTTGGCCGGCGCGCCGCCCAGCTTTTCGCTCAGGCTCCTAAGCGCGCGTCCTCGGTGGCTGACGGCGTTTTTCTCGTCCGCGCCGGCGCGGGCAAAGGTCATGCCCAGCTCGGGCGAGTAAAAAATCGGGTCATAGCCGAAGCCGTTTTCGCCCTCGGGCGCGCGGGTTATGACACCCTCAACCTTCCCTTCGGCGGTCACCTCGGTTCCGTCGCCGGACACAAAGGCTATGGCGCAGCAAAAACGGGCCGTCCGCTCTTCGTCGGGTACGTTTTCCATTTTTGACAGGACGAGGCTGACCCTGTCCTCGTTTTTTTCGAGCCCGCCGTAGCGCGCGCTGTACACCCCAGGCTCTCCGCCGAGAGCGTCGATAACCAATCCGCTGTCGTCCGCTATCGCGGCCCTGTGACAGGCGGCATATATGGCTCTTGCCTTTATGAGAGAATTTTCCATAAAGGTCGAGCCCGTCTCCTCCGGTTCGTAAAAATAGCCCGCCTCCTCCGCGCTGAGCACCTCGTATCCCAGCGGGCCAAGTATCTCCCTGAACTCCCGAACCTTATTTTTGTTGTGGGTAGCCGCGACAACCTGCACGGTCAACTCCCCTTTCGTTTAAATCGTACATTCTCAGTATACACTAATCAAAATATTTTTTCAATAGCTAAATATGAATTTTTTGGTAAAAAATATCGGCGGTTAAATTTTAAAGAGGGGGGCCGTCCAAAAAATCACTATGCAATATGGAGGCACGGGGCTGTCAAAAAAATCGCGCAGAACGGCGTCGGAACAAGCGTTGCATCGCTTGTTTCTCCTTTTCCACACAAACAACTTCGTTGTTTGTGTGGAGCGGTACCGCCTTCGGCGGCTTGTTTGTCCATCTCTGTGAGTCGGCGGCTTGAGGGCAAGCCGCCCTACGGAGCACTAACGTAACAATATGGCGTAGGGCGGGCTGCCGCGTCGTCGCAAGCCTAACTTCGCTTGCGGCGACTTTTTATGCTTCGCAAAAAGTCACCGCTTGGCTCGTTCGGCTGCTCCTCCTTTTCCACACAAAGCCTGTTGGCTTTGCGGGGGCCCCATAACCGCCGTCCCGCATGACGGACAAAAAACTCGCAAAAGGTCGGTAGTGAGCCAAAGCCGTCGCGAGGGCCGCTTTAGGTCCGAATAGCATAGGGATCCCCACAAACAACGGAGTTGTTTGTGGGGAGAAGGAGGAGCAACGAGGTGAGCCATTTATGCAATTTTGCAAAAATTGCATAAAGCGATACCGAGTTTGCGACGACGTAGCGTTACCTTTTGCGAAAAAGTAGGGGCAAGCCCTCGTGCGACTACATTTTTCGCAAGAAAAAGCGTCGGAGCAAAGACGGGCTTTGCCCCAACGCCGACCTGCGCCATTTTTTGCTTTACCGTTTTATTTGCCGTTTATGAGCTCCGTTATCCTTATCTTGTTCTTCAAAAACTCCTCCGTGAGTTCGGGATTTTCCGTCACGGGGATAGAATTCGGGAGCTGGTGGGTTATCTGTCCGGGCCGCCCGCCAAGGATATATATCCGGTCTGAAAGGAGCAGAGCCTCGTTCACGTCATGGGTTATGAAAAAGGTTGACAGCCCATGCTCACGGATTATCTTGCGGAACCAGGACTGCATGGCGCTTCGGGTGATGGCGTCGAGGGCGCTGAAAGGCTCGTCCATAAGCAGCACGTCCGAGGAGTAAAAGAAGCTGCGCAGCAGCGCCGCCCGCTGGCGCATACCGCCGGAAAGCTGGGCCGGATAGTAGTTTTCCATGCCCTCCAGCCCGAACTCGCTGAAAAGCGGCAGGGCCTTTTCCAAAGCGGCCTTTTTCTTCTCGCCCCGAAGCAGCAGGGGTATGATTACGTTGTCGGCTATGGTCTTAAACGGCAGCAGCAAATCGCTCTGCTGCATATAGCCCACGATGCCGCTTTTGCCGGTGACATCTCTGCCGTCGATGGTCACGCTGCCGCTGTCGGGAGTCTCAAGCCCCGACAGTATGTTGAACAGCGTGGTCTTTCCGATACCGCTGACGCCCAGCAGACTGACCATTTCTCCCTTGTCAAGATAAACGGATATGTCGGATATTATCTGCCGTCCGCCGTAAGACTTAGACAGATTTTCAGCCTTTAATATGCTCATTTGGGCAGAAATTCATTGGTGTAGCCGAAGGAGCCAAGGTCCTTTTCGATGAGGCCGTTGTCGTACAGCCAGTCATAGAAGCCGGACCAGCGGGCGTCGTCGATGTAGCCCCAACTCTCGCCGTCGCCCACATAAGCGGTGGAAAGGAACTTCATGCTCTCCTGAACAAGCTCCTTGTCCAGCTCGGGAACCGCCTTGCACAGTATCTCGCCGGCCTTTTCGGGATTTTTTACGCAGTAGTCATATCCCTTCTTTGTGGCTTTAAGGAAAGCGCGGACAAGCTCGGGGTCGTTTTTGATAAGGTCGTCGCCGGTAATTATGGTGGGAGAATAGTAGTCAAGGACAGGGTCGCTCTTGGCAAAGTCAAGGTAGTTGTACTCAAAGCCTTCGACCTTGGCCTTGGCCACGTCCCAGCCCTCGTATACCCATACGCTGTCTATCATATCGGTGGAAAGGGCGGCCATAACGTCCTCCACCGTGGTGGATACCAGCTCGACCTTACTGAAATCTCCGCCGTCGGCGGCCATGGCGGCCTTGATGACATTCTGCTCCACGGGGCTGTCCCAAGTGGCGTAGGTGTGGCCCTCCAGCTTGGCGAAGCTGTCGATGCCCTTATCCTTGCGGGAAATAATGCCGCTGGTGTTGTGATTGATGATGGCGGCGATGGAGGTCACGGGCATGGGGGTGTCGGAGGCGTAAGAGGCGGCGATGGTGTCCTGGAAGCCCACGCCGAACTGAGCCCTGCCGCTGGCCACAAGGACCTCGGCCCCGTCCTCCGGAGGCTGTACTATCTCAAGATCAATGCCCTCTTCTTCATAATATCCCAGCTCCTGAGCCACATAAAAACCGGTGTGGTTGGTGTTGGGCGACCAGTCAAGGACAAGGGTCACGTTCCGCAGCCCCTGTCCGGAGCCCTTAGCCCCGCCGTTGTCGTTGCCGGTCACTGTGTCGTTGGCCTTGTTGCAGCCGGACATAAGTACCATCGCGCCCGCCGCCAGCAGGCACATGAGTTTTCTGAATTTCATAGTAATTTCTCCTTTACTTCTTTTCATATTTTTTCCACGGCATGGCCGCGACTTGAATTATGTCCACCAGCTTAATCAGCACAAGACTCACAACGCTGGTGAGGATTATGACGGCGAACATTTTGTCGAAGGCGAAGGACTTGCGCACACGGGTCATATACACGCCGAGACCCCCGTTGCCCCCCAGCCACTCGGAAATCACCGCCCCGACGACGGAGTAAGAAACGGATATTCTCAGGCCGGAGAAGAAGCTGTCCATGGCGTATGGCAGCTTTACGTCCCAAAGTATCCTGAGATAGCCGGCGTTCATGGAGCGGTACAGCCGCAGAACTCCGGGGTCGGCGGCCTGAAAGCCCCCCAAAAGTGCAATAAGCATGGGGAAAAAGCAGGCCACAAAGATAAGTATGATTTTCGGCGCCATTCCGTAGCCGAACCACAGCACCAGCAACGGAGCGATGGCCACGGTGGGTATGGTCTGGGTAAGTACCGCCAGCGGATATCCGGCCTTATACAGGAACTCGAACCTGTCCATCAGCACGGCAAAGACCAGCGCCGCAAGGACGCTTATGCCCAGACCCGCCGCCGCCTCCAAAAGGGTGGTGCGGCTGTGGCCGAGCAGCGCCGGAAACTCGGAGATAAGGGCGTTGAGCACCTTCCCCGGCGAGGGCAGCATAAATTCCGCCACAAGTCCCAGCCTGCAGACCGCTTCCCACACGGCCACTATGAGCGCGATGAAAGCCAGGGGATAAAGCTTATTGATGATGCTTTGCGGTTTTTTTATCAATGGTCCACACCCCCGCGTTGGGATTGTAGGCTATCTTGACATAGCTGGAAACCGAGGGTGCTCCCTCGCGAATACAGATGAGCTGGCACTCCTTGACTATGTCCATCAGCGTGTCATAGTCGCCCTCCACCGTGGTCTCGAAGGGCCCGACAAAGGTATTGAGGCCGGTGGATTTGATGTACTCTATCACCTTGTCCACCACACGTATGACCTCCTCGCCCTCCACCTTGGGCAGGCACTGGATGGCGATGCTGGCCTCGGGCTGCTTTTCGTTGTTCATAAGTATCACCTTTCTTTGAAAAAATTAATATGAAACGCCGCGGAATAATTCCGCGGCGAAAAAACCGTCACTATTACGGCACATTTTCCTACGCAGAAATTACTCTGATCAGGTTCGAGAGTTGAGGCTTCGCCTCTCTCAGCCTTACGGCACCTCTAATGCGATAAATATATTAACATAAATTCCCCCGCTTGTCAATAGGTTTGGCGCAAAAATTTAATTTTCTACATGGCAGGGCGGATTATGCCGCAGGGCGTACACTGGCCGGACTGACCAAGCGGGTTGTCGCGGAGTATCGCCCGATACAGTTTTTTGTCGATTTTTTCCGAGCTGCCCAAAATTTCGCCGCCCAAATCGTTAATGTCCACTATCAGCGCCGGTACGCCCAGCACCTCCGCCGCCTCACGGGCCGCCGCGTCCGGCCTGTCGGGGCCGAGGACCACATATTCGTTGTAGGGCGGAATGGTGTAATGACAGGGCCCGTCGATCGAGGCGGCCTTCCTCCCCGCCACAATGTAAAACCAGCCACGCTGTCCCAAAAGCCTGCCGAGGCAGTGCGCCGCCGCCGCTAAAAGTATGCGCAGGGTCCCGCATTCCCGCAGGGCCATTTCCATAGTCTCCGGCATAGCCAATCCTATGCCGCCGGGGTTTTTGTAGACGTGGCCCGAAAGAAAGACCGCCAACCGCCGGGACTTTATGTCCCTTAACGGTATCGCCCTCCCCTGAGTGCAGGCCACCATTTTTTCCGAAAAAAACACCACGTCCCCCGGCCTCACGTTGGGCAGCACGTATTTCTTCGCTATATTCCGAAGGCTGTCCTTTTCGGTCACCACATGGGTCCTCACGGCATAGCGCCCGTACTTTACCCCGTCCACGGTGACGAATTCCCGCTTTTTGTCATTTACAAAAACGTTTTTATCCATTGTACTCGCTCTCCTTTGCTCTGTAATAATAGCACAAAGGAGAAAAAAGTGCTTGCGGATTTAATGGAGATAAACATAATTATCGTAAACGGAAATCATAAAATATTCTTACGGTAAATTTAAAAAAACCTATTGACAACAAAAAAAGCCTGTGCTATACTCCATGTGAATTGAATTTTTGAAAGGAATGATATTATGCCTACATATAAAAATGGACGGGCCGTCATTGACACGGACGGCAATATAATGCACTGTCACGGCGCGGGGCTGCTGGAGTACGGGGGCTTCTACTACCTTTTCGGCGAGGACCGGCGCGACCGGCGGCGGGTCTCCTGCTACCGCAGCAAGGATTTGGTGAACTGGGAGTTCAGGAACATCTGTCTCACCCTCGACAGCGAAACAAAGCGCCATTACGTCCGTACCGACCTGCGGCTCGCGCCCAAAAACAGCGGCCCCATGACCCCCGAGGAGGCGGCGGCCATCAGCCTTCAGCCCATAGGTCATCGGGGCGCGAACATCGAGCGGCCCAAGGTTCTGTACTGCGAGGCCACGGGCAAGTTTGTGATGTGGATGCACTTTGAGAACGGCCGCGACTATAACGCCGCCCGCTGCGCCGTGGCGGTGTGCGACACCGTGGACGGGGATTACGTATACATGGGCAGCTTCAATCCCGTGGGCAATATGAGCCGCGACTGCACACTTTTCAAGGACGACGACGGTACGGCCTATTTCATTTCCTCCGCGCGGGACAACGCGGACATGATAGTTTACCGTCTGAGCGAGGACTATCTCACCGTCGCGGAGCAGGTCAAGACCCTGTGGCCCGGCCAGTTCCGTGAGGCTCCGGTGGTGTTTAAGGAAAAGGGCAAATATTATATGCTCACCAGTCAGTGTACCGGCTGGGCGCCCAATCAGGGCGGCTGGGCCGTGGCCGGAGCCATGGACGGCCGATGGAGCTCCATCAAGCCTTTCGGCAACGAAACGACCTTCAACACTCAGCCCACCGCCGCCGTCAAGGTCGGCGGCACCTGGGTCTACATAGGCGACCGCTGGGACCCCTCGGACTACCTGAATTCCACCATGGTTTATCTGCCCATCGACCTTGAAAACGGCTGTGCCGTGGATTGGGCCGACGAGGTGACCATAGAGGACGGGAGGATTTCCGTCTCCGCCGGAGATATCGAGGACTTCCGCATAATGCTCCCCGGCTGCTCGGAATACCTGAGCGGCGACGGCTTTAACGTATTTACCCGCAGGCTGGGTTACGCCGACAAAAACCTTCTCTGGCTAATGGAGGAAAAGGATGGCTCCGTCCTGCTCCGCCATAAGGAGAGCGGCAAATATCTCAGCGGCGACGGAATTTTGACGGAGCTTAAGGACGACGACAGACTGCTCTGGGAGCTTGGGGACGGCGCCGAGGGCAAGCTCCTCATAAACCGTCACAGCGGCAAGTCCATGGCCGTATTCGGACGGAGAGTGATACTCGCCGACAGCGACGACAAGCACTTCGGCGGTTTTACCTTCGTAAAAAATTATTGATAAGAGACAGCGAAAAAACAGCGGACCGTTCAAAGGCCGAAAGCCTTGAACGGTCCGCGTTTTTTATTGTAATTACTCGAATTATTCGGCGGGCACGGCGGTGACGTCAGTTATGTCCGCGCCGTCGGAGGCTCCCTCCTGGACGCCGGACATATCGCCGGCGGCGGAATCGGAATAGTACTGCATCATCTGCTGGATATACTGCATATTGCTGTCGAGCAGACCGTGCTGGTCCTCCAGCGCCTTTTCGATGGCCTCTTCATCTACCTTGACCGTCACGCCGGACCAGTCCAAAAGCTCCTTGAGCACCTTTTCCATGACGAGGCTGTTGCGCACGCTCTCGCCATTCGACTTCACGTCCTCATAGCCCTCGTCGGCCGGGGTGAGCGGATAACGGTAAATCACATGGTAGCCGTAGGAGGACTTGACGGGAGTTTTGGTGTACTCGTCGGGAGCCAGCGCCTTCGCGCCCTCATAAAACTCGTCCACCATTTCGCCCTTGGTAAACACATAATAGGACTGGCTTTCCATACCGGGGTCGTCGCCGTACTCCTTTATGAGCTCGGCCATATCCTCGCCGGCGTCAAGCCTGGCTATAACCTCGTTCGCCTTTTCAAGGGCCTGCTCGTCGGTAGTGTCCTCATCGACGGCGATGAGCACATGGCTGGCCTTTATGAAGTTTTCGGCCACCTCTTCGTCGCTGACATAGCAGGGCTCGCCCTTCTGCGAAAGCTTGTCTATAAGCTCCTCCACCACATAGGAGCGTTGAAGGTTCTTATCATACGTGTAGTCGCTTATATAGCTGTCGGCAAGGTAGTCCTTATAGGTTTCCTCGTCGCCGTTAAAGTTGCTGTCCAAAAGCTCCTTTTTCTGCTTTTCGGCCTTATCGACAACGTCGTCGTCTATTTCGATGTCATACTCTTTGGCCATAAGCGGGCCGAGCGCGAATAACGTGGCGCGGTCGATGGCGTTCTGTTTGGCCTGTTCGCCAAGGGTCATGCCCTCATAGGACTTTTCAAGGCCGTCATATTTCAGCCCCTCCCAATCGGTGGCGCCGAAATTGACATAGGCATACTGCTGATACTGATAGGCGGTATTATAGTAGAAAAAGTTAAAATCAGCAAGCGTTATCTTCTGACCCTTCAGCTCGGCGAGAACGACATTGTCGGTGCTGCCTTTTTCCGCCTTGGTCACTACACCCTCATCGTTAGGCTTGCCGACAAAATGACAGCCGGACAGGGCCACGACGGCGCCGACGGCGACCGCGGCAAGAGATTTGATTTTCCTGTTCATCTGTTTTCCTCCTGTTTTTTAATACTCTATCTATTATACATCCTTTGTTTTTAATTTTCAAGACCCTTTAACACATTATTAACAATTTCGGCGATATTTTTTTCGTCGGGGGCCTTGCACCGGTATAGGATATAGGGGGTTTCTCCCGCGCCGTAAAGTATTTTTCCCTTGTTGTCCGAAGCGAGAGCGGCTATCTTTTCAAGGGGCGGCGGATTTTGTCTGCTGAGCTTAAAGACCATGCCGGCCTCGCTGTGGCTTATTTCCGTTATGCCCAGCTCACCGGCGCGGCAGCGCAGAATGGCGATGTCCATGAGTCTGCTCACCGGCGCGGGTATCTCGCCGTATCGATCCTCAAACTCCTCCTCCGCACGGTCGCGGTCATACTTGCCGCCTATCTCCGCAATGCGCTTGTACGCCTCTATGCGCAGCTCGGAGGTGGGAATATAATCTTCGGGGATATAGGCGCTTATGTTTATGTCGATAAGCGTCTCCTCCTTCTTAGGCTGGGCGGGCTTGCCCATAGCCTCGTTCACCGCCTCCTCCAGGAGCGAACAGTACATATCGTAACCCACCGCGGCCATATGGCCGTGCTGCTCCGGACCGAGGACATTGCCCGCGCCCCTTATCTCAAGGTCGCGCATGGCGATTTTAAAGCCGCTGCCGAACTCGGTGAACTCCTTGATGGCGCGCAGGCGCTTTTCCGCCACCTCGTCGAGGATCTTATCCCGCCGGTAGGTCAGATAAGCGTAAGCGAGGCGGCTGCTCCGCCCCACTCTGCCGCGAAGCTGGTAAAGCTGGCTGAGGCCCATGCAGTCGGCGTTTTCAATTATTATGGTATTTACGTTGGGTATGTCGAGGCCGGTCTCGATAATGGTAGTGCAGATGAGGATATCTATCTCCCCCTCCATTACCCTCATCATCGTTTCCTCCAATTCGGCCTCCCCCATACGCCCGTGGGCTACGGCCACCCTCGCGTCGGGCGCCATATTCTGCACCCGCTGGGCTATCTTGTCCAGCGCGAGTATTCGGTTGCAGAGGTAATACACCTGTCCGCCCCGGGCCAGCTCACGGTGTATGGCGTTGGAGACCACGGCCTCGCTGTACTCCATAACGTAGGTCTGCACCGGATAGCGGTCGTCCGGCGGCTGGGTCAGCACCGACATATCCCTGATGCCTATCATGGCCATGTGGAGGGTCCTTGGGATAGGCGTCGCGCTGAGGGTCAGCACGTCCACATTTTTTTTCAGTTCCTTTATTTTTTCCTTATGGGCAACGCCAAATCGCTGCTCCTCGTCAACTATCAGCAGCCCCAGGTCCTTGAATTTAACGTTTTTTTGCAGCAGCCGGTGGGTGCCGATGACCACGTCGCACTCCCCCGTCTCAAGCATACGCAGGGTCTCCTTCGCCTGCTTTGGCCGGCTGAAGCGGCTTAACATTCTGACAGTGACGGGGAAGCTGCTCATGCGCTGGGCAAAATTGTTGGCGTGCTGGCTGGCGAGAATGGTGGTCGGACAGAGGTAGGCCACCTGCTTGCCGTCCATAACGGCCTTGAACGCGCCGCGCATGGCCACCTCGGTCTTGCCGAAGCCCACGTCGCCGCAGAGCAGACGGTCCATGGGGCGGCCGCTTTCCATATCGCGCTTTACCTCGTCAATGCTGCGGAGCTGGTCCTCGGTCTCCTCGTATGGGAACTCGCTTTCGAACTGGTGCTGCCAGGTGGTATCCTTGCTAAAAGCGAAGCCCTGACTGTGCTGACGCTCGGCATATAGCTTTATCAGGCTGTCGGCCAAATCACGGACGGACTGCTTGACCTTGCGTTTGGTATTGGTCCACTCGCCGCTGCCAAGGCGGTTCAGACGGACGGCCCTGTCCTCTCCGCCGCCCACGTACTTGCTGATATTGTCAAGCTGGCCCACCGGTATGAAAAGACTGTCCTCTCCCCTGTATTCCAGCTTTATATAGTCCCGCACCACCTTGTTGACGGTCATGCGGACTATGCCCTGATAACGGCCTATGCCGTGTATTTTGTGAACTATATAGTCGCCCACCACAAGCTTGTCGATATTCTTTATCTTTTCCTCGTTGGAGCCGCGGCGGTTGACGCGCTTTTTCTTTTCGTCGGCGAAAAGCTCCCTGTCGCTGACGATGACGGTATTTATAAGCGGGTATTCGAAGCCCTTGGTTATGCTGCCGCGCATTATCGCGACCACGCCGGGGGTGAACTCCTCGTCAAAAGCGGTGATGGAGGCCCGTATGCCCCTCTCGTCCAAAGCCTCCCTGAGCTTCTGGGTCCGGCCGGTGCTGCCGCCGAGAATGATAACGCGGCCGTTTTCCTTGTGCCATCGCTCGATATCGTCCATGAGGAAGCTTATATTTCCGCCGTAATTGCCCAGACCCTTCGCGGTTATATTACAGACCGCCGCCGAGCGAATGTCACCGCTGCGGCGGCTGAGGGCCGACAGACAGATGGTCTTTCTTTTATTAAGGGCCTTAACAATGGCCGAATAATCGTTGATATATTTTTTGTCCGGATCGATGTCCTCCTCGTCCTTAAGGGCGGTCAGATTTTCGCCAAGCTCAAATTCCACCACCTTGGCCGCCTCGCCGACCCTTTGGGGCTCGTCGATAAAAATGAGGTCGTCGGGGGCGAAATAGCTCAAAAGACTGTCGTCCTCATCGGGGGCGGATACCGGAATGACCTCGGCCTCGTCAATGTGGTCAACGCTGAGCTGGCTTACCAAATCAAAGGCCCGAAGCAGGTCCACCTCGTCGCCGAAAAGCTCCATGCGCACAGGCATGGTCATATTGGGGCCGAACACGTCGATTATGCCGCCGCGTATGGCGAACTGTCCCTTGCCGTCCACGGTGTCCATGCGCGTATAGCCCATGGCGGCGAGCCTTTTGGCGAAGGCATCGGTGTCGATGACAGTGCCAACCCTGATTTTAAACGACAGCTCTCTCAACGACCGCACGCCGGGCACAAACTGCATGAGGCTTTCTATCGAAAGCACGGCAAAAGCGCCCTCTTCCACAGCCTTGAGGGCGCTCATACGCCGGTTGTCAATGTCATGGTCGGCGGCGTCTACCTTATGGAGAAGCATGGGTCGGGGCGGCACGTAAACAAACCTTCCCTTTATAAAGAAGCTCAGGTCGTCCAGCAGCCGGCGGGCGGAGGTCTCGTTGGGCGCAATCACCATCGCCCTGCGGGTCCCGCCGCAGACGGCGCTTATCATATGCGCTTTTTGGGCGTCAACCGCGCCGCAGATGTTCAGCGGCAGCTCGCCCCTCTCCACGGCAGCGATAATCTCATTAAATTCCGCGCTGCCGGACAGGATATTGCTTAAATTCATACTTTACCCTTGCAGGCCGTTAGCCTGACGCTCCATATTTTCAACAACGACGTCGTATATCTCACCGAGAGAGGCGCAGTATTCCAGCACCTTCCATGGGGTGTTGGTATGATAGTGTATCTTGATAAGCTCGTCGTCGCCCACGGCAAGCAGGCTGTCGCCAACGATATTGTTCCTTATATAGTCGTTGATATCGTCCTCGTCAAGGTCGTGGCCCTCGATGAGGAGCTGGGTGTCAAACTTGTATTCAACCGTTTCCATTTGTGTCCGCTCCTTTTTTGTTAAATTTATTCATCGCCGACTGTACGCCGTTGGATATGATTTCGGGAATGATCAGCTCCACATTTTTAATGGCCGCCGTCACCGCGACGCCGTCCTCGTGGGAAAACTTGCCCAGCACATGGTCAACCATGCCGTGCTCGGGAGCGCCCACCCCGAACCGTACCCTGGGGAATTGGTCGCTGTTAAGCTGATAAATTATGCTTTTCATGCCGTTATGTCCGCCGGCGCTGCCGCCGGGACGGATGCGCACCGAGCCCACGCCCAGCGCCACATCGTCGTACATTACGATTATATTCTCGGGGGGTATCTTATAGAATTCCGCGCAGTCGCGGACGCTTTCGCCGCTGAGGTTCATATAGGTGTGAGGCTTGAGGAGAATACATTTTTCTCCCGCTATCCGGCCCTCGCCGTAAGCCCCCCTGAACTTCAGGCGCTCGACCGGAATATTATAACACTGGGCCAGGTAATCGAGGGCGACGAAACCCACGTTGTGCCGGGTTTGAGAATAATCCCTGCCCGGATTGCCGAGGCCGACGATGAGATACATATGATATCTGTCCTTTCATGCGGTCGGTAACTTTCGCCAAAATTACCATAATAAGGCGGATTTTCATCCGCCTGTGTGTTGAATTTATTGTCACATAAACAATGTGCTTATGGAGACTTCTTTGTATATCCTCGCGATGGCCTCCGCGAAAACCGGAGCCACACTGAGAGTTTTTATCTTGTCTATTTTCTTTTCGGGGGTGAGCGCGATGGTGTCCAGGACTACAAGCTCCTTTATTGGGCTTTCCTCCAGCCGCTCGATGGCGGGGCCGCTAAGCACCGCGTGAGTGCAGCAGGCGTAGACCTCCTTCGCTCCCTTTTCGATAAGGGCGGCGGCGCCGTGAGTTATGGTGCCGGCGGTATCTATCATATCGTCAACAAGTATGACGCGCTTGCCCTTGATGTCGCCGATAATATTCATTACCTCGCTGACATTGGGCTTTGGCCGGCGCTTGTCGATGATGGCGATGGGCACGTCCAGCCTGCGGGCCACGTTTCGGGCGCGGGTCACGCTGCCGAAATCGGGCGAAACCACAACCAGATCCTCGAGGTCGTCCTTAAATTTATCCATGTAATAAGGGGTGAGTATCGGCACGCCCAGAAGATGGTCCACAGGAATATCGAAAAAGCCCTGTATCTGAGCGCAGTGCAAATCCATGGTAAGGACGCGGTTGGCCCCGGCCTTGGTAATGATGTCGGCCACCAGCTTGGCGCTGATGGGGTCACGGGCCTTGGCCTTACGGTCCTGGCGGGCATAGCCGAAGTACGGCATAACCGCCGTAATGCGCCCCGCGCTGGCCCGCTTGAAGGCGTCTATCATAATGAGCAGCTCCATGAGGTTGTCGTTTACGGGGTTGTTGGTGGACTGCACTATGAAAACGTCGCTGCCGCGGACGGTCTCCTGTATATTCACAAAAACCTCGCCGTCGGAAAACTTGCCCACCACCGCGTCGCAGATGGGAGCCTTGAGGTTGTCCGCTATGGAGCGGGCGAGATCGGGGTTTGAGTTGCCTGCGAAAATCTTGATGTTTTTACCATGGGATATCATTTGAAACTCTCCTCTCATTGTTGTCCTGCTGACCGAAGCTCCGTGGGGCCTCCGCCGCCCGCGGCGGAGGTCCCAGGCCCTTTGTTCATTGTTCCGTGAAAAGCCGCGCGGCCGAACGTCCTGTCCCGCGTCAGCTTTCTTCCCGTCTGTCCTTCCAGTTCTCCTTGATAACCTGTCTCGCTCTTGCTATCGCAAGGGTTTCAGACGGAACGTCGTCAGTTATTGTACTGCCCGCCGCCACATAGGCCCCTTCGTTTATCGTTACGGGAGATACAAGATTTGAGTTACATCCGATAAAGGCGTTATCCCCTATTACCGTTCTGTATTTATTTTTTCCGTCATAGTTCACAACCACCGTGCCGCAGCCGAAGTTACAGCCCCTGCCCACGTCGGCGTCGCCGACGTATGTAAGGTGACTGAGCTTCGTACCGTCGCCGATGGACGCTTTCTTAAGCTCGACAAAATCGCCCACCTTACAGTTCCTGCCCACCGTGCAGTCCGGGCGTATGTAAGCGTAGGGACCCACATGAGTGCCCTCGTCCACAGAACTGTCGATTATCGTAGACGACCAGATGTCTACGCCGCGGGCTATCTCAGCGTTTACAAGGCGGCAGTTTTGGCCAATAATAACATTGTCGCCCACCTTTGTGCGGCCCTCCAAAATCGCCCCGGGGTAGATAACAGTGTCCGTACCGATGACCACGTCGGGCCCGATATAGGTACTGTCGGGATCGATAAGAGTAACGCCGCCGAGCATATGCCCGCGGTTAATCCGGGCGCGCATAAGCTTTTCAGCCTCCGACAGCTGCACCCTGTCGTTCACACCCAGTATTTCCTGATAGTTTTCAACTGTGAAGGCGCCTATCTTAACGCCCTCGTTCCTCAGTATCTCAAAGACGTCGGTAAGGTAATACTCACCCTGAGCGTTGTCAGCGGTTATCTTTTCAAGCGCCTTTTTGAGAAGGGCGCTGTCAAAGCAGTACATCCCGCTGTTGACCTCGTCGATCAGTTTTTCTCCGTCGGTGGCGTCCTTGTGCTCGACTATCTTCTCTACCTCCTCGCCGACGCGGACTATGCGTCCGTAGCCGGCGGGGTCCGGCACCCTGGCCGTAATAACCGTGGCGCCGTTGTTGTCATCAATGTGTTTTGAAATTGCCGCCTGCAGAGTTTCGGCGGTAATAAGCGGAGTGTCGCCAGGGAGAATGAGCACGTGCTTACTGCGCTCAAGCTCCCGCGCGGCCTGCATCACAGCGTGACCGGTGCCAAGCTGCTGCTCCTGCACCGCTGTCGCCGCCCGTTCACCAACTGCCCGTATCACCTGTTCTCTCCTGTGCCCAACCACTACGGTCGCGTTCGCACAGCCCGCTTTCAATGCAGCGTCAAGAACATGATTGATCATTTCCTTACCGCATACCCTGTGAATAACCTTGCTGTCCTCGGACTTCATTCGTTTTCCATGGCCGGCGGCCAAGATTATAAGTGACAGATCACCCATAACAAACAATCATCCTTTCACTGCTTATGTCTTACATTTGTCTGATGTACGCCCAAAGCGGCGGCGGCATCCCCGCTCTGGGGGAGCCGGGGTCGACTGCCGCCGCTTTCGGAAAAGTCATTCCCTTAAACCTGATGTCGTGTCCTGTGACAAGAACTCTTCGTACTTCGCGAGAATAGCGTTTTGCAGTGTTTCACGCATAGTACCTGTAATAGGGTGAGCAATATCCTTGAACTCTCCCTCTGCTGTCCTTCTACTTGGCATAGCTATAAATAGCTTGTCACGCCCATCAATTATCTTAATGTCGTGAACCACCAGTTCGTCGTCAAACGTGACAGAAACAACTGCTTTCATTTTGCTATCCACGCTTACCTTCCGAATACGGATGTCGGTAATACGCATCGTTGTTTCCTCCTGGTTTAAAATTTTTCAATTTTTTTGGTTTTACCACTTGACTTTTCTACCCTTTTTTTATAATATCAAATTATTAGAAAAATTTCAACACATATTTTTAAAATTTTTTAAGAAATTTTGTGATTATGGGAGATGTTACAAATTGAACGCTAATGTTATGGATAAACACCCGAAAATTCATTTGATTGGTATAGGCGGCGTAAGCATGAGCGGCATCGCGGAGCTGCTTATGGACCTCGGATGCCCCGTCACGGGTTCGGACTGGAACTCTTCCGAGCTGACCGACAGACTTGAGCGGGACGGCGCGAAAATATTTATCGGCCCCCAGCGGGCGGAAAACATCACCGACCAGGACCTGGTGGTCTACACCGCCGCGGTAAAAGAAGACAATCCGGAGCGCGTGCGCGCCAGGGAGCTCGGTATACCCGAGGTGGAGCGGCCCGAAATGCTCGGACTGCTGATGAAGCGTTACAAAAATACCATCTGCGTCAGCGGCACCCACGGCAAAACCACCACCACCGGCCTCATCACCCAGACCTTTCTCGAATGTGGCTGCGACCCGACAGTCAGCATCGGCGGCAGTCTTGACGTCATAGGCGGCAACATACGCATCGGCGGCCGGGAATATTTTATAGCCGAAGCCTGCGAATACTGCCGCAGCTTTTTGAGCTTTGTTTCCCGCACGGCCGTAATTCTGAACATCGACGCCGACCACCTGGACTATTTCAGGGATATCGCGGACATACGCGACGCCTTCCACGACTTTGCCGCCCTGACGGTGGATGACGGCTGCATCGTGGCCAACGCCGACAGCGAAAACGTGCGCCTCGCCCTCAAGGGCATTGACCGGCGCACAATAACCTTCGCCATCGACGGTCCCGCCGATTACACCGCCGAAAATATTGTGCACGACGGCAAGGATCTCTATTCGTTCGACCTGATGAGGGACGGCGCGCTTGTGAGCCGGATATCGCTCAATGTTCCGGGCCGTCACAACATCTACAATTCTCTCGCGGCGGCGGCCGTGGCCGGCGAGTTCGGCCTTGACCTTGTCAAGGCGGCGGAGGCCATCGGCCATTACCTCGGCACCCACCGCCGTTTTGAGCGAAAGGGCAGCTTTAACGGCTGCGAGGTGGTGGACGACTACGCCCACCACCCCACCGAGATAGAGGCCACCCTCAGCGCCGCCGGCGAAATGGACTACAAAAACACCTACGTCGTGTTCCAGCCCCACACCTACAGCCGTACAAAGGCACTTTACGACGACTTCGCCAAGGTCTTTTCCGGCCATGACATAAAGCTCATTCTGGCCGACATTTACGCCGCCAGAGAAAAGGATACCGGCATCGTCAGCTCCGCGGGACTGGCCGGAGACATTCCCGGCGCGCTCTACCTCCCCTCCTTCGAGGCGATAGAGAACTACCTGGCCGAAACCCTGGGAGAGGGTGACCTGCTGATCACAATGGGCGCGGGAGACGTGTACAAAATTGGCGAAAACCTCCTGAAAAAGCATACCGTACATTAAGCATTTTGGCAAAAACCGTTATTGACTTATACGGGCGAAAGTTGTAATATTATATGGATAGCATCAAGCCGCCAAAGACGGCGGCGCCCAAATACAGGAGGTTTTGACATTGAAAGCATATACCGAAATGACAAAGGAGGAGCTGAACGCTCTTCACGGACAGCTCCTTAAGGAATACGAGGGCCACAAGGCGGCCAACCTCTCTCTGGATATGTCCAGAGGCAAGCCGGGCCTTGACCAGCTCAACTTGTCCATGGGGCTCATGGACGTGCTGAACAGCGACTCCGTCCTCAAAAGCGAAGAGGGCATCGACTGCCGCAACTACGGCGAGCTCACCGGCATCGGCGAGGCCAAGCGGCTACTGGGCGAAATGATGGAGGTCGAGCCCGACGAGATAATCATATACGGCAACTCCAGCCTCAACGTAATGTTCGACACCGTGGCCCGCAGCTACATACACGGCGTTATGGGCAACACCCCCTGGTGCAAGCTGGACAGTGTAAAGTTTCTCTGTCCGGTTCCCGGCTATGACCGCCACTTCGCCATAACTCAGGCTTTCGGCATCGAAATGATCAATATTCCCATGAGCGAGATCGGTCCCGACATGGACATGGTCGAGCAATATGTGAACAGCGACCCCGCCGTGAAGGGTATTTGGTGCGTGCCCAAATATTCAAACCCCCAGGGCATAACCTACAGCGACGAAACCGTCCGCCGGTTCGCGAACCTTAAGCCCGCCGCTCCCGATTTCCGCATTTACTGGGACAACGCCTACTGCGTCCACCACCTTTACGAGGACGACCAGGACTACCTGCTGGAGATACTGGCCGAGTGCAAAAAGGCCGGCAATCCCGACATGGTATATAAGTTCAGCTCCACATCCAAGATAAGCTTCCCCGGCAGCGGCATCGCCGCCATCGCCGCGTCGAAGGCCAATATAAAGGAGATAGCGCAGCTCCTTTCCGTTCAGACCATCGGCCACGATAAGCTGAACCAGCTGCGCCATGTGCGCTATTTCAAAAACCTCGACGGCATAAAAAAGCATATGATGCTCCATGCCCAGCTCATCCGCCCCAAGTTCAAAACCGTTACGGACACCCTTGAGCGGGAGCTCGGCGGCCTCGGCATCGGAAGCTGGTACAACCCCAAGGGCGGCTATTTTGTCAGCTTTGACTCCCTCGACGGCTGCGCGAAGAAAATTGTCCGCCTCGCCGCCGAAGCGGGAGTAAAAATGACCGACGCGGGCGCGACCTACCCCTACGGCAAGGACCCCCGCGACAGCAATATCCGCATAGCTCCCACCTACCCCAGTCCCGAGGAGCTTCAAGCGGCGATGAACGTCTTTGTTACCTGTGTGAAGCTTGCTTCCGTGGAAAAGCTTTTGGCGGAATAACACGTAAAATGAGCGGAGGAACTGCTATGAAACGTATAGCCGGTTTTGAAAAGGTATCGTTAAAACAGTTTGCCGAGGGCTACGGCCCCGGCGCCGAGGCCGCGTATGAGGAGATACGCCTCCCCCGCCGCGCCACCAGCGGCAGCGCGGGCTACGACTTTTTCTCCACATTGGACTTCGACCTCGGGCCGGGACAGGAGATAAAGGTGCCCACCGGCATAAGGGCGAGGATAGACGAGGGCTGGGTGCTCTCAATATATCCGCGCAGCGGTCTTGGCTTTAAGTACCGCCTCAGGCTCAGCAATACCGTCGGCATAATCGACAGCGACTATTACGGCAGCTCCAACGAGGGCCACATATTTATAAAAATCGTCAACTGCGGTGAAAAAACTCTGTCTGTAAGGCGGGGCGACGCTTTCGCGCAGGGCATCTTCACCGAGTACGGCATCACCGTTGACGACGAGGCCGACGGCGTCCGTGACGGCGGCTTTGGCAGCACAAACTAAGCGGCTTAAATCAGTGTCAAAAGTCAGGCGTGCCCCTGACTTTTGGTGTTTTTATCCGAGATAAAGCGTTCCGTTTCAATCTTTCCCCGATATAACACATATGTTCAGGAGGTAAGGTAAAATGAAAACAAAGACCAACGCCATGCGTATGCTGGACAAGGCGAAGCTCGACTATGACATTCAGGAATACGAGGTGGACGAAAACGACCTCAGCGGCGTCCATGTGGCGGCCCAGATAGGCCAGGATCCGGCGGCGGTATTCAAGACGCTCGTGGCCCGCGGCGAAAAGCGCGGCGTCGTGGTGTTATGTATTCCGGTGGCCGAGGAGATAGACCTGAAAAAAGCCGCCCGTGCCATCGGCGACAAAAAAATAGAAATGGTCCATGTGAAGGAGCTCCTCGGTCTGACCGGCTACATCAGAGGCGGATGCAGTCCCATAGGCATGAAAAAGAAATACCCGACCTGGTTCCATTCCTCTGCGGCGGAGCGCGATAAAATTGCCGTAAGCGCCGGCGTCCGCGGGGCGCAGATAATTATAAACTCGGCCTCGCTCATAAAATTCACCGAGGCCGAAACCGCCGATTTATGCAAGGAGGACGGAAAATGAACGCCCTGCTGAAGCCATACATAAAAAATGAACTGCTGCTCACCGTCCTTTCCCGGGCGTCGGGCTTCGCCGTAACGCTGCTGGCGGCCTTTATCCTCTGGCGCATCTGTTTTACGGCCCTTAAGCGTTATCAAAACCGTCAGCCCGACAATCACCGCAGGGGCACCATCTGCGCCATCCTCGGCAGTGTGGTACACTACTGCATTTACTTTTTCATTTTTGTACAGGCCCTTAACCAGCTTTTCGGCATCAACGTAATGTCTCTGCTGGCGGCGGCCGGCGTCGTCGGCATCGCGGTGGCCTTCGGTGCGCAGAGCGTGGTGAAGGACGTTATAACCGGCTTTTTCATAATTTTCGAGGGCAAGTTCGAGGTGGGCGACATCGTCACCATAGACGACTTCACCGGCACGGTCGAAAGCATCACTCTCCGCTGCACGACCATAAAGAACTACGTGGGCGATTTGTACATAATCCCTAACGGAGCGATTGAAAAGGTGCTTAACCGGCAGAAGTACCCCCACGACGTTTCCATCGACGTGGAGATAGCGTATGAAAGCGACATTAATACCGCCATCAAGGTTCTTGAGGACTGCGGCAAAAAGGCCCACAGGGAATTCAGCCTCATTACCGGCGATTTAAAGGTGCTCGGGGTGGTGGCGCTGGGCGACAACGGCGTGACCATACGCAGCCTTGTGCCCTGCGAGGGCGGCAATCAGTACGACGTCGAGCGCGAAATGCTCCGCCGCATAAAATACGCCTTTGACGAGAACGGGATAGAAATACCCTACAACCGCACCGTGGTGATAAATCGGGAAGATAAGAGGGGCCGACAATGAAAAAAAGCCGTATTTCCCTCTTGGCAAAGCTGGCCCTTGTGACCGCGACCCTTATCTGGGGCAGCAGCTTTGTCGTTATGAAAAACACCCTTGCCGCGGTGCCGAGCTTTTATCTGCTGGCCATACGCTTTACCATAGGCGCGGCGGCCCTGGCCATAATATTTTTCAAAAGGTTAAGGGAGCTCGACGTTTCGTACCTGGTCGGCGGCGGAATAATGGGGTTTCTGCTGTTCGGGGCCTACGCCCTCCAAACGGTGGGGCTTAACTATACCACTCCGGGGAAAAACGCCTTCCTGACCACCGTATACTGCATCATCGTGCCCTTTCTGACCTGGGCCCTGACAAAGGAGAGACCTCCGCTGCAAACCCTGATAGCGGCGGCGGTCTGTGTGGCCGGAGTGTGGCTCGTGTCGGTAAATCCGGCGGCGGAGGGCGGCGTCAACAAAGGCGATATGCTTACCCTCGGCGGCGGATTTATGTTCGCCCTGCACATTCTGGCCGTGACGCACTACAGCCGCGGCCGCGACATTATCGCGCTCACGGTGATACAGTTCGCTTCGTCGGCGGCGCTGGCATGGGTGTTCGGATTGATATTTGAAAATTTCCCGCCGTCCTTCGGCGCCGGGGCGGTAACCTCGCTGGCCTACCTCGGTCTAGCGGCGACGGCGGCGGCGCTTTTGCTCCAAAACATCGGCCAGAAGTACACCCCGCCGTCAACGGCGGCGCTTTTGCTGAGTCTTGAGGCGGTGTTTGGCGCGATGTTCTCCATACTGGCCGGTAGCGAAAGGCTCTCGCCCCAGCTTATCTGCGGTTTCGTCCTGATATTCGGGGCGCTTGTGCTGTCGGAGGCGAAGCCACCGCATAACAATAAAGAATTCACAATGTAGCCTGGAGGCACGTGGGCTATCGGAAAAAATCGCTTATTACGACTTATTTTAAATTTTTTCGGCGGCTTGAGGGCAAGCCGCCCTACACTGTCATAACAAAGTGGTGTAGGGCGGGCTGCCTTCAGCCCGCCGCCCCGCATGACGGACAAAAAAATTCGCAAAAGGTTGGTAGTGAGCCAAAGCCATCACGAGGGCCGATTGCATAAACTAAAGAGAAAAACCGTCTTTTTTTATAAAAAGGCGGTTTTTCCACATTAATTCATAGCTTTGATTTTATTGTCGATTTTTTCATCACATAAATTTGACTTAATAAAGGCTTTCAGCCAAAATGGGGCCCCCACAAAACGGCGAAGCCGATTTTGTGGGGAAAAGGAGTCACAGCGAGGTAAGCCGAGTTTCGATTTTTAAATCGAAACTTGCGATACCGAGCTTGTGACGACGCCGATCTACGCCATTTTTTTACAGCCCCAAAGACCTTTACCACTCAACTATGTTGTCCACAATGCTCCTCTGCTCAATGGCGGTTTTCCGCAGATAAATGCGGGTGGTCTCGATGCTTTCGTGACCCATCAAATCTGCCAGAAAAGCGATGTCGTTGTGCCGCTCGAGAAAGCTTTTGGCGAAGCGGTGGCGGAACGAGTGGGGATAAACCACCGCCGGGTCGATGCCGTAGCGGGTGGCGAGCTTTTTGAGCTGGTCGGATATGCCCCGGCCGGTTATCGGTTCGCCGCGGCGGTTAAGGAACACAAAGCCGGAATGTCGGCCGCAGTCTTTGAGCCAGTCCATGGCGTCGGCCTGAAGGGTCTTCGGAATGTAAATGCGCCGAAGCTTGCCGCCCTTGGAGAGCAAATCCAAATATCCGGCCTTCACATGCTCCACCTTCATTTGCAGCAGCTCGCTTATCCTGGCGCCCGTGGCGGCGAGGAACCTCACCACAAAGTACCAGAAATACTCCCCGTCGCCTCGGAGACAGTTGCGGAAGTAGACGTAGTCCGCCTCACTGATGACGTTTTCCAGAAACGCCTTCTGCTGTTCCTTGACAAAGCTGAGGTTCCAATCCTTTTTGCCCAGAAAATTCAGGTAGCAGTTGAGTCCGCGTATACGCAGATTAACCGTTTTGGCACGATAGTTTTCTATCAGCCAGATTTTGTGCTGCCTGAGTCCCTCGCGGGTCAGCCTTTTTACGCGGGCCTCAAACTGCCTCACCGCGTAAACATAGGAGCGGATGGAATTTTGCGCCATATTGACGCTTTTCAAGTAGTTTTCAAATTCGTCTATCATATAGAAAGACCTCCTTTCGATATGATAGTACCACAAATATGTCGATTTTTACGGAAATGTGACGCCATTTTCCGAAGAAAATCTCGCCGCGGGCTTGATTTTTACCTACCGATATGCTATAATTTACAACGAGGTGAAGGATATGGACATAAATTCACTTTCCGACAAGGAACTGTGTGAAATAATAAATACAGATAAATATGATTGCGAGCTTATCGCCGAGGCCGACGCGGTCCGCCGCCGGTATTACGGAACGGCCGTTTACCTTCGCGGACTTATAGAGATATGCAATGTTTGTAAAAACGACTGTCTCTACTGCGGCATCCGCCGGAGCAACGGAAATCTTGACCGTTACCGTCTGAGCAAGGAGGACATTCTATCCTGCTGCGAACAGGGACATAAGCTGGGGTTCCGCACCTTTGTGCTTCAGGGCGGCGAGGACCCATATTACACCGACGAGGTCATATGCGGCATAGTTTCCGAAATAAAAGAGCGTTTTCCGGACTGCGCGGTTACTCTTTCGCTGGGCGAAAAGGGACGGGAGAGCTACGCCGCTTTCCGTGCCGCCGGCGCGGACCGCTATCTTCTCCGCCACGAGACCGCCGACGACGCGCACTATTCCAGGCTCCACCCCGCCGTTATGAGTCTCGCTCACCGTAAAAGCTGCCTCTTTACCCTTAAAGAGCTGGGCTATCAGGTAGGCAGCGGCTTTATGGTGGGTTCGCCCTACCAGACGGCGGACAACCTTGTGGAGGACCTTCGGTTCCTGCAAGAGCTGCGTCCCGACATGATAGGCATCGGCCCTTTTATCCCCCATAAGGACACGCCGTTCAGGGACTTCCCCGGCGGCACGCTGGAGCTGACGCTGCGTATGGTGGCGATACTCAGGCTCATGTTCCCGACCGCCCTTATCCCATCGACGACCGCCCTCGGCACCATACATCCGCTGGGGCGGGAGCTGGGCCTTAAGGCCGGGGCCAACGTGGTCATGCCCAATCTTTCCCCCGTCCGTGTGCGGAAGCTGTACGAGCTTTACGACAACAAAATATGCACCGGCGAGGAGGCCGCCGAATGTAAGGGTTGCCTCGAGCGCAGGGTGCAGAGCGCGGGTTACGAGATAGTATCCGCCCGCGGCGACGTGTACGGATTTGACTCCAAGCCGCAGTAAAACGGAGGCGCACAAAATGAACGGACGCAAAATAATGAACATGAACACGGGCTGGCTGTATTCGGCCTCGGACAACACCGGCGCTCACCTGCCGGAGTTCGACGACAGCCGCTTTGAGAGGGTCGGCATACCTCACGCCAACACCGTAATCGGGGCCCACAAGGGCGAGGATTTCCAAAAATATATAGAACGGTACCGCTTTGTGTCGTGGTACCGGCGGCACTTCAGTCTGCCCGCGGAATGTTGCGGAAAGCGTATAATCATAGGCTTTGAGGGCGTGGCGACGGTGGCGGAGGTGTATGTGAACGGTAAGCCGGCGGGCAGCCACAAGGGTGCGTACACGGGCTTTGAATTTGACATAACGGACCGCGTCAGCTTTGACGGCGACAATGTTGTCGCCGTGCGGGTGGACAGCACAAAACACCCCGACATCCCGCCGGAGGGCGGAGATGTGGACTACTGTCTGTTCGGCGGCATCGTGCGGAACGTGACCCTGACCGCCGTAAGCCCCGTCTATATAAGCGACGTCTTTCTCACCGCGCCCGGCCTCGGTCCCCAGGGCGGAAAAGTCCGCTCCGCCGTTTCGGTCCGCAACACCACGGGCGAGACCAAAGTGCTGTCGGTGGAAACGGCGATATTTGACAAAAACGGAGCGGAGGCCGCGCGGACGGTCAGCGGCGAGGCGTCGGTGAAGGACGGCGGCTCCGTGACCTTTGACACTGACGAAATAAAAAATCCCCGCCTTTGGAGCGTGGACGACCCTTATCTGTACACCGCCGAGGTAAGCCTCCTTGAAAACGGCGAGAAAATTGACACGGTTGAAACAAAAATCGGCCTTCGGTGGTTCGAGTTTACCGACACCGGCTTTTATCTGAACGGCGAAAAGCTGAAAATCAGAGGAGTAAACCGCCACGAGCAGTGGCCATGGCAGGGGCGGGCAATTCCGGACAAGCTCCAGGCGCGGGACGCCGATATGGTGAAAGGAACGGGCTTCAACGCCGTGCGCTGCTCTCACTATCCACAGTCTCCGGCCTTTTTGAGCCGGTGCGACGAAATCGGCCTGATAGTTTTTGAGGAGGCCCCAGGCTGGCAGCACGTTGGCGACAGTGAATGGCAAGAGATATATAAGACAAATATTGAGGAAATGATACTGCGGGACCGCAATCACCCCTCCGTTTTCACCTGGGGAGTCCGGGTCAACGAGTCCTGGGACAACAGGGAGCTTTATACCGCGACCACGGCCCTTGCAAAGGCGCTGGATCCCACAAGGCCCACCCACGGCGTCCGCCGGAATGAAAACTACGACAGCACCGAAATGATAGAGGATATTTTCTGCGCCAACTATATTTATCCCGAGGTTCCCAGACTAAGGCCCTTTATTTCCAGCGAGCACTCTTGGGAGCATTGGACGGACGGCTGCGGCCTGCCGTGGGCGACCGACGCGCAGGCGGCGGAGTTTACGAAATCCTTTGCCGACGTCGTCGATTACTACTATTCCAACGACAACTGTCTGGGCGGCTTTGCATGGAGTATGTTCGACTACGACAACGAGGTCAACTACACCCGCACCGGCCACGTATTCTACAGCGGAATGTACGACATATTCCGTCATGACAAGCCGGTATCTCACTTCTACCGCTCCCAGACGGAGTCCGCCGAAAAGCCGGAGCTGTATATAGCCAGCTACTGGACGGAGAGTTCGCCCGCCGACGTGGAGGTGTACGGCGGCTGCGACGAAGTTGAGCTGTTTGTAAACGGGGTCTCCGTCGGCAGGATAAAGCCGAACCTGTACATGAACGTGCCCCATCCGGCCTTTAAATTCAAAAACGTAAAATTTGAGGCGGGCACTCTCACCGCCGTGGGATATATAGGCGGCAGGGAGCGCGTCCGGACCGAGCGAAAAACTCCCGGCCCGGCCGCCGGATTGTCCGCCGTCCCCGACTACGGGACGCTGACCGCTGACGGATCCGACATGACAAGCGTGACGGTCGAGCTTCTGGACGAAAACGGCACCCGCCTCCCTTATGCCGCGGACTTGGTGAGCATAGAGATTGAGGGACCGGCGGACTTCATCGGCGAAAATCCCATCGCCCTCGAGGGCGGACGGGCGGCCTTCCTGATAAGGAGCCGCTTCGGACAGACGGGGACGGTCGCCTGCACCGTCAGCGCCGCCGGCGTAAGGTCCGGGCGCTGTGAAATAGCCGTGAACGAGTACAATGACGAGACCTCCGTCCCCTGCTAACCTCCGCCTCAGGGTGGCGTCCAATAAAACAAGTTCATATTGTTTTCGGAGTACGGCATGATTTCGGTCATGCCGCTGTTCCGTTTATGAGGTCGTTCAAAAGTGCGGCAGGGAGTATCCCGATGTAGTTGTAGCTGATGTCTACATCCTGCACCCGATGTCCGCTGGACTTGTCCGGCGCATGGACATAGACCGCCTTGACCAGATCGTTCAGGATCGCGGGCGTCAGCTCCGTCAGGCAGAGGTACTTCTTCACCGTGCGGATGAAACGGTCTACATTGTCCGCCTGATCCTCCTGCTCGGAGATTTCCTTAGTCAGAACAGTAATTCTTTCCCGCAGCTCCGTTTGCTCCTTTTCGTAGTCGTCGGAAAGCATTTGAAATCTCGCCTCACTCAGCCGTCCCGCTACCATATCCTCGTAGATCCGCTTGAAAAGCCTGTCAAGCTCGGCGATACGGTTTTCGGATTTCTGGAGCGTCCGCCGCTTGCCGGACAGTTCCTTTCTCGCTTC
>CANPZO010000002.1 GCA_947589005.1 uncultured Clostridia bacterium | reverse complement strand
AGCCGATTTTGTGGGGAAAAGGAGTCACAGCGAGGTAAGCCGAGTTTCGATTTTTAAATCGAAACTTGCGATACCGAACTTGTGACGACGCAGGTCTGCGCCATTTTTTTTACAGCCCCTTTTCCGGCAGAGTTATGCGTACTTTCAATCCCCCGCCGCTGCGGGCGCTGAACGTGCCGCCGTGGGCCTCGACTATGCGGCGGGCCATGGGCAGGCCGAGGCCGTGGGAGGAGCGAGGCAGCTCGTCCAGCCGGTCCAGCACCTCTCGCGGCGCCCCGACGCCGTCATCGTTTATCTCCACCACCGCCATATCCTCCACCCGGTACTGCAATATCTCCACCCGACTGCCGGCAGGGTTGTGGACAAGGCTGTTATTGATGAGGTTGAAAAACGCCCGTCCGAGCAGGGCCTCGTCGCCCATGACCTCCGCCCCGCCGTCCCGCAGATCCAGCGAAATTTCATGGCCGGCGGCGGCGCCGCTGTTGACAAGCTCCGCCGCGGTACGCCTGAGCAGGGGGCAGAGCTTCACCGGGGCCTTGCGCGAGGGCTGCATATCGTACTCCAGAGACGAAATAAGGTTCATATCCTCCACGAGCCGGCCGATTTTAAGTCCCTGGGCGGCTATCAGGGCCGCCTTTTTTACACCGTCGGGGCCGAGGCCCGGCTCCTCCCCCAGTTCCTCGGCGGCGCCCACGATTACCGCCAGCGGCGTCCGCAGGTCGTGAGAAATACCCGACACCCAGTTGATACGCGCGCTGTCCCTCTTGGCGAGGGCGGCGTTTTTTCGCCGTATAAGACCGGAGGCGGCGTTGAGGGAGCGAAATATTTCCCGAAAAAGCCCTCTCTCCGGCAGACTGACCTCCCGCTCGGCCTTCAGATCCTCGAGGCCGAGCATGAGCGCCCTTAGCCGCCGGTAAAGCCCGGCCCCGAATATAAGGGCCAGCGCCAGAGCCAGCAGCAAATTCGCCAAAAATATCAGGGCCGCCCGCTGGGGCAGGCTGCTGAACCAGTCCATGGAATATATAACGTCGTACTTGCCCACGGAATTTTTCGGCGTGCCCAGTATCATCAGTCCCTCGCCGAGGGTGTTGACATATACCGGGTAGTCCTTGAGGAACCACCGCGTCAGCCGCGCAACGTCGGCAAGGCTGTATTTCAGCGGCACATCTGAGGGGCGGTTGGCCTCCCAGACGGCCTCGCCGCCGCCGTCCAGCAGCAGGCACCAGCAGTCCTCGGGCACAAGGGCCGCCGCCGCCTCGGGCCCCTTGTCCTCATAGGCGGCGGAAATATCCGACACAAGCGTCTTTGGCCGGCGGTCGCCGGTGTCAGAGCCGATAAAGCCGAAGCTGAGGAAATTTATCCCCAGCAGGAAGATGGACAGCGCCGCCGCCGTCAGTGAAAACATGAAAAATATTTTAAAGGCCGTTTTATTCATCGTCAGTCACCAGCTTGTAGCCCAAGCCCTTCACCGTCAGCAGATGTCTCGGCTCGGAGGGGTCGGGCTCGATTTTTTTGCGCAGCCGCCGTATGTGAACCATAAGGGTATTTTCACAGCCGTAATAGTCCTCGCCCCAGGCGGCGAGGCAGAGGGCGTCGTTGGTGACGACACGGCCGCGGTTTTCCCAAAGCTTTTTCAGCAGAATGTACTCCTTGGCGGTCAGGGACAGCTCCTTACCTCCGCGCAGCACCGACGCCGAGCCGAGGTCGGCGCGGATGCCGGAAAGGTAAAACACGGCCTCCCCGACCCTGGCCGCGTACACCCGCCGCAGCACGGCCTCCACCCGAAGGGCCAGCTCCTCGGACAAAAAGGGTTTGACGATGTAATCGTCGGCGCCGAGGCCAAGGCCGCGGATACGGTCGGCGCCCTCACCGCGGGCGGTGAGGAAGACGACCGGCGCGGGAGAAAAGTCCCGCAGCTTCTCGATGAGGGCAAAACCGTCGGCGTCCGGCAGGTTTACGTCCAGCAGGAACAGCGCCATAGGCTGTTCCTTGGCCAGCCTCAGGGCCTCCCCCGCGTCCCTCGCGGTGTAAAGATTGTAATAGCCTCGGCGGTACAGAGCGCCCGCCACAATTTTCAGCAGCCGCGGCTCGTCGTCAACGACGAGTATTTTTTTGTTTTTAAGCTCGTCCATGGGCTTTCACTCCGTTTAAACGATTAAGTTTTACCTTACTTGGTTTTATTGTACCATAAATTTCTCCGTTTTGAAATAGCGCCCGCAAAATTTAAGGTTATTGTAAGGTATGCTTCACCTTCTCGACAGGAGACCGTGATATCATGATAAGGCCATGATGCTATCACACGTAAAAATGAAAGGAAGCGTTAAAATGAACATTGTTGAAACTCACGGCCTCACAAAGCGTTACGGCGGCGCGGAGGCGGTCAGCGGCCTGAACATGGAGGTGTCCGAGGGCCGCATCTACGGCTTTTTGGGGCCTAACGGGGCGGGCAAGTCCACCACGCTGAAAATGCTGCTGACGCTTGTAAGGCCCACGGCGGGAGAAATAGACATCTTCGGCAAGCGTCTGGGGCCGAGGACGAGGACGGAGATACTTCGGGACACCGGCTCCCTTATCGAATCGCCCTCCTGCTACGGCCATCTGACAGGCCGGGAAAATCTTGAGATACTGCGCACCATGCTGGACCTGCCGAAAAGCAATATCGACGAGGTACTGAAAACGGTGCGGCTGGACAAACAGCAAAAGAAAAAGGTCTCCGCCTACTCCCTCGGCATGAAGCAGCGGCTGGGGCTGGCGGAGGCGCTCATATCCTTCCCAAAGCTGCTGATACTGGACGAGCCCACCAACGGCCTTGACCCGGCCGGCATACAGGAAATGAGGGAGCTGATACGCTCCCTGCCGGGCCGGTACGGAATGACCGTCATCGTGTCCAGCCACATTCTGTCGGAGATGGATCGGCTTGCGGACGACGTGGGCATAATCGCCGGCGGCAGGATGGTATACCAAGGCCCCTTGGACCGGCTGCACCGGGCGGAAAAGGACAAGGACCTGGAGGAGATATTCCTCGAGCTGACCGGCGGGGAGGCGAGCCTGTGATACGGTTGTTGAAATGCGAGTTTCTGAAAACAAGGCGGCGTTATATCTTCCTCAGTCTGCTGGCGGTTACGGCCATAGGTCTGTTCTGGACCCTGAATGGTCGGGTCTCCGAGGATATGCGGCGGTTGGGCTGGATGATATATCTCTACCAACTGCCCGTGACCAACTCCATAGTTATGCCGCTCCTGGCGATGATAGCGGCGTCCCGTCAGTGGGACTTGGAGCACAGGAGCGGGATGCTGCGGCGGCTGATACCGGCCTCCGGCCGCGGTAAGCTCTACGACGTCAAGCTGCTGACCGGCCTTGGAGCGGTGCTGGTCTGCTGTCTGATAAACTGGGCGGTGATAGTTATCTACGGCCATGCCAAGGGCTTTTACGGGCCTTTTCCGCTGAGGCTGTATATGCTCCACCTGTTATCCACCCTGCTGCCGACGGCGGCCGTCTACCTGCTGCAAAGCCTGCTGTCCATGGCCTTCAAAAATCAGGCGGCGGCCTTCGCCGTGGGGATAGCGGGGACCTTCGCGGGAATGTTTTCGATGTTTTTGCCGCAGCTGCCCTGGCTGCGCCGATTTCTCATCTGGGGCGGCTACGGGGCGCTGAACCTTGTGGGAATGTACGGCTACACAAAGGAGACCCGATGGAGAGACGTGTGGTTCGAGGTGTCGGGCCCCGACCCCTACGCCGTGATATTTCTTCTCTGCGCCGGACTGACAATATATTTTTTCGGGAAAAGGCTGTTTTGCTTAAAGGAGGTATGAGCCGTGTTATTCAAGCTTCTTCGGGCGGAGGCCATAAAGCTCCGCCGTTCACCCCTGTGGCTGATGTTTTTGCTGGTGCCGGTGCTGCCGGCGGTTTTGGGAACTCTGAACTATCTTGCCAATCTGGAAATTCTGAAAGGCCAGTGGTACAGCCTTTGGAGCCAGCACACGCTTTTCACCGATTTCTTTTTCCTGCCGGTAATGATAAGCGTTTACTGCGCACGTCTGATGACGCTGGAGCATAACTCCCACGGCTGGAACAAGCTTTTGACGGCGCCGGCCCCCAGGGGACTGGTGTTCGTCGGCAAGCTGCTGACCGCCTCGTTCATGGTGGGACTGACCATGATATGGATAGCGGCGCTGTACCTTATCTCCGGCCGCATAGCCGGTCTCGGCGAGCCTCCGCTGAGGGCGGCGCTTGTCTGGTGCGCGGGCGGCTTTGCGGGCGGCACGGTCATGGCGGCAATGCAGCTTCTGCTGTCAATGATGATGAAAAGCTTCGCTCTGCCGGTGGGCATAGGCTTCGCAGGGGGGCTGTCGGGGCTGGTGTTCCTGGCTAAGCGTCTGGGCCACATATGGCCCTATTCGCTGATGGCCTACGGCATGAGCTCCAACGCGCCGCAGCAGATAACCGGCCGGGACTATCTGCCCTTCGCCCTCGTCTGTCTGGCCTATCTGACCGTGACAACGGCCGTCGGAGCGGCGGCGGCGTCACGCCGCGAATTGTAGCATAATACAAAAAGCCCGCCGCGCGGCCGCCCCTACGGGGCCGGTCACACGGCGGGTTTTATTCAGTCAAAATATTTAAGTGCTTCCTCCATCTGCACGTCCACTACTTTGGTTATGTTGTACTCGTAGTCGTTCAGCGCGAGGACGGTGTTAAAGTCCGCCGTGCCGGTGGGCTCCATGCCGCATATCTGCTGGAAAGCCTTTATCGCTCCACCGGTAAGGCTGTCGTAGATGCCGTCAACGTAGGTCTCGGGCAAAAGGCCCAGAGCGCCCAGCCGCTGTTCCACGCCCAGCTTCGAAACGGGGAGGTCTATGTTGAGCAGATTTATCTCGGCAAACTGCGACTCGTCAACGGTCTCGACGCGGTTCTCCACCTCAATATCGGGGGTCAGACCCACGGTGTTGACGCGCTCGTCATTGGGCGAGAAAAACTCGCCGATGGTGAACTTGAGGCCGCTGCCGGTGACGCACTGCATCATAAGCTGCATACTGCCCTTGCCGTATGTCTCGGTGCCCATGAGCTTGGCCCGTCCCCTGCTCTGCAGGGCCATGGCCAGCAGCTCGCTGGCCGAGGCGGTGTTCTTGTTCACCAGCACAAGGAGCTTGAACCGCGGGGCGTTGAGGTTTTCGGAATATATATCCTCGTTGAGGCTCTCATCCTTATACTTAAATTTACAGATGAGTCCGGCGGAAATGAGCTTTTGGGCCACCTCGATGGCGGCGTTGCGCTCACCGCCGCCGTTGTCGCGGAGGTCTATTATGACCTTGTCGATGCTTTTGGCGGCTATCTCGCCGAGATAGGCGTCAAATTCCTCGGGCAGGGAGCGGGTAAAGGAGTCCACGTCGATGTAGGCTATGTCGCCGTTAAGGATATTCATGGAGGAATGGCTCTCCACTATCCTTTGGCGGACGGCTATGACGTTCAGGGTTTCCTCGCCCCGGCGCAGGGTTATCTCCACCGGCGAGCCCTCGTCGCCCATGATAAGGCCGCTTATCTCGGTCAGCGACATATCGGACGTGTCGGCGCCGTCTACGGCGGCTATCTCGTCCCCGACCTTTATGCCGGCCGCCTCAGCCGCGCTGTCGGAATACACGGTCTCTATCACGGCGCGGCCGCCCTCGAGGGTCATCACAACGCCGATGCCGAAATGCTCCGCCCCAAAATACTGGGTCTGCTGGACGTAGTCCTCGGGAGAATAAAACTCCGCGTAATCGTCCCCCAGCGCGTTGACCATGGCCTTAAGGGCCTTGTCCACGTCAAAGACCCCGCCGTTGTCTATGGTGGAGCAGATGACGTTGTACAAAAGCTCCTGGTCGTTTATGCCGTAGTAGTAGTTGTCAGACATGGTGTGGGCAAATTCCCTTATTATATTCTTCTGCTGGCTGGCGGTCAGCGCGGGCGCGGTATTCGCGGCCGCCTCCTGTCCGTCGGTGGCGGCGTCGGGGCCGGTCTGATTTTCCGCCGCGGACGGCAGCGCCAGCGTCAAAAGGGCGACAATCAGGGCTAAAAGTCTCTTTTTCATAGCTTCTCCTTTCCGAGCAGCCCGTACAAAAGGTACAGGGCATTGTTAAACAGCAGTGAACGGGCCCCGTTCACCGCTCCATGGCCGAAGCCCAGCCGGTCATAAAGCTCCTCCGCCGCGGCGGTAAGCTCCGGCTCCTCCTCCCGTGCCACGGCCCGAAGCAGCCGCAGCTCCTCCGGAGCGGAGAGAGGCACCGCATCGCCGCCCTCCGCCGAGCCGTGGAGCTCCAGCAGCCGCCGCAGCCGGTGATAGGTATGGACGCGGCAAAAATCCGGAGCCGACGGCTCCGGCAGTTTCACCTCCGGCAGCTCACGCCGGGGCCCGAGCAGACCCCGCAGAAAATCCGCCGACAGATACAAATTCAAAAAGCCTCCGTCACCGGTCTCAAGCCGCTCGCCGGCCCTCAGGGGGACAAGCCGCGCGATTTCGGCGGCTATTTCGGAGGGCCGCCGCTTGAGCGCGCCGCCGAGAGCCAAAGCGGTGGAGGCGGCCAAATCGCCGTTTTTCGGATTTTTGGGCCTGCCGACCGAAAATTTCGGGCAGAGGCCGTAAAGCTCCATGGCCGCCGCCGAACACAGCCTTTCCAGCCGGAGGCGCTCCTCCTCCATGGGAGAGCTCATGAGCGCACCTTGATGCTGAGGCGGTTGCGGCTGTGAGACGTATTGTTTATCGTCAGGTTGTAGTCTATGTCCAGCTTGCCGCCGTCCTCGCTCATGTCCACCTTGACCTCGTTGGTGGCCACGCTGACGGTCAGGTTTCCGAAAGGAGTCTCGTAGCAGCTCATGTGGCACCGGCCCGCCTCAAAGACCATGCGGGTATGGGCCTCGCCGCTGCGGAGCATGGTGACCACTCCGTCGGGGGCCACCTTAAGGGTGGTGCTGCACTTTTCGCGTCCCAGCAGCTCGCCCTCGGGATAGTTGATATAAAACTTTCCGGAGCGTTTATAGAGCTGTCCCTCGGTGGAATAGCTCATGCGGTCAGTGTCGCCGTCGGCGGTGACGTTGCCGTTGATTTCAACATATACCTGTTTCATAGGTTCACCTCTGTCATATCATCGCGCGATTGACGCTCAGCTCTATCTCCCGGCCCAAAAACAGGCCGCCGAGCTGGGTAAAGCTTTCGGGGTCGTCGGAGACGTAGAACTCGCTGTTCCCCTTGCCGTCCCGTCCGGCCAGCAGGCCGTGGCCGTCAAGGAAGCTCCTGCAATATTCCGCCGCCTCCCGGCCCGAGGAGATAAGCTCCACCCCATCGCCCATTATATCACCGATTACGCCTTCAAGCAAGGGGTAATGTGTGCATCCCAAGATAAGCGTATCCACACCTTCATTTTTCAGGCCGGCGAGGTAATCCCGGGCAACTATCCGGGCAACCTCGGTATCGGCGTAGCCGTTTTCAACAACGGGCACAAACATTGGACAGGCCGCGCTGAAAACCTTTGCCGAAGGCTCAATGGACGCAATTATTTGGGCATATTTGTCGCTTTTTATTGTACTCGCCGTGCCTATGACGCCTATCCTTCCGTTTCGGGTGCGCTTTAGGGCGGCCCGGCAGGCGGGCTCCAGCACGCCGATCACCTTGACGCCCACGTCGTCTATGTAGGGCAGGGCCACGCTGCTGGCGGTGCCGCAGGCGGCGATTATGATTTTTATATCGTGTTCAAGCAAAAAGCTTATGTCGTCCCGTGTGTACCTAACTATGGTCTCACGGCTGCGATTGCCGTAGGGCACCCGGGCGGTATCGCCGAAGTAAACTATATCCTCGTTTGGCATAACGCTCATCAGTTGTTTGACGCAGGTCAAGCCTCCCAGCCCGCTGTCGAAAACCCCAATAGGGCGGTTGTCCATGAATATACCTCCAATATGGATAAGGAGCCGGAAACGAGAAACGGGGAACATAAGGGCAAAAGCAAGGCGTCCACGCCTTTATTCCTTATTTCCGATTTCCAATTCCTAATTTAATAGCAATAATTTATCCCACTTTTTGTGGCTGTGGTCCCTGAATATAACCGCCATTTCGCCGCCGCGGTACACCTCCAAAAACGCGCTGCGTATGGCGTTGCCCCGGCCCACCTCCAGGCTGGAGATGTTGACCTGGCTCTGCGTATGGCCGTCCACGCCGCAAATCTGGCGGCCCCAATCCTTGCCGGCCCAGACCTTGTCGCCCACATGGGCGTGGCCGTAGATATGAAGCTTCACATTGTCCTTAAGGGGTAGGAATTCCCCCATATATTCGGTGGCGCGGTTGCCGCCGGGATAGGCGTAGTGACCGGCGGTGATGACCCGAGGCTTTTCGTCCCGCTCCGCCGCAAGGCGGCGGAAGTCCTCGCGCGTATAGGGATAGCCCTCGCCGAAGGGACGGCCGTGACAGAAGCGCCAGCTCCCGTCCGGCGCGGCGCAGTCGGCATAGAACAGCACGTCGGCCGCGCCCAGCTTATCCCAGAAATAAAAATCGCTGATGCTTTCGGTGGTTTTCCACCCGATGTCCCTGTGGGAAACCACCATATCCCGAAAGGGAATGACAGCCTCGCCGGTGGCGGAAAGATAGTCCATGTCGTGGTTGCCGGGGCAGTAGCACACCGGCAGACCGAAGCCGAGAAACACCTCCTCCTGCATGGCCGTCATGTCCAGCAGCTTACGAAGGTCGGCCCCCTCCACGCTGTCGCCCAGATACCAGACCTTTTCGCACTCAAGCCCGAGGGCGGCGAAGTCCTCGGCGGCGGTGTACATACACCGGCGGCTGCGGTCGGGGTCATTCTGCTGGAGGTCGCTGACGAGCCAGACCCTGTGAAGGGTCCGGTCCGCCGAAGCCTCCAGAAAACGCTCTATCATTTTACCAGACTTACGCCCGTCATCTCCGCCGGCTGCTCCAGTCCCATCAGTTTCAGCATCGTCGGCGCGATATCCGCCAGACGGCCGCCCTCGCGGAGCGGGCCGCAGTCCGCGCCCACTACGATAAAGGGCACGGGATTGGTGGTGTGGGCGGTAAAGGGAGCCTTGGTCACAGGGTCGATGAGCTGGTCGGCGTTGCCGTGGTCGGCGGTTATGCAGACTACGCCTCCCTTTTTGAGTATGGCCTCGGTCACCTGACCCACGCAGTCGTCCACGGCCTCAACGGCCTTGATTGCGGCGGGAATGATACCCGTATGGCCCACCATATCGCAGTTGGCAAAGTTAAGGATTATGACATCGTACTTATCGGCTTCAATTTCTTTAATTACGGCGTCCTTCACCTCGTAGGCGCTCATCTCCGGCTTAAGGTCGAAGGTGGGCACGTCTGGGGACTGAATGAGGATGCGGCCCTCGCCGGGGAAGGTCTTTTCCTCGCCGCCGTTGAAGAAGAAGGTCACATGGGCGTACTTCTGCGTTTCGGCGATGCGCAGCTGAGTGAGGCCCAGCTTGCTCACATACTCGCCGAAGGTCATGGTCAGCTCCTCGGGTGGATAGGCCACGGTGACGTTGGGCATTGAAGCGTCGTACTGGGCCATGCACACGTAATTTACGTGGAAGAAGCCCTTGGGCCTCGCGAAGCCCTTAAAATCAGGGTCAACGAAGGAGCGGGTTATCTGCCTTGCCCGGTCGGGGCGGAAGTTGAAGCTGATAACGCTGTCGCCCTCGGAAATGACGCCCTCGGCGTCCACCACGGTGGGCAGCATAAACTCGTCGGTAACGCCCTTGTCGTAGGAATTTTTTATGGCCTGGACGGGGTCGGTCTCCCGCACGCCCTCCCCCAGTACAAGGGCGCGGTAAGCCTTTTCGACGCGGTCCCAGGCGTTGTCGCGGTCCATGGCGTAGTAGCGGCCGGAAATGACGGCCACCTTGCCCAGACCTATTTCATCCAGCTTTTCTACCAGCTTGGCCATGAAGTCCGCGCCGGAGGTGGGAGGGGTGTCGCGTCCGTCAAGGAAGGCGTGTATATATACCTTTTTAACGCTCAGCTTTTTGGCCATTTCCACCAAGCCGTAAAGATGCTCCTGATGGCTGTGTACGCCGCCGTCGGAGAGCAGGCCGAAGAGATGAAGGGCCTTGCCGTTTTGGGCGGCGGCCTCCATGGCGGCCTTGAGGGGGCCGTTGTTCATTATGGAGCCGTCCTTAATATCCTTTGAAATTTTCACCAGCATTTGATAAACCACACGGCCCGCGCCGATATTGGTATGGCCCACCTCGCTGTTGCCCATCTGACCGTCGGGCAGACCCACGTCGAGGCCGCTGGCGGAAATGATGGTGTTGGGGCAGGTGGCCGTGTATCTGTCAAGGTTGGGCTTGTTGGCGGCCATGACGCAGTTGCCCTCGGGGTTGGGGTTTATGCCGTAGCCGTCCATTATAAGTAATGCAATGGGTTTTTTTGACATACTATTTCCTCCTAATCAGTTTGTCTATAAACTCCGTTAAAGTGAAAGTAAAAGCAAAATTTTTAGGAAATAAAATTCATGAAATCCCGGGGCGTGTACCCGGGATTTCATACCTTAGTCGGGGTAGGAAAATCAATTTATTGATTTTTCGTAAGCGCAAGCGCCCGCCAGCGTGACGCTGGACCCGCTTTAAGTAATGTTACGTCGCCGTTTATTTGGCAATATTATCGCAGCCTGTAAGACTGACGATGAAACGGGACGTTTCCAGAAAGGGGACCGGCGGGGAAAACCGCGCGGGTTGTCCCCGCCAAGCGTGTCGAAATCTTTCGACACGCTCATTGGGAGCCCGGCGGGCCCCCAATAAATATTCGATGTTTTATTTCGCAGCCTCGACTATCTTCGCAAAGTCAGTGGACTTAAGCGACGCGCCGCCTATAAGACCGCCGTCGATGTTGGGCTTTGCCAAAAGCTCCGCCGCGTTGCCGGCGTTCATGCTGCCGCCGTACTGGATGGTGACGGCTTTTGCGGCAGGCTCTCCGTAAAGGCCCGCCAGCACGCCGCGAATTGCGCCGCAGACCTCCTCGGCCTGTTCGGCGGTGGCGGTCTTGCCGGTGCCGATGGCCCAGATGGGCTCGTAGGCGATGACCACCTTTTCGGCGTCGCCGGCGGAAATGCCGGCGAAAGCCTTCTTTATCTGAATGGTGATGAGGTCCATGGTGATGCCGGCCTCCCGCTGCTCAAGGCTCTCGCCCACGCAGAGAATGGGAGTAAGGCCCTTTTCGAGAGCCTTTTTCACCTTGAGGTTCACGGTCTCGTCAGTTTCGGCAAAATACTGCCGGCGCTCGCTGTGGCCGATGATGACGTACTTTACGCCGAGGTCCAGAAGCATATCGGCGCTTACCTCGCCGGTAAAGGCGCCCTTGTCCTCGAAGTGAAGATTTTCCGCGCCGATGGCGACATGGGTGCCCTCGGCGCCCTTTACGGCCTCGGCCAGATTGGTGAAGGGTGTGCAGCACACTACCTCGCAGCGGGCGCCCGCGGTGGCCGCGGCCACCTCTTTAACATAGGCGCAAGTCTCGGAGGGGAGCTTGTTCATCTTCCAGTTACCGGCGATTATATATTTACCCATAGTAGTTTTCTCCTTGCTTTACTTATCGTTAAGAGCCGCTATGCCGGGCAGGTCCTTGCCCTCGAGATATTCGAGAGAAGCGCCGCCGCCGGTGGAAATGTGGGTCATCTTGTCGCCCAGACCGGCCTGATTTACGGCCGCAACGCTGTCGCCGCCGCCGATGACGGTAGTGGCGTCCTCAAGGGTGGCCAGCACCTGAGCGATGGCGTTTGTGCCCTTGGCGAAGTTGGACATTTCGAACACACCCATGGGGCCGTTCCATACGACGGTCTTGGCGGTCTTAAGTATGCCGGAGAAGAGCTCGACGGTCTTGGGGCCGATGTCAAGGCCCTGCCAGCCGGCCTCGATGCCGCCCTCGGGAACCACCTTGCTCTCGGTATCGTTGGCAAATTCCTTGCCGATAACGGTGTCGACGGGGAGAACCAGCTTGTCGCCGGCCTTGGCCATCATTTCCTTGGCATAATCTATAAAGTCAGGCTCAAGCAGAGAGTCGCCCACCTCGTAGCCCTTGGCCTTCATAAAGGTATAGGCCATGCCGCCGCCGATGAGGAGCTTGTCAACCTTGTCGAGAAGGTTCTCGATAACGGATATCTTGCTGGAGACCTTGCTGCCGCCCAATACGGCCACAAGGGGACGCACGGGAGCGTTAACGGCGTTGCCGAGATACTGTATCTCCTTCTGGATAAGGTAACCGGCCACGCTGTCCTTTACATATTCGGTAACGCCCACGTTGGAGCAGTGAGCACGGTGAGCGGTGCCGAAAGCGTCGTCAACAAAGACCTCGGCCAGAGAAGCCAGCTCCTTGCTGAAAGCCTCGCCGTTCTTTGTCTCCTCGGCGCGGTAACGGGTGTTTTCAAGCAGAACCACGTCGCCGTCCTTCATCTCTGCCACGGCCTTGGTCGCGTTCTCGCCCACAACGTTGGCGTCGGCGGCAAAAACCACGTCCTTGCCCAAAAGCTGGGACAGGCGGACGGCCACGGGAGCCAGGGACAGCTCGGGCTTAGGCTCGCCCTTGGGCTTGCCCAAGTGAGAGCAAAGGATTACCTTCGCGCCGTTGTTTATAAGATACTGAATTGTGGGCAGGGCGGCAACGATACGGGTATCGTCGGTGATGGCCCCGTCCTGAAGGGGGACGTTGAAGTCGCAGCGAACAAGTACCTTCTTGCCCTGAACGGCCACATCCTCAATGGTTTTTTTGTTTGTCATGCTCATTTGGATCACCTCATAATTAATTTTTGAGTTTCCTCTCACCTTATTATATCACCTTTTCTTGGAATTGCAAGAAAAAAATATACAAAATTAATTGATTTAATTAAAAATTTTTTAAAAAACCTATTGACATTTATAACAAAACAGTGTAGAATATCACTTGCAAAAACGGAACGAGTGGCGGATTGGCGTGCATAGTCTACCATTTGTGCCGTTTTATTATTTTGCGGAGACCGCCCGTGGGCCCGAAGCCCGCGGTTTTCCGCAAAAAATCGTTTGGGACGCTATGTCCCGCCAAAATCAAAAGGGGTGACGCAGTTGTGAAGGACGACAAAAACATTATTATCGAGCTGAAAAATGTTTCGAAGCATTACGGACAGACCTATGCGGTGGAGGATTTCAATTTATATGTGAAGAAGGGTGAGTTCATAACCTTTCTGGGGCCTTCGGGCTGCGGAAAGACCACCACGCTCCGCATGATAGCGGGCTTTGAAATGCCCACGTCGGGGCAGATACTGCTGAACGGCACCGATATTTCCGGCCTGCCGCCCTATCAGCGGCCGGTGAACACGGTATTCCAAAGGTACGCCCTCTTCCCGCATCTGGACGTGTATGACAATATCGCTTTCGGCCTCAAGCTGAAAAAAATAACGGACGGCGGCAAAACGCGGAAGCTGACAAGGAAAGAGATAAGCGAAAAGGTGCGCTCCGCCCTCAAGATAGTGGACCTTGAGGAATACGAGGACAGGGACATATCCACCCTCAGCGGCGGCCAGCAGCAGAGAATAGCCATCGCGCGGGCCATTGTGAACGAGCCGGAGATACTCCTGCTGGACGAGCCCTTGGGCGCCCTTGATTTGAAGATGCGCAAGGATATGCAGCTGGAGCTCAAGGCTATGCACAAAAAGCTGGGCATAACCTTCATCTACGTTACCCACGACCAGGAGGAGGCCCTGACCCTCTCCGACACCATCGTGGTAATGAAGGACGGCATGATACAGCAGATAGGCACCCCCGAGGGTATATACAACGAGCCCGCCAACGCTTTTGTGGCCGACTTCATCGGCGAGAGCAACATCTACAGCGGCACCGTGATAGACCGCCTCAAGGTGCGGTTTTTGGGCCATGTGTTCGACGCGCTGGACGAGTTTGAAAAGAACGAAAAGGTGGACGTCGTCGTCCGGCCCGAGGACGTGAAGCTGGTGCCTCCCGGAGAGGGAATGGTGGACGGACGGCTCACCGACAAGATATTCAAGGGCATACACTATGAGTACACAATGATGGTCGGCCACACGGAGGTCATAATTCAGGATACCCGCAATTTGGAAATAAACTGCCCCGCCGGCATAGTTATCGAGCCGGACGGCATACACATAATGAAAAAGGAGCTCACCGCCAACGTCTATGACGACGCATACATAGACAAGAACAACAACGTGGTGATATCCGACTTCCGCTTCCCCTGCGACGTAACGGCCCTTGTGCCCGGCTCCAGACTGGACGGCGAGGGCTATGTCATCGGCCCCGACGGGAAGGTATACGACTTTACCGACGCGGACGTGAAGGCCACCGTGGGTCTGGGGGACATAGAGCTGGTGGACAACATCGACGAGGCCGACGCCTGGGGCAACGTGGTGGAAAACATATACAAGGGCGACCACTACATGATGACCGTCCGCACACAGCAGGACGAGGACTTTGTCATCGACACGGAGTACACATACGACGCCGGCGACAGGGTCGGCATAAGGATAAAGCCCGAGCTTATCGGACTTACCCTCAATGGGGAGGCAAACAAATATGCAAAAAAATAGCCTCCACTTCCAGAGAAAATTTCTCGCCATACCGTATATGATATTCATGGTGCTGTTCGTTGTGGTGCCGCTGCTGCTCATAATCGCCTACGCGGCCACCGACCAGAGCGGTATGCCCTCGGTCGAGAATCTGATGAGCTTTTTCCGGGACTCAAACAACATCAACACCCTGATAATCAGCCTGTTCATCGGCTTGGGCAACACCGTGCTCTGCCTGCTGGCGGGCTATCCGGTGGCGTACTTTCTGGCAAAAAAAGACCTGGGCTTCACCATGGCGACGGTGCTGCTCTTCGTAATGCCCATGTGGATAAACTTTGTGCTGAGGACGGCGGCCACCCGCGACCTGCTGTTCTGGCTGGGGCTGAACGGCGGCGACCACCCGTATCTGACCACGATGATAGGCATGGTATACAATTACCTGCCCTTCACCATACTGCCCCTTTACACCACCATGATAAAAATGGATCAGAGCCAGATAGAGGCCAGCTGCGACCTGGGCGCGACGCCGCCCCAGACCTTTGTGAAGATAATCCTGCCCATGACCATGCCGGGCATAGTTTCGGCGGCGACGATGGTGTTCATGCCCACCATGAGCAGCTATGTTATATCCGACGTAATGGGCGAAAGGAAAATCTCCCTGATAGGCAACAGCATACAGCTTTACTTTGACCAGGGACTTTGGCATATGGGCAGCCTTGTGGCCCTTATAATGCTGATAATGATAGTTATCGGCAGCTTCGCCACCCGCAACATCAAGACCGAGGACGACGCGAGAGGAGGGCTCTGGTAATGAGAACCTCAAAAATCGGCAATTTTCTGCGAAAGTTTTACGTTTACATCGTGCTGTTCATTATGTACGCCCCCATTCTGGTGCTGATAGCCTTTAGCTTTACCGACGCGAAGCTAATCGGCAACTGGAACGGCTTCAGCCTCCGGCTCTATCTGTCCCTCTTCCGCAACAGGGAGATAGTCACCGCCGCGGTCAACACCTTTGTGGTGGCCTTTTCCTCGGCGGCGGTGTCCACCGTGCTGGGCACGCTGGGCGCCATAGGCATATTCTACAGCGGAAAGCGCAGCAAGGCGGTAATGGAGGGCATCGGTCAGATACCCATCATGAACGCCGAGATAGTCACCGCCCTTTCGCTGACCATACTGTTTGTGTTCTGCGGGGTAAAGTTCAACTTTCTGACCCTGCTTGTGGGCCATGTGGTGCTGACCATACCGTTCGTTGTACTCAGCGTCCGGCCCAAGCTGATGCAGATGGACCCGAACATTTACGAGGCGGCCCTTGACCTTGGGGCCACGCCCAACAAGGCCCTTATGCGGGTAATAATGCCCGAGGTCGTGCCCGGCATAGTCAGCGGCTTCATTCTGTCGGTGACCCTGAGCCTGGACGACTACATCATAACCGCCTTTACCCGCGACACCTCCTATCAGACGCTGAGCACCTATGTCTACGGCGTCACCAGCAAAAAGGGCACCCTGCCCCCCTCGCTGAGGGCGCTGACCACGGTTATAACGCTGCTGGCGCTGATAGTGCTGCTGGCGGCCAACCGACGGAGCAAGCTGGGGCCAAAAAAGAATAAGCATTAAATAATTTAAATAATAAAATAAAAATATAAAATCAGAAAGGGAGTTCAAAGATTGAAAAAATTTGTCACCGCGCTTATGGCGCTCACTCTGCTGGCATCCGCCGTCTGCCCCGCGCTGTGCGCCTCGTCCAAAGGGGAGGAGCTGGTGCTCCGGGTCTACAATTGGCAGGACTACATTAACGACGGCACCGACGAGGACGGCCGCAAGGTAAGCGAGTCCGTCATGGAGCTGTGGGAGAAGGACTATGAGGCCCGCACCGGACAGAAGGTCCGCGTGCAGTACGATATGTTCGAGACCAACGAGACCATGCTCAACACCCTGCGCACGGGCAAGACCCAGTACGACCTGGTCTGCCCCTCGGACTATATAATCCAGAAGATGCTCATTGAAACCCAGAAGGGCAAGGACGGAGATAAAAATATTTCCATCGAGAAATACGACATATCGAAGATGCCCAACTATACCGCCAATGTTTCGCCCTATATATCCGACCTCTTTGAAAGGTACGGCTGGACGGACTACGCCGTGGGCTATATGTGGGGCAGCGTGGGCATTATGTACGACCCCGAAGCGGTAAAGCTCGAGGACGTTAGCACCTGGGATTTTCTTTGGAACACCGACTACAAGAAAAAGGCCACCTGCAAGGACACCAGCCGCGACGCCTACGTCATCGGCCTGCTCAAGGTATACGGCGACGAGCTGAAGGTCAACCGCGAGGCTTACGACAAAGGCGAGATAGACGGGCCGGAGCTTCAGCGCAGGGTTCATGAAATCGCCAACCGCACCGACGACGACTCAATAAAAAAGGTCGAGCGCGCCCTTAAGGAAATGAAGGACAATATTTACGGCTTTGAGGTGGACACCGGAAAGACCGACATCGTCAGCGGCAAAATATCGGCCAACGTCTGCTGGAGCGGCGACGCCGTCTACGCCCTCGACCTGGCCGAGGAGGAGGACGGCAAATATCTGGAGTTCGTGGTGCCCGAGGAGGGCAGCACCGTCTGGTTCGACGGCTGGGTAATGCCCAAGGGCGCCAATGTTGAACTGGCCCAGGATTTTGTGGATTTCATGTGCCGGCCCGAAATCGCCGCCATGAATCAGGACTTCATCGGCTACACCAGCGTCATCGCGGGCAACGATATATTTGACCTTGTCCGGGACTGGTACGACGAGGAGGACGGAGAGATAGCCTACGACCTGAGCTACTTTTTCGGCGGCACGCTCTCCGAGGACCGTCTCACCGACGGAAAGGCCATCATCCGCACCAGCCAGCGCCGCCGTCAGCTCATGACCCAGTATCCCGACCTTGAGACCACCTACCGCTGCGGCATAATGGAGGACTTCGGCGACCAGAACGACAAGGTGCTGGCCGCGTGGAGCAAGGTCAAGGGCACCAACCTGCCCGCCTGGGTGTACGTTCTGGCAATAGCGGTGATAATCGCCGCCGCAGCCGCCATAATTATCGCCGGCGGCCGCGCCCGCCGCAAAAAGAGGAGATAATCCCCGCGCCCTTCGGCGCAAGGACGTATAATCAAATTAAGACAAAACCGCCGCAAGCGAAACGACGCTTGCGGCGGTTTGCCGTAGATTAAGAGACCTTTTTCCTCGCTATCCTCAAAAGCCGCCTGTACTCGTCCTCGGCGGACTTGAGCCGGCGGGCGTAGTCCGCCACGGCCTTCTCGTCTCTGGCCCCAAGTATGGATGCCTGAAGGTTGCCTATCTCCGTCCGCATGGAGCTCAGCCTTTCGTCCATGCTCCAGGTGCCGTACTGCAGGTCCCGCAGGCGGGCCGCTATGTTTTTGAAAAACTCCTTATCCATGTCATCCTCACCCCGTAATATGATTTACAGTAAATTCTATTTTCCCGAAGCCAACTTTATGCTTGCAAATTTATGACGGTTCGGGTATAATATACTTGAGGTGTTAAAAATGGATATCAACGAACTGCGCGATATAATAAATTACCACAGCCGAAAATATTACACCGAGGACGAGCCCGAGATAAGCGATTTCGAGTACGACGCGCTGATGAGCGAGCTGAAAAGGATGGAGGCCGAGGACCCCTCCCTCATAACCCCCGACTCCCCCACCCAGCGCATCGGCGGGGCTATCCTCGAGGGCTTTGAAGAGGTGACGCATCAGGTGCAGATGCAGAGCCTTAACGACGTTTTCAGCCGGGAGGAGGTAATGGACTTCGGCCGCAGGGTGGCCGAGGCCGTGGGCGAGGCGGAATACGTGACCGAGCTGAAGATAGACGGGCTCAGCGTTTCCCTCGAATACCGGGACGGGCTGTTCTTTCGGGGCAGCACAAGGGGCGACGGCAACGTGGGCGAGGACGTTACCGAAAATCTCAGGACCGTCCGCTCCATTCCCCTTAAGCTGGCCCGCCCCCTGCCCTATCTGGAGGTGCGGGGAGAGGTGTTTATGCCCCACAAGAGCTTCGAGCGGCTGAACCGCCTTCAGGAGGAGCGGGAGCAAAAGCCCTTCAAAAATCCCCGCAACGCCGCCGCCGGAAGTCTGCGTCAGCTTGACAGCCGCATCGCCGCCGAGAGGGGACTGGACATTTTCGTTTTCAACATTCAGCAAATGGAGGGCCTTGAGGTCGCCACCCACAGCGAGGGCATTGCGCTGCTGGCGGAGCTGGGCTTCAAGACCATTCCCATAAAGCGGGTATTCCCCACGATAGACGAAGCCTTCGAAGAGGTGCTGCGCATCGGCGAGAGCCGCGGCGGGCTGGACTTCGACATAGACGGGGCGGTGATAAAGGTCAACTCACTGGCCCAGAGGGAGGCGCTGGGCTCTACGGCCAAGTGTCCCCGGTGGGCGGCGGCCTACAAATTCCCCGCCGAAAGGAAGGAGACCAAGCTCCTTGACATCGCCGTGCAGGTGGGGCGGACGGGCGTCCTGACCCCCAACGCCGTGCTGGAGCCGGTGCGTCTGGCGGGGACCACGGTATCAAGGGCCACCCTCCACAACATCGACTTTATCCGCGAAAAGGACATAATGATAGGCGACACCGTGGTGGTACAAAAGGCGGGAGACATTATCCCCGAGGTGCTGGACGTGGTTAAGGCCAAGCGCGACGGCAGCGAGCGCGTTTTTGAGATGCCCGCCCGCTGTCCGGTCTGCGGGGCCGCCGCCGTCCGGGAGGAGGGCGAGGCCGCCGTCCGCTGCACCGGCGGCGAATGCCCGGCCCAGCTTGCAAGGATAATTATTCATTTTGCCGGCCGGGACGCCATGGACATCGAGGGCCTCGGCCCCGCCGTGGTGAACCAGCTTTTGGACAGGGGCCTCATCCACAGCGCCGCCGATTTGTACTCCCTTAAGGCGGAGCAGCTGGAGGAGCTGGACAAAATGGGCAAAAAAAGCGCCGCCAAGCTGGTGGCCGCCATCGGCCGCTCGAAGGAGAGAGACCTCGCAAATCTGCTTTTCGCCCTGGGCATACGTCATGTGGGCAGCCGCGGAGGCCGCCAGTTGGCGCAGAGGTTCCGCACCCTCGACGCTTTGATAACCGCACCGGCGGAGGAGATAGCCGCCGTGGAGGACATGGGGGACGTCACCGCCGCCAGCGTGAAAAACTATTTCGCCCAGGCCCAGAACATGGATATAGTCGAGGGTCTGCGCCGGGCGGGGGTCAATTTCGACTGTCTGGAGGAGGCCCCCTCGGAGGGGATCTTCACCGGCAAGATCTTCGTCCTCACCGGCACGCTGCCAAGCCTCAAGCGCGCCGACGCCGCCGCCCTTATTGAAAAGGCCGGGGGCAGGGTCTCCGGCTCGGTGAGCAAAAAAACCGATTTCGTGGTGGCCGGAGAGGACGCCGGCAGCAAGCTGGACAAGGCCAATGCGCTGGGCGTGACGGTGATAGACGAGGCGGAGCTGATGAGAAAGTTAGGAGTGAGGAGTTAGGAGTTGCGGTACGGCGGCCTTGAGCGGCGTTGTTGTCACCGTAAATTCGACCTTAAGCGCCGTAGGGCCCCCGGCGATGTCAATACGGCGGTAAATGTGTAGGGCGGCTTGCCCTCAAGCCGCCGTCGTTCTATCCGAAAATGATGCACTCACTCGTAGTATTGTAACTTATTGGCCATCTGAGGAACATAATACATCTGGAATAGGCTGCAAAATTGAGAGAGGAATTAGGATATGGTAAAAGATATGATTATTAAAAAATTAGGGCCCCGGCTCCTGCGATACTCGTCAATATGTAAACGGGCCGTGGGAATTGTAACTGTAACTATATTTTTTGCAGAAATATTGTCGATTACATCTTTTGCAATGACAGACCCTATATATTCTTATACCGTTGAAAACGGGTCAATAAATCTTTTCAGCGTAACTTTCCCTGATGAAACTGAGGAATTGAACATACCATCAGAATTGGAGGGCAAGCCCGTGGAATATATAGACGAGAGCTTTGCGATGTGGCAGACGGGACGTTATCGTTATGTAATAGGACCTATGGGCAATGTTAATTTAAAAAGAGTATTTTTTCCGGCATCAATAAAAGAAATGCCGAACAATATGATCGAACATTTCAAAAAGTATTACGTTAAAACACCTCTGGATATTTTTGTTGCAGAAGATACAACGCTTTTTGAAACCCCGATAGACTATTATGCCGCTGACTTGGACGGATATGGACGGTATAGTTTCAGAAAACCCAAAATAACCGTCCCGGAAATTTCATTGGCTGAAGCAGGCAAAAAAATTGATGTATATGTTGACGGAGTAAAGTTCGAAGACTGCGTACTGTACAACGGAATGACATACATTTCATTTCGCCAATTCAAAGAAACAGAAGGAATGAGTTTTTTACCTTTGCTCGAGTATGCTCAGCCAATCACGTATGACTCATTAGTAATAAAGTATATGTACCCAGTCCAGTGTAATGAAAAATACCTTGACGCAAAGGGGGAATATTGCGAAAAAGAGTTTGGGGAATATGTTGAAACTTCAAAACGAATTGTTGCAAACTCCTATACGGGCGAGCTCATAATAATGGAGTATTATACGGATAATAATTCAGATACTGCGACGGAAATCTGCGGGGGTGAAGTTAAAATAATCGAAGTGCCTGTTTATCCTGATTATTTGCCTTTGAGAGCGGCGTATGAAAGTCTGGGCTTCGACGTAAAATGGGACGAAGAAACAAATACGGTTTATGTAACATCTCCATAATGAGCCATTTGGGGACGTACATTTTATGGCTCGATGAACAACTAAATCAGGGACGGCAGTTGTGCCGTCCCCTCTTTTTTTGCTTTTTTTGAGAGACGGTTTTGGGGACACCGCTATTTATAGTATAGAACCTTTTTTACAGCCCGTTATTTTATCAAAAAAAGTTCCTGCGCGGTAACTCCTCACTTGCGCAGCGGGCACCCGCTACATTATTCCCCGCAAAGCCCTGTCCAGATTTTTTTCCAGATTTTCCACGGTGGAGCCGTTATCCACGTCTATCCAGCCGTCGGAGCGGTCGGTCTGGGCGCGTATGCGGCGCATGGCCTGCTCCTCGGTGAGGTCGTCACGCTCCATGATGCGGCGCTTTCGCACCTCCTCGGGGGCGGTTATGCGAAAGACCGCGGCGCAGTGCTCCGTCAGGCCGCACTCCTTAAGCGCGGCGCCGTCTACGGCCACCGGACCGGCGGTCTCCCCCGCCTCGCGCAGGACGGCCTCCCTGATGGCCGGGTGGGTGATGGAGTTGAGTATCTTTAGCTTTTCCGCATCGGAGAACACGATGTCTCCCAATGCGCGGCGGTTAAGGCCGCCGTCGGAGTTCAGGACGCCGTCCCCGAAGGCGGCCTTTATTTTTTCCAAAATCTCGGGGCGGGCGGTGACCCTGTGCCCCACCTCGTCGCCGTCTATCACGTAAAAGCCGCGCCCGCGCAGCATTTCAGCGGCGAGAGATTTCCCCGCGCCGGTAAGCCCCGTAAGGCCAAGAATGAAATCGGCCATATCCTCACCGCCCCTATTTGGTCTCGTACCAACTGTGGCCGCTCTTTACCTCCGCCACAAGCGGCACGCTGAGCTTCGCCGCGCCCTCCATTTCACGGCGGAGGACCTGAGCGGCCCTTTCCGCCTCGTCCGTGGGCGCCTCGATGATAAGCTCGTCGTGTATTTGAAGTATAAGCCGGGAGTTCGGGCACTCCTCCTTGAGGGCGCGCCAGACTCTTACCATGGCGATTTTTATTATGTCCGCCGCGCTGCCCTGAATGGGGGTGTTCATGGCCACGCGCTCCCCGAAGGAACGGAGGTTGAAGTTGCGGGCGGAAAGCTCGGGCACATAGCGGCGGCGGCCGAAAATGGTGGAAACATAGCCGTTTTCCCTGGCGGCGGCTATCGTGCCGTCCATATACTCCCTCACGCCGCTGTACTTTTCAAAATAGCTGTCGATGTAGCGTTTGGCCTCCCTGCGGGTTATCTTCAGCTCGCCGGCCAGGGAGAAGTCGCTTTGGCCGTAGATTATGCCGAAGTTTACGGTCTTGGCCCGGGCGCGCATCTCCGGCGTGACGCAGAAATCCGGCACTCCAAAGACCTGCATGGCGGTCATCTTGTGTATGTCCTCGTTTTCGCGGAAGGCCCGGCACATATTCTCGTCACCGGAAATGTGGGCCAGCACCCGAAGCTCTATCTGGCTGTAGTCGGCGTCCACCAGCACGCAGCCCTCCTTCGCCACAAACATCTTGCGTATCTCACGCCCGAGCTCGGTGCGGACGGGGATATTCTGGAGGTTTGGCTCGGCGGAGCTGATGCGACCGGTGGCGGTGACGGTCTGGTTAAGGCTGGAATGTACGCGGCTCTCCCCGTCCACAAGGGGCAAAAGAGCGTCGGTATAGGTGCTTTTCAGCTTGGCGGCATGGCGGTATTCCATGATATAGTCGATTATCTCGTGGCGGCCGCGGAGCTTTTCCATGACGGCGCTGTCGGTGCTGTAGCCGCGCTTGCTCTTTTTAACGACGGGCAGGCCCAGCTTTTCAAAGAGGACGGTCCCAAGCTGTTTGGGAGAGTTGATGTTGAATTCCTCTCCGGCCATGAAGTAGATGGTCTGCTCCAGACCGGCGATGCGTTCGCCAAGCATCTGACCGAAGGCCGCAAGCTGTCCGGTGTCTATCTTGCAGCCCTCCTGCTCCATGGAAAAAAGCACCTCCTCCAATGGCAGCTCGATATCGTAGAGCAGGCTCGTCTGGCCGCGCTCCTCTATGCTCCTGAGCTGAGCCTCCATAACGGCTTTCAGGGCCGAGGGGCCGTAAGGACGCCCCTGGCGGCGGCACAGCTCGCGCAGGTCGTAGACGGACTGCTGGGGGTCGAGTATATACTCGCCTATCTCGGTATCGTAAAATTGGCCGGACAAATTTATGCCCATGTCCGCAAGGGCGTGCTTGGCGGCCTTCCAGCGGTGGGTTATCTTTTTGGAGCCGCTTTCAAGGGCGGCGCGGAGCCGGTCGGGGGCGGCGGCCCATGTCCTGCCGTCAAGGTCGAAAAGCACCTCTCCGTCCTCCAAGAGGAAGGCCAGCTCGTCGGCCCTTTCCGCGGCGGATATCTCGGTCTCTCCGGCCCGGTTCGTCTCCGCCTCGGCCACGGGCGCGGTCTCCTCCACCGGTATATCCAGACGTTCTGCAATGCGCCGCAGCTCGAGCTGCTCCAGCTTGGCGGTGAGCTCCGCCCCGTTAAAGGGCCTTATCTCCGCCGCCTCGGGAGTGAAATCTATGGGCACGTCGCGCTTTATTTTGCACAGCTCGTAGCAGAAATAGGCCATGTCCCTGCCGTCAACGAGCTTTTGGCGCTGTCCTTTTTTGATGGAGGGGTCGTCGATGTTTTCATAAACTCCGTCAAGGGAGTGAAAGCTCTTTATAAGCTCAAAGGCGGACTTTTCGCCTATGCCGGCCACGCCGGGGATATTGTCGCTCTGGTCGCCCATGAGGGCCTTGACGGCGATGAATTCCTCGGGGGTCACGCCGTACTTGTCCATCACGGCCTTATCGTCGTAGACCTCGGTGGTGGTGCGGCCATAGCCGGTGGTTGTCAAAAGCACATGGGTCCACGGCCCGGCCAGCTGCAAATCGTCCCTGTCGCCGGTGGCTATGCCGCACCAGACGCCGCTGTCCAGACATATCCTGCTGACGGTGCCGATGATGTCGTCGGCCTCGTAGCCCTCCATGGAGAGCTGAAGTATGTTCATGGCGGAGAGCAGCTCCTTAAGGTGGGGCATCTGGGCGGCAAGGTCGTCGGGCATACCCTTGCGCTGGGCCTTATACTCCTTATACATCTGGTGCCTGAAGGTGGGGGCCTTCAAATCAAAGGCCACGCAGAGGCAGTCGGGGGCATAATCCTCCCGAAGCTTGAGCAGAATATTCATAAAGCCCAATATGCCGTTTGTGGGAATACCGTCCGCGGTGGAAAGGGGCCTGATGCCATAATAGGCCCGGTTTATGATGCTGTTGCCGTCTATTATGATGAGCTTGGACGCCATAAAAATCATCTCCGCTGTATCGTTTTTAGACAGTGCCGCATAACGCCCATACTCTGCCGCAGATTTTTAACGAGATTACGAAAACGGCGAGGTATTTCCCCAATAAGAAAACACGCGAAAAAGACGGGCGCAAAGCCCCTTGCCGGCCTTTGCGCGGCGCTGCCTTTACTATAGTATACCTTATAATTGTCTTTTTTTCAATAAGGGCGGAAAAATTTTTTACATTATTTTCAAAAAACACTTGCATTTTTCAAACAACGGTGTTATAATAGCTATGGTAGACAGGAGTGGGCGCGGCCCACTCCTAATGTTTTAGAAAGGACTGATTTCCATGGCGAAGGCTGAAGCCGTGCTTGAAAGGCTGGCGGGACCGGTCTGTGAGGAAAAGGGCGTTTACATTTACGACGCCGAGTACGTAAAGGAGGGCGGGCAGTATTATCTGCGGCTCTACATCGACAAGGACGGCGGCGTCAGTGTGGACGACTGTGAAAACGTCAGCGTGGCGCTGAACGAGCTGCTGGACGCCGAGCCGGACTTTATCAAGGACGCTTACGTCTTTGAGGTGTCCTCCCCGGGACTGGACCGCAGGCTCCGCCGGGACTGGCACTTTGAAAAGGCCATCGGGAAGAACGTAGACATAAAAACCTTTGCCCCCTTCATGGGCAGCAAGGCTTTTACGGCGAAGCTGCTGGATTATGACCACGGCGTCCTCTCGCTGGAGCTGGACGGAAAGCGGGTCATGCTTGAAAAAGGGAAGACCGCGAGCGTAAGGCTCTCGCTGGATTTTTAAAGTTAGGAGTGCGTCAGAAAAATGAACAGTGAACTTTTACTGGCCCTTGACCTTTTGGAAAAGGAAAGGAACATCAAAAAAGAGGTAATGTGCGAGGCTCTGGAGACGGCGGTGGCCACCGCGTACAAGAAGCATCTGGGGCAGGCGGCGGATACCGTGGCCGAGCTTGACCGCAAGACCGGCGACATCAAGGTTTACTGCCGCAAGACGGTGACCGAGGAGGTGGAGGACGAGGCTCTGGAAATGAGCCTTGACGAGGCCCGCGCCATCAGCCCCAAGTATCAGGTGGGCGACGTGGTGGAGATATCCGCAGACCCGGCCAAGTTCGGCCGCATAGCCGCCATCACCGCCAAGCAGATGGTGGTGCAGAAAATTCGCGAGGCCGAGCGCGGCAACATCTACGACGAATACAACGAAAAGAAAAACGGCATAATGACCGGCAAGGTGGAAAAGGTGGACCGCCGGGGCGTGCTGGTGGACCTGGGCACCACGGAGTCGGTGCTCATGCCCGGAGAACAGCTCCCGGGGGAGGAATACTATCCCGGCAAAAAGATAAAGGTATTTGTTTTCGAGGTCAACAAGGGCACCCGCAGCATCTCCCTGATGATAAGCCGCACCCACCCCAATCTGGTGCGCAAGCTCTTTGAGCAGGAGGTGCCCGAAATAGCCGACGGGACGGTGATAGTGAAAAACGTCTCCCGCGAGCCCGGCAGCCGCAGCAAGATATCCGTATACTCCGACGACAAAAACGTCGACGCCGTGGGCTCCTGCGTAGGGCCGAAGGGCGCAAGAGTGGGCGCGGTGGTCGAAGAGCTGTCCGGTGAAAAAATAGACATAGTGCAGTACAGCGAGGACCCCGCCCAGTACATTACCGCCGCCCTCAGTCCGGCCCAGGTGATAAGCGTGGACGTAGACGAGTCCGCCAAGACCGCCCTGGTATTGGTGCCCGCGGATCAGCTTTCGCTGGCTATCGGCAAGGAGGGGCAGAACGCTCGTCTGGCCGCAAGGCTCACGGGCTGGAAGATAGACATAAAGAGCGACGCTCCCGCCCCCGCTCCCGAGGCGGAGACGGCGGAAGAATAGGAGGCCGCCATGGGACGGCCCCAGAGAATGTGCGTGGTCTGCCGCGCAATGAAGGACAAGGCGGAGCTTATTCGCGTAGTGCGCAGCAAGGAGGGCGTGTTCGCCCTCGACCCCACCGGCAAGATGCCGGGCAGGGGCGCCTATGTGTGTCGGGAAGGCGACTGTGTTTCCCGGCTGGAAAAGGTCAGGGGACTGGAGAGGGCCTTCAAGGGCGCCGTCCCCGGAGAGATAAAGGCCGCCGTAACGGAATTAAAGGACTGAACAGCTTATGACAGACAGATTTCTCGGTCTTTTGGGCCTCGCTATGCGGGCCGGAAAGCTGAGCGCCGGGGCATACAGCGCCGTGCGCAGCGCCGAGGAGGGCAGCGCCCGCCTCATGGTCGCGGCGGAGGACATCGGCGCGGCCAACCGGCGGCGGATAGAGGCCGTGTGCCGGGAGTACAAAATACCGCTGGCGTTTCACTCCACCACGGCGGAGCTCAGCCGCAGCATAGGTAAAAAGAATGTCCCCGTGGTCTGCGTATGCGACGACAGCTTTGCCGCCGCAGCGAAAAAATATGATTTAAAGTATGATCTTAATGGAAAGGACGGATCGGCCAATGAATAAACCAAAGGTCAGCGCGGTAGCCAAGGCCATAGAGGTACCGGCAAAGGAAGTTGCCGCCCTGGTTACCAAATATATCGGAAAGAACAGAAATTCTCAGAGCAGCCTGGAACAGGCGGAAATGGACATAGTTCTGGAATTTTACACTCAGAAATATGACGACGGTACGCCCATAGAGCAGTACATCGAGGAGAGCCGTCCCAAGGAGGAGCCCAAGCCCGCTCCCGAGCCCAAGGCAAAAAAGGAGGAACGGCCCCAGCAGGCCGCGGAAGCCGCGCCTAAAAAGACCCGCCGCTATGTGGACACCCGCGCCAACGTCATCGACATGGAGAAGCAGCTTGCCAAGGAAAAGGCCGAGGCTCTCGCGCCGGACATCAAGGACAGCGTCGTGGGCAAGCAGAAGATAAAGAAGAAAAACAACAACCAGAGCCAGCAGAGCCGCAAAAACAACAATCAGCGCGGCCGCGAGGAGGATTTGCGCCGCGACAAGAAAAAGGTAAAGCAGGAAAAAATACACGTGCTCATTCCCGACGAGATATCCGTGGGCGAGCTGGCCTCGCGAATGAAAGTCAGCCCCACGGAAATAATAAAGAGGCTGATAGTTCTGGGCGTTATGGCCGCCGTCACCGACACCATAGATTACGACACCGCCTCTCTTGTGGCCGAGGAAATGGGCGCGGAGGTCGAGCGCGAAATCATCGTCAGCGCCGAGGAAAAGCTCTTTAACGACACCCCCGACGACGAGAAGGACCTTGTCCCCCGTCCGCCCGTGGTGGTGGTAATGGGCCACGTTGACCACGGCAAAACCAGCCTGCTGGACGCGATACGCTCCACAAACGTGACCGCATCCGAGGCCGGCGGCATAACCCAGCACATCGGCGCCTACATGGTCAACATCAACGGCAGCCCCATAGCCTTCCTTGACACTCCCGGACACGAGGCTTTTACGGCCATGCGCGCCCGCGGCGCTCAGGTGACGGACATCGCCATTCTGGTGGTGGCCGCCGACGACGGCATCATGCCTCAGACCATCGAGGCCATCAACCACGCCAAGGCCGCCAACGTAAGCATTATAGTAGCCATCAACAAGATAGATAAGGAGGGCGCCAACCCCGAGCGGGTAAAGCAGGAGCTCACCGAGCACGGCCTCGTTCCCGAGGAGTGGGGCGGCGACGTCATCTGCGTCGAGGTCAGCGCCAAGCAGAAGAAAAACATCGACTCTTTGCTCGAGATGGTAATCCTCACCGCCGAGATGCGGGAGCTGAAGGCCAATCCCAACCGCAAGGCCAAGGGTACGGTTATCGAGGCCAAGCTCGACCGCGGCCGCGGTCCCGTGGCCACCGTTCTGGTGCAGAACGGCACCCTCAAGGTCGGAGACATCATAGTCGCCGGCACCGCCGTGGGCCGTATAAGGGCCATGGTGGACGAAAAGGGCCGCCGGCTCAAATCCGCCGCCCCCTCCACGCCCGTGGAGGTAGTGGGACTTAACGAGGTGCCCGACGGCGGAGACCTGTTCTACGCCGTTGACGACGAGCGCGCCGCCAGAGCCGTGGTTGAGGAACGCAAGCAGAAGCAGAAAGCCGAAAGTCAGAAGGTCACCCAGGCCGTAAGTCTGGAGACCCTCTTCGACCGCATGAAGGAGGGCGCCGCCAAGGAGCTCAACATCATAGTGAAGGCCGACGTGCAGGGCAGCGTGGAGGCCGTCCGCCAAAGTCTGGAAAAGCTCAGCAACGACGAGGTCAAGGTCAAGGTAATTCACGGCGGCGTGGGCGCCATAACCGAAAGCGACGTTTCGCTGGCCTCGGCCAGCAACGCCATCATAGTCGGCTTCAACGTCCGGCCCGACGCCGGCGGCCGCAGCGCGGCGGAAACCGGCAAGGTGGACATGAGGATGTACCGTGTAATTTATGAGGCCATAGAGGAAATAGAGGCCGCCATGAAGGGTATGCTGGCCCCGACCTTCAAGGAGAGCGTCATCGGTCACGCGGAGATACGCCAGACCTTCAAGGTCAGCGGCGTGGGCACCATCGCCGGCAGCTATGTCACCGACGGCAAGATACAGCGGGGCTGCGGCGTCCGCATCGTTCGGGACGGCATAGTTATTCACGAGGGCGAGCTCAGCTCGCTTAAACGCTTCAAGGACGACGCCAAGGAGGTACAGGCCGGCTACGAGTGCGGTATGTCCTTCGAAAAGTTCAACGACATCAAGGAAGGCGACAACGTGGAGTGCTATATAATGGAAGAGGTACAACGGTAATCGGCAATTACAGTCACAGAAAGAATGATATAAATGGCAAGTTTTAAGCGGACAGACAGGATATCCGGCGAGATACAGCGGGCCTTGGGCGACATAATCCGCGAGCTCAAGGACCCGCGCATCCCGCTGATGACCAGCGTCGTGGCGGTGGAGGTCTCCGGCGACCTGCGCTATGCCAAGGTCCTTATAAGCGTCATGGGCGACAGCGAGACAAAGGCCGCCGCCCTGAAAGGGCTTAAGAGCGCCGCCGGCTTTATACGGCGGGAACTGGGGGACCGTGTGCGGCTCCGCACCACTCCCGAGGTGATTTTTGAGGCCAGCGACTCCATAGAGCACGGAGCCCACATAAACGAGCTGCTGCACAAGATAATTAAGGAGGAGGCCGCCGATGGAGACCCGGGAACAGATGAGGGAGATAATTGAAAACCTCCTCGCCTCCGAAAGCGTGGGGCTTTTGACCCACGTAAACCCCGACTGGGACTGTCTGGGGAGCTGTCTTGCCCTCCGGACGGCGCTGCGGGACAGGGGCGTGAGCTGCGACATAATCACCGACGAGCCGCTGTCCGAGAATATGCTCTGCTTCGGCACTCAAGTGAGCGTCTACGGCGGGGGCGAACTTAAGTACGGCTGTCTCTGCGCGGTGGACTGCGGCGAGGGCAGCCGCCTCGGACGCAGGGCCCGCGCCTTTGCCAATCACGGAAAAAGGCTCTGCATCGACCACCACCACGGCGGCGGTCCGGAGGGCTTCGCCCATCTTTGCTATGTAGACCCCGACGCCCCCGCCACGGGGGAAATAATTTACGATATGCTTAAGGCCGCGGACATTCCGCTCACAACGGAAATTGCCCAATGGCTTTACTGCGCCGTTTCCGCCGATACAGGCTCGTTCAAGTATGCCTCCACTACCGGCCACACTCTCAGGATAGCGGCGGAGATAATGGACATGGGCGTAAACACCGCCTGGCTCTGCGAGCAGCTTTACGACCGCAAGACCTTCCGCCAGCTAAAGCTTCAGGGCGAGGCCATCAACACCGTAGAGCTTCACTGCGGCGGAAAGATAGCCACGGCCTACGTCACCGACGAAATGTATAAAAAATACGGGGCCAACAATCACGACACCGAGGCGCTGGCCTCTCTCCCGAGGGAGATAGACAGCGTCGTGATGAGCGCCTTTCTTTCCCACCGTGGGCCGGACGAGATAAGGGTCAACTTCCGTTCCAAGGAGGACTACGACGTGCGCCGCGCGGCGGTGGCTCTGGGCGGAGGAGGACACACCCGCGCCGCGGGCTGCACGCTTAAGTTCGGCGACATGGACAGGGCCTTGCGCACGGTGGTGGCGGAAATGGAGAAAGTGCTGAAGGGCGAGAGCTGATGAACGGTTTAGTAATTTTAAACAAGCCGGCGGGCTGCACCTCTCACAAAATGGTGGGGGCGGCGCGCCGTATCTTCAATATGAAAAAAATCGGTCACACCGGCACCCTTGACCCGGCGGCCACGGGTGTGCTGCCGCTGCTGCTGGGTAAGGCTACCCGGGCGGCGGAGTTGCTGACGGCGGAGAACAAGCGTTACACCGCCGAAATTTTGCTGGGCACGGTCACCGACACCTTGGACCTGGACGGGAACATACTCGCTCAAAGCCCCGTAACCTCTTCACCCGAGGAGGTGCGCCGCACCGTCATGAGCTTTGTGGGCGAGATAGAGCAGCTGCCGCCCATGTACAGCGCCGTTTCGGTGGGGGGACGCAGGCTTTATGAGCTGGCCCGCCAAGGCGTCGAGATAGAGCGCCGCCCGCGGCGGGTGAGTATCCGTTCCATAGACATATTGGACATGAGCCTGCCGGTGGTCACGGTGGACGTCCGCTGCGGCAAGGGCACCTACATACGCACCCTCGGGGCGGACATCGGCGAGGCGCTGGGCTGCGGGGCCTGTCTAAAAAGCCTTTGCCGCACCGAAAGCGGCGGCCTTAAGCTGACCGACGCCTTCACCCTTGAGGATCTGGAGACGCTGGCGGCGGAGGGGCGTCTGGCGGAGGCCGTGATACCCATAGACAAAATCTTCGCCGGCCTGCCGGAGATACACCTTGACGGTAGGCGCAGCGCCCTTGTCAAAAACGGCGTCGCCCCATACTTCGACGGCTTCCCCGATGGGGAACGCTTCAGGGTATACGACGACGGAGGGGAATTTATCGCCTTGTCGGAGCGCGGCGGCATAGACGGGCGGCCCTGCCTGAAAACTGTTAAATCCTTTTACGGAGGGGACGGAAAATGATGAAAAACAAACTGAAAACCGTGGCGGCCCTGGGCTTTTTTGACGGGGTACATACCGCCCACCGCGACATAATCCGCGCCGCTGTCACGGCGGCGAGGGCGGCGGGCATAGAGGCCCTGGCCCTGAGCTTTGACGAGTCGCCGGCAAAGGTGCTGCGGGGCGAGACCGCGCCGCAGCTCACCGGTAAATTCGAAAAGACAAAGCTGATAACCGAGCTCGGGGCACGGTGCGTCTTTCTCCCCGCAACAAGGGAGGTTTTGTCCATGACGGGCCGTGACTTCGCGAAAAATGTGCTTGCGGGCCGGTTCAATATATCCAAGGCGGTCTGCGGCTACAACTACAGCTTCGGCGGCGACCGTCTCGACGCCGAAGCTCTGGCGGAGCTTGGCGGTGAGCTGGGTTTCGAGGTTGAAATACAGCCCGAAAAGAAAATCGGCGGCGAAACCGTCAGCAGCAGCCGTATACGTGAGCTGCTGGCCCAGGGGCGGCCGGAGGAGGCCGCGGTACTGCTGGGCAGGCCCTTCGCCGCGGCGGGGCCGGTGGAGCACGGCAAGGGACTTGGCCATCAAAATGGGTTCCCAACAATAAACATCAGCCCCGGGCCGGAACTGCCGCCCATGCCCTACGGCGTTTACGCCAGCAGGGTGCTGTTTGAGGGCGGGGCGCACCGGGCCGTGACCAACCTGGGGGTCAACCCCACCGTACACGGCGGCGGAGTGCGCATCGAGACCCATATTCCCGGCTACAGGGGCGACCTCTACGGAAAGTTTGTAAAAGTGGAATTTCTGAAATTCCTACGGCCCGAGCGGGAGTTCCCCTCCGTGGAGGAGCTTTTCGCCCAGATACGCCGTGACGCGGCGGCAATATTTAACAACTAATTTTCGATAAAAACGACCGACAGTCTTTTTCCAATTGCAAAATCCCCTGTGAAATTTCACAGGGGATTTTGTAATGCTATATCAATATTCGTTCTTCTGCCAAACCCTCACCCAGTCGCACTGGAACTCGGCGGGCCATACGGTGGTGGCGTCGGGCTTGCCGTCCCAGCCGTCGATGGCGAGGTTGAGTATCATGTACATATTTGTACACTGGTCAAGGGCCTCCTTGGTGGTCAGGGCGTGACCGACTTGAACGCCGTCCACATAGTACTTCATGTACTTGGGCGTCCACTCGAAGCCGTAAACATGGAAGTCGTCGCCGGAATCAAAGTCAAGGTTGATGACCTGCTCGTGACTGCGCTCGTCGTTCCAGGCGGGGCCGTAGTGACAGTTCACCCTAAGCTGCTGAGGCCGCGAGCACAGTATCTCCAGCATATCTATCTCGGGGGGCCAGCCGTCCTTCAGCATCCACCAGGCGGGCCACAGTCCCTTGCCCTTGGGCATCTTGAGGCGGGCCTCAAAGTATCCGTAGTTGAAGCGGAAGGTGCCGGCGGTGTTCACCGCCCCGCTGGTGTACATGATGTCGGACTTCTGATTATTGAACGTGTACTGCTTGCCAACGGAGTCGGGGTGCCGCTCATTGTCGCCCCGCAGGGTGAGAATACCGTCCTTGACAATGACGTTTTCGGGCACGCACCAGCCGGAATGGTTGTGGCTGTGGCCCCAGGAGTAGTTGTAGCCCCAGTTTTTGGTATTGAGCGTGTCGCCGTCGAACTCGTCGTCGAACACAAGCTTGTATTCCTCGTCAAGAAGCGCGGGCCTTGTGACCCCGTCGGGGATATCCAGAACGGGGAACTCAACGCGCTGAAGGCCGGCGCCGGACTTGAGGGGCAGGCTGCGGTAGGTCTGCTCCATACTGTCCATCATGGCCGCCGCCTCCGCCTGAGTGAAGGTACCCTTGGGGGCAATGGCCCCACCGTCCTGAATGAGGCCGTTGCTAACTGCCACCTCAACATAGCTCAACGCCCAGGGCGAGATTTCGTCCTTGTCGGTGAAATGCACGTCGGCGCCGACAGCGAGGTCGTTTTTCTTGGCACGCAAACCGCGAACCATAAGGGCAACGGCCTCCTCACGGGTGATGGGAGAATTGATATTTATATTGCCGTCCGGGGCCATTTCGCCGTCGATGATGCCGGCGTTCACAAGGCCCTGCACCGTGTCGGCCGTCGGGTCGGCGGCGTCGAGGTCGGCGAAGGCTCCCTCGTAGAGCAGGGGATTGACCTTGCACTCCTTGGCCAGCAGCGCAAAAAACTCCCCCCTGGTACAGATGTCGCCCCCGTCGGCGATGGCCGCCGCCGTGCCCAACAGCATGACGGCCGCCATCGCCAGGGCCAAAAGCTTAATCTTCATTTTCATTTTCCTCCTTTTTTATATGTTTTATTTTATCGGCGATATAACGAACGAGAACGTATATCTCCTGTTTGTCTGAAGCTGATACCGTATGTGCGGGCGGCTGCCCCAGCTGTCGTCGCCGGCAACGCCCTGCTGCCAGCCGTTGATGTGGATGACGCATTTTTCGCTCTTGGGGAGCTTATAGGCGTGGTCTGCGGCCTCTATCTCCACGGGGGTCCAAGGCACGGCGCTTATCTCCAGCGGGCCGAGAGCCTCTACGCGGATGCCGCTGCCGCCCTCACGGGTGAGCTCAGCCCAACGGACGGCAGTGTGGTTGCCGGCCTCCTGCGGAACAAGGTAACGGGTCATCTGGTCGGCCACCTTTTGACGGTAAATGCCGAGGCGGGCCGAGGCGTCGCGGTCGATGTAATTTTCGTGGGGGCCTTTGCCGTAGAAGGTCAGGTCGGTTATATCGCCGCCGGCCGTGAGCATAAGGCCGATTTCGGGTATCTCGCCGTTTTTCAGAGCGGGGTCGAGAGTCATGGTGACCTTTATCTCGCCGTCGCTGTACACCTCGTACTCAAGGCGGGCGGCGCTTTCGGTCTCGGTGGGCACGGCATAGTCGCAGACCACCCTCACTCCGTCGGCCATCGCCTCCACCGAGCGGCTCTTAAGCGAGGCGTTTTGGCCGGCGTCCCGCCACGAAATTGAGCGTTTGTAAAGGCGGCTGCCCTTGTCGTTGTCGGTCATGGCCCGCCAGAAGTTCATTACCGCGGGGCCGTCGAGGAACTCGCGGCCGCCGATGACATAGCTGTTTATATAGCCGGTCTCGGGGTCGAAGCTCAGACTGAAGCCCTCGCCCCGGAGGGTGTTGCCGTCTATCTCCACCGCTCCGGCGGCAAAGCTGCGCTCGGGGGTGGTGTTTTCGGCGGGCAGAATGAACTGGCCGAAGGCTATCTCGTGGCCCTCCTCGGCCCAGATCTCGTTTTTCCTCAGATGGGCGCTCAGGGTGAGGACGTACTCTCCCCTGCCCTTGGCGGGCATATCGGCCCCGAGGCTAAACACGCCGGTCTTGCCGGGGGCGAGGCTTACCTCAAAGGTCCCGTCCTTTATGGGCTCGCCGTCCAGCTCCAGCCTCCAGCGGAAGTCATACTCCGCCAAATCGGTGAAGAGGAAGCGGTTTTCGATGCGGACGCGGCCGTTTTGAAGGTCGGCGTCGGAAAAAGCGACGCTCTGGTAGCAGGTCTTTGTCTCGATGAGCTTGGGAGTTATGCCGTGGTCGGCAAATATGAGGCCGTTGCCCGAAAAGGTGCCGTCGTTGGGCGCGTCGCCGAAATCGCCGCCGTAGGCCAGATAGGGCCGTCCGTCGGGGGTCTCGTTCCAGAGGGCCTGGTCAATCCAGTCCCAGATAAAGCCGCCCTGGAGGGAGGGATACTTATAGAACAGCTCCCAGTAATCCTTGAGGCCGCCGCAGGAATTGCCCATGGCGTGGCTGTATTCGCAGAGTATGTAGGGCTTGTCGTTATTGTGATTTATCTGGCGCACGATGTCCCAGGGGTGGGTGTACATCTGGCTCTCGATGTCGCTGGCGTGGCTGAACTCCCTGTTATGGGCCACGCCCTCATAGTGAACGGGGCGGCCGGTGGTGTCGAGGGCCTTGATGTGGTCCCGCATTTTGACGAAATTCTCGCCGCCGAAGGACTCGTTGCCCAAGGACCAAATGCAGACCGAGGGGTGGTTTTTGTCCCGCATGAACATGGAGTTGCAGCGGTCGATGACCGCCCCCGCCCATTCGGGCTTGCTGCCGGGGATTGTGTCGCCCTCGTCCTTCTGACCGTAGTGCCAGGTGCCGTGGGTCTCGAGATTTGTCTCGTCGATGACGTAAAGGCCGTACTCGTCGCAGATGTCGTACCAAAGCTCGTTGTTGGGGTAGTGGCTGGTGCGGACGGCGTTGATATTGTGACGCTTCATGAGCCGCGCGCTGGCAACCATCTCGTCATATGTGGTGGCCCTGCCGTGGTCGGCGGTGAAGTCGTGGCGGTTGACGCCCTTGAGCATGACGGGCACGCCGTTTATCTTCATAAGGCCGTCCTCGATGACGAAGGAGCGCAGGCCGACGCGGGTGGAAACGTACTCGGTCTTATCGCCATTTTTCAGGGCGACTACAAGGGTGTAAAGCTCGGGCTTTTCGGCGCTCCAAAGCCGCGGGCCGTCGATTTTGGCCGTAAGGGTCAGCTTTTCGGTCTCCTCACCGGAGAGGTCGAAGCTGACCTTTGACGGGGTTTTGAGCACAGGGGCGCCGTCACAGTACAACTGGGCGCTGACGCTGACCCTGTCGTTTGTAAAGCCGTAATTTCTCAAAGTAACGTCCATATCCACCGCGGCCTCGGAGAAATCGGCGCTAAGCACGGGCTTGACGAAGAGGTCGTAAACGTGGACGGGGCTTTGTATTTCCAGATAAACCTCCCGGAAAATGCCGCTGAGACGCCAGAAATCCTGATCCTCCAGCCAGCTCGCGTCGCTCCAGCGGTAAACCTGCACCGCCAGACGGTTCTCCCCCTCCACAAGATACGGCGTGACGTCGAACTCGGCGGGCGTGAAGCTGTCCTGGCTGAAGCCCAGGAAGTCGCCGTTGAGCCACACATAGAAGGTGCTTTCCACCGCGCCGAAGTGGAGGGTCACGGGGCCGTCCTGCCTGTCAAGGCCGAAAGTGCGCACATAGCTACCCACGGGATTATAGCCCGAGGGGGCGTAAGGGGGCTTGAGCTTAGGCTCCCGAAGAGCCCAAGGGTAGGTGGCGTTGGTATACTGCGGGTAGTCGTAGCCCTGAAGCTGCCAATGGGCCGGTACTTTTATCTCGTCCCAGCCGCTGACGTCATAGTCCGCCGCAAAAAAGCCGGCGGGAGCGGAGGCCGGGTTTTCGGCAAAGCTGAACCTCCACATACCGTTGAGGGATATCTTCCTGCCGGAAGCGTCCCTGTCGCAGGCGAGGGCCTGCTCCCGGCTGTCATAGGGCATCAGGGTCGCCCGGGCGGGCAGACGGTTCAGCTCAAAAATCTCGGGGTTGTTGTTCCATTCGGGATAGCCGTTAGACGGGGGAACGCGCATAAACTTGCTGTGATTCATATTATATTCCTTTCCGTTGATAAACAGTAATAAAAATCGGGGCTTGCGCGGCGGCCTATTTTATCAATTCCGCGACGGCGCCGCTTATTACCTTTCCGTCCGCCTTGCCCTTAAGCTCGGCCATTACGGTTTTCATGATAAGGCCCTTGTTCTTGGTGGAAAGCACGTCGGCAAATTTTTCGGCGAGGAGGGACTTTACCTCCTCCGCGCTCATGAGCTTCGGCGCGTAGGCGGAAATGTACTCGAGCCGCTGGCGGTATTCGGCCTTAAGCTCGGCCCGCTCGTCGGGACAGGTGTCCACCTGCTCGGTAACGGTCTTTATTTCCTTGAGAATAACGCGGTCCACAAGCTCTTCCGGAATATCGTCCCGGCAGCCCTCGTCTATGGCCGCCTTCTTAACGGCGGCGACGAGAGAGGACACGGCGTCCTTTTTCGGTTTGTCCTTAGCCTTCATCGCGGCGACCATGTCGGCCCGCAGAGTTTCTATGTTCATGGGGAACTCTCCTTTCTTATTTACATTTTAATCCATAATAAGTATACCACAAGGGCACTGTAAAAGCAACCGTATTTAAAAAAAATTTACAAATGCCCGCCATAATACAGCCGCGGAACCCTTTCGTCAAAGGGCCCCGCGGCTCGCTGTGCGGTGCTAAGACATCCCTGTGCTTAATCCCGCGAATACTTTTCTCTTATGTACATCTCTATAATATCGGCGGTGCTTTCAACACCGATACGGCTGCTGTTGATGGAAAGCTCGTAATTGCGCGAATCGCCCCACTTGCCCTTGCAGTGGTAGTTGTGATACGCCTTGCGCTTTTTGTCGTTGAGCAAAAGCATATTGCGGGCCTCGTCGGGACGGACGCCGTACTTTTTGGCGACGCGCTCGATTTTTCTATGCTCGTCGCCCAGGATAAACACCGACACCACGCAGCCAAAGTCCGCCAGCACCTCCTCGGCGCAGCGGCCCACTATGACGAAGGGCCTGCCCTCCTCGGCCATGGTGCGAAGATACTTAAACTGTATGTGGGCGATGTTTTCGGCCGGAGAGTTGCTGTAGCCGTGAACATGGCGGTAAACCCCAAAAAACCTGGGCCGCTCGTCATACTTGGTAAGACCGGCCGCATCGACGTTTTTGTGGGCGGCGACCTCCTCCAGGAGGTTGCTGTCATAGAAAGGTATGTTGAACCTTTGGGCCAAAATTTCGGCTACCTCGTGACCGCCGCTGCCAAACTCCCGCCCGACAGCGATAATGAGCTGCTGTTTCATAATAGTCCCCACCCTTCTTATTAAATATATCTAAACCATATAAAGAGCATGGATATTAACATTACTATGAGCGTGGCCGGGAACATATACCGGCAATATTTCCCCCAGCCGATGGGGTGTCCCTCTCTCGCGGCCACCGAGGTGCCCACGACGTTGGCCGAGGCTCCGATAGGGGTGGCGCTGCCGCCCACGTCCGTGCCCATGGACAGGGCCCAGGCCAGGACCGCGAGATTGACGCCGGGTATGTCCGAAAGGCCGCGGATAATGGGTATCATGGTGGCGGCAAAGGGAATATTGTCCACGAAAGCACTGGCAATTCCGGAGACCCAGACTATTATGGCGACCATAAGATACATATTGCCGCCGCTGATGCGTCCGATGAAGTCCGCCGCTATCTCGAGTATTCCGGTCTGTTCAAGTCCGCCCACCACGACGAAAAGTCCCACAAAAAACAGCAGGGTCTTATAGTCCAGCTTTTTGATAAGCTTAAGCATATCCCGTCCGGCGGCGGCAAGGGTCACAAGGGCGATGAACAGTCCGATAAAGGCCACCGTGAGGCCGGTCATGGCGTGAGTCACAAGCAGTGCTATCGCCATGGCAAAGATTACGCAGCTGACAATAAAGCCCTTTTTATCCTTTATCGCGTCCGACGGCTTGGGGAAGGTGGAGGGGTCCGCCGTTCCGCCCCCCGAGCGCAGAGGCTTGCGGAAGCAGAGGAAGAAATACAGGACGATAAAGACCAGCGATATTCCGGCGATTACGCCGGTGTTGGTGATGAAGTCCGCGAAGGAATAGCCCAAAGACGTGCCGACGATTATATTCGGCGGGTCGCCGCACATGGTGGCGGAGCCGCCCAGATTGGCGCAGAAAATTTCGGACAGTATCATTGGCACAGGGTCAAATTTCAGCATTTGAGCCAGCTCCACCGTCACCGCCGCCAAAAACAGAATGACCGTAATGCTGTCGATGAACATTGCCAGCACCGCCGACATCACCATAAAGGTCAGAAAAATTGGGATGACCCTGTAGCGGACAAAGCTGGCGATGGCGATGCAGAGCCAGCGGAAAAAGCCCGCCTTGGCCATGCCCTCCACCATTATCATCATACCGGCGATGAATATTATGGTAGCCCAGTTTATACCCACGGACGACTCCTCGGCGGAGCCGGGCGCGTACCAAAAGCCTGTCTTGAAGATGCCGCCGACGTTCAGCGTTTCCACGATAGCCCTGCCGTCGTGCATACAGAGACCGAACACCAGTATCAGCGTGGCCGCCGCGCAGAGCAGCGTAACGATGTGGCGCTCAATCTTTTCCGAAACGATGAGCAGGAACATCAAAACAAAAATTATGACTGCAAGAATTTGCGCTGTCATTACTTGTGCCTCCAATTGATAGCAAATAGTGAGATTTCCGCCCTCCTCGGCAAAAACCTTAATTACCTTCACATTATATTACCTTCGACAAAATATGTCTATGGTAATTAGGCACAAAAAGCGGAAAATATACCGCCGTTTATTTTGCCGCGGTCTTTACTCCCTCGCCGTCGAGCCAGTATATCTGACCGTCCCAGACAAAGGGGTCCCGAACCTCGTCCAGCTTTACGCCCAAATCCGCAAAGCTCTTTTCGCCGTCCTCCGGGGTCCAGCGCACGACCTTGCCGGTCTTGTAAATTATATAGAAGCTCTCCGTGTCGGAGAAAGCTCCGGCGGCCTTTTCACCGTCATACTTTTTCAGCACGTTCTTGGCTCCGTCGGTGACCGCGTAGCCGTCGCCGTCCTTTGTCAGGAACCACACCTCTTCCTTAAGGTCCTCGGTCTTGCCTATGGCGCCGACGACGCCGTCGGGCACGTCGTAGGAGGTCAGATGCCCGTCGAACCAGATATTGGCGCCCTTGTCATAGTTGGGCCTGTCCACATTCGGGCGGTTGAGCTTGAAATATATGCCGCTCTTTGTGACGCCAACGCCGTTGACGGTGGGAGTCTTGGCCCCGTATTCACGCTGTATCTCGCTGAAATAGGCGGCGGAATAGTTCATATCGGCGATGTCCTGTATCACGAAAAGGTCGGCTTCCCGCCCGCCGTCATTGGCAATATAGCGTCCCAAAAACTGGAGGCCGGTGTCGCCGTTAGCGATGACGCGCTCCGGCTTGAACGAGGAGAACACCACCATGTCGCCGCTGTCATTCCACTTGAACTCCGCCTGGGCGATATCGTCGCTGTCGAACTCAAGCTCCAGCCGCCTGTCCCCGGCCAGGGCGTAGCTCTTAAGCCCCTCGTCCGTGAGAATGTACAGCTTGCCCTGACCGTCGACGGCCATGGAGCTTATGTCCTCTCCCGGTATCAAAGTGGTCACGCCCTTTTTCCCGTCGGACTTTTTGCAGCCGGAAAGAGAGGCGGCGGCCAGCGCCGTCACCAGCGCGGCAAGTATAAATAGCTTTAATTTTTTCATACGAACCTCCGTGCGGTAGTTTGGGGTGAGGGGTCGGGCCCTCACCGGCTTTCGTTTAGTATTCCTCATTCCGCATTACTAATTCCTGATTTTTCACTAACTTCTGTAATCCGCATTTATGCTCACATATTCGTGGGTCAGGTCGCAGCCCCAGGCCGTGGCGGAAAATTCTCCGTCGTGTACGTCGATGAGGGCGGTTACCTTGTCGGCGGAAAGTATCTCCTTGGCGGTCTCCTCGCTGTAGTCCGCCGCGACGCCGTTTTCCACAATCGTGAGGCGGCCGTTTGCGCTTTCGAACACTATATCCACCGCGTCGGGGTCAAAATTGACCCCGCTGTAGCCCATGGCGCAGAGTATGCGGCCCCAGTTGGCGTCACGGCCGTAGATGGCGGCCTTGGTAAGGCTGCTGGTGACCACGCTCTTGGCCAGGGTGCGGGCGGCGTCACGGGTGGCGGCGCCGTTCACCGTTACCTCAAAAAGCTTGGTGGCCCCCTCGCCGTCCTCGGCTATGCGCATGGAAAGGAACTTCAGCATCTCGTAGAGAGCGGCGCGGAGGGTTTCCTTATCGGAGGCGGACAGAGGGCCGTTGCCGGCCATGCCGTTGGCAAGGACAAGGACGCTGTCGTTGGTGCTGGTGTCCCCGTCCACGGATATCATATTAAAGGTGTCGTCGGCCACCTCCGCCAAAAGCTCCTGAAGCACGGCCTTGGGCACGGCGGCGTCGGTGGTGATGAAGCAGAGCATGGTGCCCAGATTGGGGTGTATCATACCGCTGCCCTTGCACATACCCCCCATGCGGCAAACCTTGCCGCCCAGCTCGAACTCAAGGGCGTACTGCTTCTTGCGGGTATCGGTGGTCATGATAGCCTCGGCGGCCAGAGCGGCGGCCTCGGGGCCGGCTTTCAGCTCCGGCGCAAGGGCGCGGACCCCCGCCTCGATTTTGTCCATGGGCAGCCGTCCGCCGATAACTCCGGTGGAGGCCACCAGCACCTCCTCCGCCTCAAGGCCGAGGAAGGAGGCGGCCAAAGCCGCCGTGGTACGGGCGTCCTTATCCCCCTGTTCGCCGGTGCAGGCGTTGGCGAAGCCGGTGTTTACCACAACGGCCCCGACCCTTCCGCCGGCGGCGACTATGCTTTTGTCCCATTTTACCGGGGCGGCCTTCACCAGATTTTTGGTAAAGACGCCGGCGGTCTCGGCCTTTTGCTCGGTGCGGAGCATGGCCATGTCACGGTTGGTTTTGCCGGGCTTTATGCCGGCCCGGAGTCCCCACGCGGTAAAGCCCAGCGGCGCGGTGACGCCGCCGTCTATAACTTTTATCGATGTCATAATGCCTTATCTCCCGTTCAAATTCAGTCCAAAAATCCTTTTGCGGCCAAAAGCTCGGCCATGAGCACGGCTCCGCCGGCGGCGCCGCGAAGGGTGTTGTGGCTAAGGCCGACGAACTTGTAGTCATACTGGGTGTCCTCGCGGAGGCGGCCGACGCTGACGGCCATGCCGCCCTCAAGGTCACGGTCCAGCCGGGCCTGGGGCCGGTCGGGTTCCTCAAAATAGTGGATGAACCGCTCGGGGGCGTGGGGCAGCTTAAGGGCCTGGGGCTCGCCGCTGAACTCCGCCCAATCCTTTTTTATCTGTTCCACGGTGGGCTTGTTCTTAAACTTTACGAACACGGCCGCCGTGTGGCCGTCGGAAACCGGCACCCGCAGGCACTGAGTGGTGATGGAGATATCCTCGCGGTCAACGATTTTGCCGTCCGCTACCTTGCCCCATACCTTGAGGGGTTCAAGCTCGGACTTTTCCTCCTCGCCGCCGATATAGGGTATGAGGTTATCCACCATTTCGGGCCAGGACTCGAAGGTCTTGCCCGCGCCGGAAATAGCCTGGTACGTGGTGGCGAGGACCTTCTCGACCCCGTACTTGAGCAGCGGGTGCAGGGCGGGGACGTAGCTCTGGATGGAGCAGTTGGATTTTACCGCGATAAAGCCCCGCTTTGTGCCGAGCCTCGCGCGCTGGGCGGCGATTACCTCGGTATGCTCGGGGTTAATCTCCGGAATTATCATTGGCACGTCGGGGGTGTGGCGGTGAGCGGAATTGTTGGACATAACGGGACACTCGGCCTTGGCGTAACGCTCCTCGAGGGCGCGTATCTCGTCCTTTTTCATATCCACGGCGCAAAAAACGAAGTCCACCATGGCGGCTATCTTTTCCACGTCGGCGGCCGCGTCCATTACCACCATATCCTTAACGGAGGCGGGTATTTCGGCTTTCATGGCCCACTTGCCGCCCACGGCCTCGGCGTAGGGCTTGCCGGCGCTGCGCGGAGAAGCGGCAAGGGCCGTTATCTTAAACCACGGGTGGTCGTGGAGCAGGGTTATGAACCGCTGACCCACCATGCCCGTTGCGCCTATTATGCCTACTTTGTATGTGTCTTTCATTGATAAGTCTCCTTTATGATAATTTATTTTGCTTTAAGCATTGTCTCCAGCTCTCTTGCCGCCTGCTCGTGGTCCTTCACCAGTATGGTGTTTATCCCCTGCGCTTCGGCGGCGGCAAGGTTGTCGGGCAGGTCGTCGAGGAACACCGCGTTTTCGGGAACTATTGAATATTTATCTATTAAGTGGCGGTAAATCTCGGGCCAGGGCTTAATTTTGTTTATGCTGTAGGAGATGACGGCCCCGTCCGCGTGGCGGAAAAAGCGAAAATGCTCCTTAGCGTAGGTGAACATGGTGCGGCCGTAGTTGGACAGTATGTATATCCTGTAGCCCCGGGCCTTAAGGTCCGCCAGCCAGCCGTCGGCAAAGGGATATTCCTCCACTGAGTACTGCCAGCGGGTGAATATTTCCTCTATCTCGTTTTTCAGCTCCGGGTCGTTGGCCACAAACGCGGCGACAAGCTCCTCGTCGGTCTTGAGACCCAAATCCACCTGGGGCCAGTCGCGGCTCATGAAAACCGCCCTTGCGATGCGGCGGTCGATCTCCTCGCCGAAGCCAAAGCCCTTTACAAAGCCGGCCCAGTCGAAGGCCGCCAGCACGTTGCCGATGTCAAATATTACGGTGTCGATGGCCATTTTATCCAACCTTTCTCCTGTCCCTGAGCTTTTTTATCAGCATGGCCGTCAGCCACGCCGCGGCGAAGGTGAGCAATATGCTTAAGCCGAAGCCCAGCGCGTCATAGACGACGTCCCTGGGGCGACCCTCGCGGCTGTCCACAAAGCGTTGGTGGAACTCGTCGGCGCAGGCGTACATCAGGCAGAACGCAAACGAGGGTATCATCGCCCAAAGCCTTCGGAAGCGCGGACTTTTCTCCGGACGGAGCTCCCCGCGCCGGCACAGAAACCGCTCCCACCAGAGGTACTCCACCGCCCCCAGCAGGGCGTAAAGGTAAAAATGGGCCCACTTGCGTCCCTCCAGCCGGAGGGCGAACTTGTCTTCCCCGTCCGCGGCCGGCTCCGTATCTCCGCCCAAGGCGATAACAGGAGTGAAAACGTCCAGTCCGGATTGCTTAACGCCGTCCAAGACGGCCTGGCTAAGCTTGTTCGACTCGTCGCCCGACTGCTGAGAGAGGCAGAAAATGACAGTCATGACCGCGACGGCCATAAGGCCCAGAACCAGAAGCCAAAACCTGTTGACGCCAAACCTTTTCATTTACTCCGCCTCCGCAAAACGGTTTCCCCAAAGATGCCCGCTTATCACGTCGCTTTTTATTACTCGTTGCCCTCGGCCTCTTCGTATATCTGTTTGGCCGACAGTATCTCGTCAAAGTACCCAAGCTCCTCCATGCGGGAGTAGGTAAGATAGGACAGCAGCCTCGTGCCGTTGTCGTTGAGATGAACGCCGTCGCTCTTGAGCAGGCTCGGCGGGATGCGTCCCTGCTCCATGGCCGTCCTATCCTCGGGAGTTATTTCCAGCTCCAGACTGGACAGGCCCTCGCCGGGCTCGGCGCTGCTCATATACTCCCTTATGTTGATGAAATGGTCGCCGTAGGCCCCGGAAAGCACGTATTCCAGATAGCTCATATCGCCCTGGCTGCCGGTGGTGGGCCCCACCACGATATAGCGGTCGTTGGCGCCTACATATCTGGATATGAGGCTTTTAAGGCCGTCGATGTCGCCGAGAGAAATATCTGCCCCGACAAAAATTATCGGCAGGTATTCGGCGTATTTTTCGTCCACGCTTGGGGTGTTCGTGACATTTATGAACACCGTGGGCGAGTTGCACACATTGGCGCGCACAAGGGAGTTGACGGTGGAACGGAAGTCCATGCCTCCGCCGCCGGTGTCGGACATAACGCTGTCGCCGCAGAAAGCCATGCCGGGGAGATATTCCTCAACGGCGGCGGCGTATTTCTGCCGCGCCTCCTCGCGAAGGCGCTCATGCTCCTCCTTGAGCCTTTCCTGCTCCTTGCGCTGCTCCTCCTGAAGGGGCAGTATCTCCCAGTAGTCCGCCTCAAGATGCGCCTGGCGGTTTTTTTCGTAGATATATATCCCCGCTATGGAGGCCGCGAAAATTATACAAAGGGCGATAGCGATAACATTTTGTCCGTTTTTCATAATATTTCTCCTTCGGCTGTTCGCCGTTTGTTTTGGGGCTTAAGCGCAGACCCTTTTAATTGAAGATTAGTATTAATTATACCATCGGGCCGGACTTTTGTCAATCCCTTTATCTCATGACGGCCTCGATGTCCTCGATGGAACGGGGAGTCGCAACGGAAAGATTTTCGCAGCCATTTTCGGTGACAAGGCAGTTGTCCTCCAGGCGGAAGCCTATGCCCCATTCCTCGCAGTATATGCCCACGTCCACGCAGAACACCATGCCCGGCGCGATGGGCATATCCGGCGGGCAGTTGACCACGTCGTGGGTGTCATAGCCCACATGGTGAGCGCCGCCGTGCCAGATATATTTGCCAACGTCCTCAAGCCGGTCGCAGAGGCCCAGCTCCTTGAGCTGGCCGAAGTTAAATTTGCGGACGGTGGCGTCCACGTCCTTCATTAGCATACCGGGCTTTATGATGCCGAACATATGGTTGGAGGTATTGTAGGCGCATTGGTACAGCAGCCGCTGCTTTTCGCTGTATTTGCCGTTGACCGGCCACCCGCGGGAAACGTCGGTGCCCACGTTGTCCCATACGGCGCCAACATCGTTGAGCACCATGTCGCCGTCGTGGGCCTGGCCCCGGTAGTCATAGTAATGTATGCAGAAATTGTTCTTCCCCGCGCAGATTATGGAGGGGAACATGGGGCTGAGTACGCCGTGCTGAGCGAGGGTATAGTCCCAGACGGCCTTGTACTGATACTCGTACATACCGGGCTTCGACGCCTTCATCATGGCCATGATGCCCTCGGCGGTTATGGTCTCGGCCTTGCGCATGGCCTCTATCTCGCAGGGCTTTTTTATGGTACGCAGGGTGCGGATATGGGGGTTGAGATTGCCTATCCGAAGGAAGGGGTAGCGCCGCGCCGCCTCCTCGGCCTGACGGTAGGCGGGGCTGGGGGCCTCGTCGGGCGTCAGCTTGTGGAGGTCAAGGTAAAGGCTGTTATAATTGCCGCTTTCGGCCAGCCTTTTAAGGTCGGCGGGGAAATCGTCCACATAGCGGCAATCGCTTATGCCGGACTTTTCCAGCACCTCGTCGGCCTTGATGCGGACACCGGTCCAGCGTTCGGCTATAAGGTCCGGCGGAAGTATGTAAAGGGTCTCGCTGGCGCCGCCCTCGTCGATGCGGGCCAGCAGGATAAGGCCCTGCTTTTCCACGCCGGTCAGGTAAACAAAGCTGCGGTCAGCGAAAAATGGGTAGTACTCGTCGGCGGTCTTTCGCGGCGCGGAGCCGCTGAATATCACGGCAAGGCTGCCCTTCGGCAGTCTTTTGTAAAGACTCTGTCTGTTTTCCATATGAAAGCTTCTGTCCATGAAAATTCCTCCCGTATATTTATCCGGGGCGACGCCCCGTAATTTTTCATTCTAATTATATAACAAAATCTTCCGCTTGTAAAGAGAAAAAATGACAAAAACAAAAAATGGACATAAGGGGCTGTAAAAAAAGTCGCACAGACCTGCGTCGTCACAAGCTCGGTATCGCAAGTTTCGATTTAAAAATCGAAACTCGGCTTACCTCGCTGTGACTCCTTTTCCCCACAAAATCGGCTTCGCCGTTTTGCGGGGACCCCATTTTGGCTGAAAACCTCTATTTAAGCCAAATTTATGTATTGATAAAGTCGGCAATACAATCAAATTTGTGAATTGATGTGGAAAAACCGCCTTTTTACGAGAAAAAGACGGTTTTCCTTTTTATTTTATGCCCTTGAACTACGAACGAAAATCACCACTCGGCGGCGTCGGGGCAAAGCCAGTCTCCGTTCCGACATTTTCTGCGGAAAAGTCGTCACTCGATGGCTTGCCCCTCCTTTTTCGCAAAAGGTCACATTCGCGTCGCCTGCTTCGGGCCTAAAGCGGCCCTCGCGACGGCTTAAAAGGGCCCCCAAAAACCTCAAAATGAGGTTTTTGGGGAAAGGAGGAACAATCGAGCGACTCTGGCGACAAATTTTTAATTTGTCGCCAAGGATGCGAGATTTGTGACGACGCGATACCAACCTTTTGCGAGTTTTTTGTCCGTCATGAGGGACGGCGGGCTGAGGGCAGCCCGCCCTACGCCACTTTGTTACGTTAGTGCACCGTAGGGCGGCTTGCCCTCAAGCCGCCGACTCACAGAGATGGACAAACAAGCCGTCGAAGGCGGTACCGCTCCACACAAACAACGAAGTTGTTTGTGTGGAAAAGGAGGAACATCGTCGCAAGCCATTGTTCCGATTTTTTACAATTTATACAAACGGCGCTATCTCCAGCAGACTGGTCCAGGTGCCGTTGGAGCTGCCGTGGCCTATGACGCGGATATAGCGAATGTCCGCGTTCACGGGACGGATGTCGAACTCCCTGCCGAGGGTGGTGCTGCCGTCATAAACGGTGGTGTAGTTTTCGCCGTCGGCGCTGACCGCCAGCTCATATTTGGTGGTGCGGCTGTCGTACTGCCAGAAGGACAGCGCCACGCCGGTAACGGGCTTCACCTCGCCCAGGTCAAACACGGCGTTAAACGCGATGGCGGCGTAACGAGTGTTTATATCCCTGTCGATGGCGTTCTCCGGCGGGTTCTCCGGCTCGGGCACGCTGGCGGCGGATATGTGCTTTATCGGAATGGTTTTGCCGCCGGTGACGTCGTCAATGAGGGAGGAGTCCTGCGACGCGTCGCCCAGGTCAATGCCGTAACCGTCGGAGGTCTCGGTAAGTATGCTCCCGAGGTCCTTGGAGGGCTGTTCCGGACGGGCGGGGATTGTGCCGGAGGAAAGTATGCCGTCCAGCATCAGCTCCGCCGAAGCCTCGCAGGGCAGGAAATTGTTGAGCTTATAGCCAAGATAGAGCAGGTCGCCGCTCCTTTGGAAGCGCAGGTCAAAGACCTTGGCCGCCGCGCCGGTGGAAAGGTATATCGTCCCGCCGCGGTTGACGGGAGCGGCCGGCAGCTCGGTGCGGACGCCGTTTATCCTTGAGGCCGCAGCGCCGGGGGTTACGGTGAGGACGCGGCCCTCTTTTGCGACGGAGGCGTAGCCGCCGTCGTCCCATTCCACGGTGTAGCCGAAGGTCTCGGCAATCGCCCGCAGGGGCAGCCATATTTCGCCGTTTTCCTCATAGGGTGCGGGGACGGAGGTAAGATTTCCGCCGTAGAACATATTCCCGCCGCCCAGCCGCATAACGGCGGTGTTGTTGGTGCGCCATGTGATATAGGGCAGCAGGTCGCCGCCACTGAGCCCGCCCTGATATTTGTACAGCTCGCACAGGGCCAGCAGAGTGGCGCCCACGCCGAAGTTCTGGGTGGCGGATTGGGCGGTGGCGCTTGTGGCGGCGGAGCCCACCTCCTGAACGTAGCCCACCCGTCCGCTGGGCTGTATGGCCACGTTTTTGAGGTAATTGATGCCGCCCATGGCGTAGGGCAGATAGGTCTCGCTGTCAAGGAGGCCGGCGTTTATGCCGTACATGAGGGCGTATGTCATAAAGGCGGTGCCGCTGGTCTCATAGCCGTTGGGGTTGGCGGCGCTGACGGGATACTTGGGCAGCATGGACTGGGTCCAGTACTTGTTGCCCGCGCCGTCGTCCTTCATGCAGGCCGTGGCGCCGGCGGCCATGTCGCGATATATGGCCAGCATTTCGCCGTAGTGCTCCCAATCCTCGGGCATATCCCGCAGGGTCTGGGCCAAAGCGGCCATCACCCAGCCGTTGCCCCTGGCCCAGAAATTCCTTTGTCCTTGAACATTGTCGTTAATATAGCCCGCGTCACGGAAAAACAACCGGTACTCACTGTTATACAGCTCGTCCCGACAGGCGGCGAAGTACTCCCACAGCTTGTCCGCATAAAGCCTGTCCCCGGTGGCTCGGTAGAGGCGGCTCATGGCGGGCATGGCCATAAAGATGGCGTCGTCCCAGGTCCAGTAGTAGCTCGGGGCGGTGTGTATCTGAGAGCCCATGACCTCCAGCGGGCGGGCCATCTTGCTCCTGTCCCCGTCCAAAAAGTACATATCCAAATAGGTCTGGAAGCAGGTCTGGTTGTCCGCGTGGAACACCCCGCCCGCGTCCCAATTGCCGGCGTTGTTGTCCTCCGGGCCGGACCAGTGGTTGCTGTCGCCCCATTTGACGGCAAAGTCGTGGTAGTACTCGATGCCGGTGACCAGATATGCCTGGGTGTTGCCCACAAAGTAGGCGGCGTCGGCCCAGCCGTAGGAGGGGGAATTTTGATTGCGGCTTATCCAGTAGTCGTTCACCAGCTCGATGAGCCGCCTTGTTTCGGCGGCGTCGTCGGCGGCGGCCCCCGACGGGGCGGGGATAAGGGCCGTCGTCATTACGGCGGCGGTGAGAATGGCCGTGAACTTTCTTATAATTTTTTTCATTTTGGCGACCTCCTTTTTATATAGTTATAAATTTAACGGATAACCTAAAAGCCGCGAAGGGGCGGGAAATTATCCCCGCCCCCTCTTGAGTAAGCCGCTCGATTATTACTGTGCCAGTGCTTCTTCAAGGGCGTGGGCAAGCTGGTCCGGACAGGAAGTGCCCCGCCCGTTGCAGTCTATGCCGCGGAGGGTGTCCATTACTTCTTCGGCCTTGCGGCCCTGAGCCAGCTTTGCGACCCCCTGAGTATTGCCGTTGCAGCCGCCCTGAAACTTCACGCTCCTTATGACATGACTGCCGTCGTCTATATCCAGCACTATATTGCGGGAGCAGACTCCCTTTGTCTTATACGTATAAACCATGGCCCGTCCCTCACTTGCTCTGGCCGTAATAAGCCTTGGGGCCGTGCTTGCGCATGAAATGCTTGTCCAGCAGATATGCGTCCACGTCGGGTATGGACGGGTTGAGGAGCTTGGTATTGAGGGCCATCATGCCCACTTCCTCCATAACCACGGCGTTGTGAACCGCCTCGTCGGGGTCCTTGCCCCAGGCAAAGGGGCCGTGGCTCTGCACCACAACGCCGGGGACGTACACGGGGTTGATCTTGGCGTTGTTGAAGGTCTCGATGATGACCTTGCCGGTGTTCAGCTCATAATCCCCCTCTATTTCCTCCTTGGTAAGGGGACGGGTGCAGGGTATGGGGCCGTAGAAGTAATCGGCGTGAGTAGTACCCAAAGGCGGTATGCTCATGCCCGCCTGGGCCCAGATGGTGGCGTAGCGGGAATGGGTGTGTACCACGCCGCCGAGGGCGGGGTACTCCTTGTAAAGGGCGATGTGGGTGGGGGTGTCGCTGGAGGGGCGGAGGCTGCCCTCGACGACGTTGCCGTCCATATCCAGCACCACCATGTCGCCGGCCTTCAGCTCATCGTAGGGAACGCCGCTGGGCTTTATTACCACCAGTCCCTTTTCACGGTCGATGCCGCTGACGTTGCCCCAGGTATAGGTGACTAAATTTTTCTTCGGCAGCTCCAGATTTGCCCGAAGCACCGCTTCTTTCAGTTGTTCAAGCATGGTGATTTTATCTCCTTACTTAAATGGGTTTTCCGTCTTATACAGCATACCCTTGGGCTGATTAAAGCCTATCTCCTCCACGGGCACGCCCACATACTTGAATACCTCGTAAAGGGCCTTGCCGTGATGACCGAAGGCCACCGCGCCGTGGTGGGGGAAATTCTTCTCGATGAGCACATGGCGGTAGAAGCGGCCCATCTCGGGAATGGCGAACACGCCGATGCCGCCGAAGGAGCGGGTGGCCACGGGCAGTATCTCGCCGTTGGCGATATAGCCCCGAAGCTTGGCGTCGGCGGTGGACTGAAGCCGGAAGAAGGTGATGTCGCCGGGGGCGATGTCGCCCTCAAGAGTGCCGTTGGTGACCTCGATGGGCAGACTGCGGGCCATTATCTTCTGATACTTCATGGAGCAGGCGGCCAGCTTTGAGGAACAGGTATTGCCGCAGTGGAAGCCCATGAAGGTGTCCTTGTGGGTATAGGGGAACTTGCCCTCGATGTCGGCCTTGAACATATCGGCGGGCACGGAGTTGTTGATGTCGAGCAGGGTGACCGCGTCCTCGCTGACGCAGGCGCCGATGTATTCGCTGAGCGCGCCGTAAATATCCACCTCGCAGGAAACGGGTATCCCCCGGCCGGTGAGGCGGCTGTTGACATAGCAGGGCACAAAGCCGAACTGGGTCTGGAAGGCGGGCCAGCACTTGCCGGCGATGGCGACATACTCCTTGGAGCCCTTATGCTCCTCTATCCAGTCCAGAAGAGTAAGCTCGTACTGGGCCAGCTTGGGCAGAACCTCGGGCTTGAGGTTGCCGGCGCCAAGCTCCTTTTCCATGTCGGCCATAACCTCGGGGATGCGCTTGTCGCCCTCGTGCTTGTTGAACGCCTCGAAGAGGTCAAGCTCGGAGTTTTCCTCTATCTCCACGCCCAGCTTGTAAAGCTGATATATGGGAGCGTTGCAGGCCAGGAAGTTGAGGGGCCTGGGGCCGAAAGAAACGAGCTTCAGTCCCTTAAGTCCGGCCACGGCGCGGGCGATGGGCAAAAACTCGTGTATCATGTCGGCGCAGTCGTCAGCGTCGCCGACGGGATATTCCGGTATGTAGGCGGTAACTCCCCTGAGCTTAAGGTTGTAGCTGGCGTTGAGCATACCGCAGTAGGCGTCGCCCCGGTCGTCGGAGAGGCAGCCCACGTTTTCCTCGGCGGCGGCCACGAACATCTTGGGCCCGTCGAATTCCTGGGCCAGCATGGTCTCGGATATCTCGGGGCCGAAGTTGCCCAGATATACGCAGAGGGCGTTGCAGCCGGCGGCCTTGATATCGGCCAGGGCCTGCTTCATATGTATCTCGCTTTCGACTATGCAGACCGGACACTCGTAGATGTCCTCCCCGCCGTATTTGGCGGTGTAGGCGTCCACAAGGGCCTTGCGGCGGGTGACGGACAGGGACTCCGGGAAGCAGTCGCGGCTGACGGCCACGATGCCCACCTTGATTTTGGGAATGTTGATCATGGTTATTTCTCCTTTGCTTATATGATAATGCTTTTATATTTCTTTATACGGCGCCTTGGAGAAGGGGGAGCCTACTCCCCCTTAGTTTCCTCCGTCGGGCCGGCCGACGGCTCCTCCGGCTCCTCGATGACGAGCTTGTCGGCGGCGGACTTTTCCGGCGTAATGGAGTCCACAAAGACGTTTACCACCACATTGTTAAGGCCCACATAGGATTCCAGCGCAAAGCGCACCGACTCCTGCACCTTATGGGCCACATCGATTATTTTATAGCCCATACGAACGCTGATATGGATATCCACCTCGGCCGAATTTTCCGTAAGCTCGGCCTTCACGCCCTTGGACTGGTTCTTTTTGCCCCAAAGCTCGCCGAGCGAAGCCGCCGGAGCGCCCAAAGCGGCCACGCCCTCCACCTCTCGGGCGGAAATGGCGCTGACGCGCATAACTACCTCGTCGGATATTTTTACATTGCCGTTATCGTTGGGAATAAATCCGTCTGCCATCACTGATACCTCCGTAACATTTGTGTATTATTGCGTATTATGATACAATAAAACCGCGCGCCGCCGTCCCCCGGGTCTCTGCGCGGGGGTTTACGGCGGCGCATAAAACCACGATAAAATAAAGTTCCAGCTTTATTTTATCATAGTTTTTCCCGAAATGCAAGTATTAGTATCAATTTAATTCCACAATTTTTATCTTTTCCGCGGGTATTCCGCTCTGTTCCGTCACGATTTCCGAAATCGCGGCGGCGGCGCTGCTGTCGATGGACTCGGCCTTGACGACCACGTTGGCGCTGCCGTTGTTGATGTAGCATACCGCGTCCTCAAAGCCCTTGGCCCGAATAAGGTTTTCGATGGCGGTTTCGGTCTCGGTATTCTGGGCCAGGGTCAAAACCCCCTGCTGGGCGGTCTCCCTGGTCTCGGGGTCGGCGTCCTCGTTGGAAATCAGGGAATTAAAGGTCTCGATGGACTTGCTGCGGCCGGCCTCCCGGTCTATCCGGGCCTGGGCGAAATAATCGGCAACGCTGCCGCTTTCAACAAGCTGGGCCTGACCCAGGTAGTCGCCGCCGGTCTCCACGTCCTCCTCCGTTGAGGCGGTCCGCTCCTTGCTTATGTTAAGGTAGCCCGCCACTCCCACCAACACCGCCAATACCGCCACCATGAGCTGTTTGCGCTTGAATACCATCATCATGAACAACATCCTTTCTGCCTGCTTGATTTTAATTGAGACCGTTCGGCGCACGGGGTTCGACTCCCCTGTGCTCAAATGCGCCTGTCAGCGGTCCCGCATTTTGTATACCTTTACCTTATGCGTCCCTATGCCAAGGGCCGTGGCCGCCGCCTCGGTCAGGGCGGCGCGAATTCGGTCATTGCCGGCCCCCTCCGCGACGATGACGGCCCCTCGGACCTCGGGATAAAGCTCGGCGAGGACGAGGGGCTGGCCTCCGCTTTGACCGGTGAGGACCACGGTTTTGGAATTTTCGCCGCTGCCGTCCCGCCCCACGTCCACCGAGCCTCTGTCCCTGGGCACAAGGGTCACCTTTACGGTCCCCGCCCCGTCGATGGATGAAAGCGCCGCCTCCAGCTTATCCTCCAGCCCGGCAATATAGTCGGGTTCCGTCACGGACGGCGGCTGCTGAACGGTTTTTTCCTTTTTCGGCAGGGAACCGAGAGCCAGCAGGACTATGCCGGCGGCCAATAATATATATATTCCGATTTTCGGCTTTTTATCACCCTTAAACAGCTCAGGTATTTTCATTAATTTTCACCCTGTCCTCCTCAAGCCCCAGCTCGTTCTTCGCGTATTCCATCACCGCCGCCGCGTCGCCGGCGCCCTCCACCGTAAGCGAGGTAACGCCGCCGTCGCCGTCCACCTCCACCGCCGCGGTGCAGCCCGGGAACCGGGCCTCGGTTATGGCCTCGAGATTTTCCCTGTGGCGGTCCAGCACCCTTGCCCGCGCCTGGGCCTCGGCCGCCGCCGTGTCAAGGAGCGGTGCCTTGAAGCCGTCGGCGGTCAGCCGCCCGGTCACGGGACTGAGCATGACCGCCACGACCATGAAACCGCAGGCCAGACGGCAGTATTTTTTAAAGCTGCCCTCCGGCGCCAGCATATCCGTCAGGGCGGAAATTATGACCGCCGCGCCGAGGGAGCGGAGGTATGCGGTAAAGCTCATGACTGCACGACCTTTCGAAGTGTGGGGAGCGGCGAGTTATGCCGCCCCCGCTAACTCATCACCGCCATAACGCCTATGACCATCATTATCCCCATGCAGGCCACGGCGGCCACCATCATTTCCAGACAGTCCGCCATGTGGCCCACGGTCCCCGCCAGACTGTCGCTGCCGAGGGGGCCCATCAGCGCCCCGCCGACCCTGAACACCAGCGCCAGCGCCCCGACCTTGAGGACCGGCAGCAGGGAAACGCCTATCAGCAGGGCCACCCCCACCGCGCCCACGGAGTTTTTCAAAAGCAGGCTCCCGCCGGCCACGGTATTCATAGCGTCGGCGATAGAGCCGCCCACCAGCGGCACCGCCGAGGACACGGCGAACTTCAATCCACGCGCCGCCACGGAGTCGAAGGACGAGGCCGCGAACTTGGTCACCGACAGCACGCCGGTGAAAATGACCATCACAAAGCTCAGCAGATACTTGTTGAGCCGCTGGCACAGCTCCGCCAGCCCCGCGGTGTTCACCCCCGACGAAACGCCGCTCAGAATGTACAGCACCAGCGCTGCCAGCGACAAAGGTATGACCGCGCCGCCGATGAGCTTGGACATGAGGCTGCACATGAAATATATGAGCGGGTGGAGGGCCGTCCCGCTGACAGTCATGCCGCCGCTGAGCATAAGGCTTAGGGTCAGCGGTATGACCGCGTCCATAACGGCGTTAAGGTCCGCCGCCGCCGAGGAAACACAGCCGGCCGCCGAGGAAAAGGTCTCCACGGCTATGGCCGTCATATAGGCCGCCGCCGCCAGCTCCGCCGCCCTCGCCACGCCCTCCCGTCCGAAGGAGGAGCGCAGGCTTCTCAGCACAGCCGAAAAAATTCCCAGGGCCAGCAGCAGGGCCAGCACCCGCAGACTGAGCCGCAGTTCTCCGGCAAAAAGGTCAATGACCCTTCCGAAAAGAGAGGCCGGGTCCGCCGAAAAGCCTCCTTCCAACAGACTGCGGACGGAGCCCTCGCCGGTAAACTCGGGCATAAGGCGGTCGAGCCATTGGCCGCTTTCGGCGGAAATGGCCGGCGCAAGGGTCTCGTCCATGGTAAACCACCTTTCAAATCGGTCAAAAGTTAACTCTCGATAAGCCTCATCAGGCTCATGAACACTTCCTTGACAATGGGGAAGCTCATCAGGGCGATGGCGGTCTTGCCGGCCAGCTCCACCCTGCCCGCAAGCGCCGATTCCCCCGCGTCTCGGCACAGCTCCGCCGCAAACTGCGCGATATAGGCTATGCCGGTTATTTTTAACAGCGGTCCTACGAAGTCCGCCGTCAGCGGCGCAAGCTCCCCGAAGGTCCGAAGCCCCGCCACAAACTCCCCGGCCATGGGCACAACGGCCGCCATTATCACAAGTCCGGCGCCCAAGGCGAAAAGCCGCGCTATCTCGGGCCGCAGCTCCCGAAGGTACAGGGCCGTCACCGCCGCGCAGACGCCGAGGGCGCAGACCGCCGCCACGCTCACAGCCCAAAGACGGTCTTGACCGCCGTGAACAGCTCGCCTATCTTGCCCACCAGCATCAGCAGCACGACCACCAGACCGGCAATGGTCACCATCATGGCCTGCTCGTCCCTCCCGGACCGGGCCAGAAGCTGATCCATCACAGCCACTATTATGCCGACGCCCGCTATCTGAAATATCAAATCTATGTCCAATGTAAACACCTCTGTAAAAGTTGGGCCGAAAGACGCGGGGCGAGCTAAACGAGTATAACGCACACCGCCGCGCCGCCCAGAGCGCCCAGCCCCATATAAAGGCGGCCTTTTTTGGCCAGATCCTCCCGCGCGGCGGCCAGCTCAACCTCGAGCCGCCGTGAAAAAACGTCGATGTTCTGGAGCTGGCCCTCCACGGTCTCGGCCTCAAGCCCCTGTGCGAAAAGAGACAGGCCCTCGGCTTTGATACCGCAGGAGAGCACGGCCTCCCCCGGCGTAAGGCCCGCCCGAAGGCCCTCGGCGGCGGGGGCGAAAAGTCCGCTCTCGGCGAAGCAATCCTCCAGACTGAGACCGCAGCCGCCTATCCGCGCCCGAAGGCGGCCGGTTTCCCAAAGCAGAAGCTCCAGCTCGGACACCCGGTCCGCCAGCGACCTTCGGGCCTGAAATCCCAAAGCAAAGGCGCCGGTCATCACCATGACCGCGCCGAGCAGCTTAAGCACGGCCGCCCCTCACCACCTCTTTCACCTCGCCAAGGCCCCGCAGGGTTATTATCGAGGCGAACAGCCCCTTTTCCATAAGCTCCCCCAGCCGGCCCCGGCGTGCGGCGTCACTCGGGCCGTAGCCGTGGACCGAGGTAATCAGACTCACACCGGCGTCGGCCAGGGCGTAGACCGCCTCGCAGTCCTCGTCGGAGCCTATCTCGTCGGTGATTATGTATCGGGGCGAAAGGGTGCGCAGAGCCATCAGCATACCCTTTGACTTTTTTACCCCGTCCAGCACGCAGGTGTAGCGGCCCACGTCCAATCCGGGCACCCCGTGGACGGCGGCGGCTATCTCGCTGCGCTCGTCCACCACGCAGACCGGCCGCCGCTGGCCCAGTATGCGGGCCGCGTCCCGCAGCATGGTGGTCTTTCCGCAGCCGGGAGGAGATATTATCAGCGCGCTGCCGTCCAGATATTTCTCTATTTTCTCGGCCGCGCCGGGTACCTCACGGGCAATTCGGAAGCACAGGGCGGAGGGCTCGAGCATGGTCTCGCCGGAAATCCGGCCGCAGACCCCTACCCGGTGCCCGCCCTCTATGGTTACGAAGCCCTCTTTCAGGGTGTTTTGGCTGGAATAGACCGCGCCCCGACATATGAAATTTAGTATGTTTTTTATTTGCAGCGCCGTGACCGGCGCCTCAACGTCAACGATGCCCCGGTCAGTTACCACGGCGGTGACCCCGGTGGACATGAGCCGTATCTCCCGCGCGGTGTCCATATACGGCAGCAGCCGCCGTTCCACCTCCGCCGGCAGATAACGCAGCAGTGAGTCCATGCTACCCCTCCTTCCACGGTACAGTATATGGGACAAGAACGGAAGTTAGAACACCTTGAAAGCGGCGCCAAGGTCATATTAATTTCCGCTCCTGACCACTCCCTTGAACCACGTCACGTCGTTTTTGGATATGGCGCGCACGGCGTACAGCAGCGCGAGATATATCAATACCGCGGCGATTATTCCCGCCGCCAGGCCCAGTCCCGGGACGCCCGACGCCAGCCACCCGGCCAAAGCCCCGGAAATCACTATCCGCGCCAAATCGGACAGTCCTATATCCACGTCCGCCACCCTGAGCAGCCGCCCGAAGCTGAGCGCGAAGTTGAAGCTTTCGCACACGTAGATGCTTATGCCGTATCCAGCTATGGCCCAGCGGGGTATGAGTATGTAAAGGAGCGCCACGTTGAGGGTGGCCTCGGCGATGTTGATGACCATGGCCTTCATATGCTGGCCAAGGCCCTTCAGACAGCCGTCGGTTATCATGTCGCAGTACATCACCGGCACCAGCGGGGCGAAGCAGCGCAGATACCGCCCCACCTGCGGCTCACCGTACACCGCCTCGCCCAGAGGTCCGCCGAAAAAGAACATCACTCCGCCAACCCCGACGGAAAATATCAGCCCTATCTTTATGACCCTTGTGGCCATATAGTTGATACCCCGCTGTCCGCCGCGGCTTTGGGCGGAGGTGAGCCTCGGTATGACAAGCTCCGCAAGGGCCGTAAGCAGGGCCGAGGGGAACAGCAGCACCGGGAAGGCCATGCCGTGTATGGCCCCGTAGGAGGCGAAGGCAGCGTCAAAGGCCGCGCCGCTGCGCTGGAGACCCTTGGGGATAAGGATATGGCCCAGCGAATTGAGGCCGGTCCTCATATACGAACTGACGGCGATGGGCATGGCCGTGCCGAAAAGCGAGCGTATATACCGCCCCTTTCCGCTGCCCCGCGGCAGACGGCGCACGTCGATAAGATACAAAACCGCCAGGGCGGTAAAGCTCACCGCCTCGCCGAAAATGGCGGCGGCGGCAAGAGCCCCGCACACGCCGCCTATGCCGGCGGGGGCAAGGCCCAAAAGTATCACCGTGGTGAAAATTCGGCTGAGCTGCTCGAGAATATTCACGCACACTGACCGAATTACCCGCTCAACTCCGGTAAAATAACCGCCGAACACCGCCGACATGGAAATGAAGGGCAGACTGAGGGCAAGCACTCGCAGCGCCGGCGCACAGCCGTCGCTGCCTATCCAGCGGGCGGCGATGAAGCCGCCGCCGAAATACAGGCAGGCGCAGCTGAACAGGCCGAAGCTGAGGGAATAGCAGAGGGCGCTGCCCACGGTGCGGCGGACGCTGCCCCCCTCCGCCAGAGACGCCGCCGTCAGCCGGGTCACCGCGAAGCGTATGCCGCCGCTGCCGAGGGTGGTAAACATGGTATAGACCGACATTATCAGGGAATACACGCCTATGGCCGAGGCTCCGATACGCCCGGCCAGATAGACCTGAAATATCAGCCCCACTCCCCGCATGACAAGCGTGGCCGACGTCAGCATAAGTGTGTTTACAAAGATTTTATGGGCGTTTTCGTTCATAAAGCTGTCTCCCGGGAAAGTATTGGGCGCGCCGGATTTTTCACGGCAAACGGCGAAAATCCGCGGACAAGGCGAATTAAAAGCTCCCTCGCGGCGCTGCCTTTTGTAAAATATATGTGGGGACGGATATTTTTACCGCAGTTTTTTTATAAAAAGACTTGACTTTTTTACGAAAATAAAGTATAATATAGTAGAACATTTGTTCGTGAACAATGCGAAAAAACGGGCGGCGGCGTCCGACATTTTTCGCTTCATAAAAGATATGGGAGGCAACGGAAATGGCTGATGAAAAGAAGGACAAAAAAAGCTCAAAGGCAGCGACGCCGGTAGTTGACATAAAAGAGGCCGAGGCCAGGAAGGAGGCTCTCGCCCTTGTGATGGGACAGATAGAAAAGCAGTTCGGCAAGGGCAGCGTTATGCGTCTGGGTCAGACCAGCACCCTGAACGTGGACGCCATACCCACCGGCGCCATGAGTCTGGATCTGGCGCTGGGCATCGGCGGCGTGCCCCGAGGCAGGATAATCGAAATTTACGGCCCCGAGTCCGGCGGCAAAACCACTCTGGCGCTGCATATTGTGGCGGAGGCGCAGAAGCGCGGCGGCGAGGCGGCCTTCGTGGACGCGGAGCACGCCCTCGACCCGGTCTACGCCAAGGCCATCGGCGTGGACACCGATTCACTGATAGTTTCTCAGCCGGACACCGGCGAACAGGCGCTGGAAATAACCGAGGCCCTCTGCCGCAGCGGTGCGCTGGACGTAATAGTCGTGGACTCGGTGGCGGCGCTGGTGCCCCGCGCCGAGATAGACGGCGAAATGGGCGACAGCCATGTGGGGCTTCAGGCGCGGCTTATGAGCCAGGCCCTGCGGAAGCTGGCGGGCGTGGTGAACAAAAGCAACACCGTCTGCATCTTCATAAACCAGCTGCGTGAAAAAATAGGCGTGATGTACGGCAACCCCGAGACCACCGCCGGCGGACGGGCGCTCAAGTTCTACGCCTCGGTGCGTCTGGACGTGCGCAAAGCCGACGTGCTGAAAGTAAACGGCGAGTTCGTCGGCAACCGCACCCGCGTCAAGGTGGTCAAGAACAAAGTGGCTCCCCCCTTTAAGGAGGCGGAGTTTGACATAATGTACGGCAAGGGCATCAGCGGCGAGGGCTGTCTTTTGGACGTGGCCGTGGAGCTGGGCATCATCAAAAAGGGCGGCGCGTGGTTCAGCTACGGGACCGAACGCCTCGGGCAGGGCAGAGAAAACGTAAAGAAGTACCTGCTTGACAACCCCGAGTTTGCGCGTGAAATCGACCGCCAGATACGTGAAAAGATATACGGCGGCGCCACGGTCGCCTCTCATTACTCCGACGACGACGGCGACGGAAGCGAATCCGCGGAGGACTGACAATGAAAAAATACATAGCCCTGATAACGGCCTTAGCCGTGCTTTTGTCCCTCGGGACGGCGGCCCTTGCCGAGGAACCTCTGTTCCGCTCGGTGGGCGTGGTGCTCCAAACAGACGTGCCATACGGCGCGCCCAAGGCTCAGACCTTGACCTTTGAGCTTCGGGACGCCGACACCGGCGAGGTTTTGGGCGCAAAGAGCGTGACGTATTCCCAAACCTACGAGGCCGCGCCCCTTCTGGAGTTCGCGGTGCCGGAATACTCCGCCGGCAAGCGTTTTGTATTCGCCCTGACCGACGGCGAGGCCGAGCTGTTCTACAACGGCGCGGCCGGTTCGTCCTTTGAGCTGGAGACCTACTCCTACCCCAACGAGGAGGCCACGGCTCTGCTCTACCACACCGAGTTTTATCTGACCCTTCGCCCCGCGGCGGAGCGTTTCATAAACGTGACCTTTGACGGACGGGTTCGGACGGACGTGGCCCTCTATCCCTGTCCCGAAGGCGTGCTCATACCCGCGGGCGCCCTCGAAAGCGAGGTGGGCGTCAGCTCGTCCTACGGCGAGGACGGCGGTGTTACGCTCGCCGCCGGTGACCGGACGCTGCTGTTCTATCCGGGCCGGGACACGGCCTATAAAAACGGCGAGCCCATGAGCGTGGCCCCCGTGCCCATGAGCCTTGACGGGGAGCTTTACGTGCCCGCAGCGGCGGTGGCCGGCGCTTTTGACTGCGCCATCAGGTACAGCGACGACGGCCGCACACTGGACTTTGCCCTGGACCGTTCGCCCTACGCCATGAACGAGGCCGAAAAGCGGATAAATTCCAGAGGAGTGTCCAGCGACACAGAATACCTTATCTGGATATCCAAATCGGAATATACCGTTCGGGTCTTTACCGGCTCCAAGGACCATTGGCATATGATAGACAGCTTTCCCTGCGCTATCGGGGCTCCCGGCTCCCCCACCATCGAGGGGACCTTCAAATATTATCAAAAGCAGGACCGCTGGACCTATCCCAACTATTACTGCGGCCCGATAATGAGATTTTACGGCAACGGCTACGCCATACATTCGGTGCTGCTGCGGTATAACGGCGGCTACTATGACGGCAGGGTTGGGATGCGCATCTCTCACGGCTGCGTCCGCCTGCTGCCGGAAAATATCAACTGGCTGGCCGCGACGATACCGCTGCAAACGACAGTGTATGTGACGGCATAAATATACAATAAGAGGGGCTATAAAAAAATGGCGCAGACCTGCGTCGTCACAAGCTCGGTATCGCGAGTTTTAATTAAAAAATCAAAACTCGGCTCACCTCGCTGTGACTCCTTTTCCCCACAAAATCGGCTTCGCCGTTTTGCGGGGGCCCCATTTGGCTGAAAACCTTTATTTAAGCCAAATTTATGTATTGATAAATCCGGCAATACAATCAAGTTTGTGAATTGATGTGGAAAAACCGCCTTTTTACGAGAAAAAGACGGTTTTTCTTTTTAATTTATGCCCTTGAACTACGAACTAAAATCAACCTCGTCGGCGTCGGGGCAAAGCCGGTCTCCGTTCCGACATTTCCTGCGGAAAAGCCGTCACTCGGACGCCGCGTTGCTCAAAGGCGTCATGCTGTCAAGGTCGTCCCAGACAAAAGCCTTGTAAACCGCGCCGGGCGCCGACGGCAGCGTTCCGCCGAAGGTCACGGTCTGACCCTGAGCGAAGCTCGCTTCCATGAATATCATATCCAACAGCTCGCCGTCCTTGTACATGGCGATGACCACCGCGTCCTCACCGGAGCGGCCGGTGTTTTTGGTCACGCCGGCCCTGAGGCGTACCGACGAGCCCATGTCCTCCTTGACGAGGGAAGTTACGGTATAGTCGCGATCCTCAGCGGAGGTTCCGTCAACGGTCACTACGCCGCCGGCGGCTTCCACCCTGAGCTGCTCAAAGCCCTGAGTCAGCGGCGGGTCGTTTTCGGGGTAAAGCAGCTCCACGGACAAAGCGCCGGCAGCGTTTTCCGCCACCTTGAACCTTACCGTAAACGCCTCGCCGTCGGCGGCAACATTGTAAGGATTTACCCAGTACGCCGTCACGAAGTCGTAATTACCTCCGCCCTGCTGTATATTGCTGGTAAGACTGCCGTCAGCCAGGGCCTCTCCCTTTGTTATGGAGACAGGCGTCAGAGCCGAGCTGTCATAGTGAAGCTCAAGATTGAAGGTCGATACTCCAGTGTTGGCCGTTATGCGCACCGGCACGTCCACGTAGCCACCGGCAGAGGCGGAAACGCTGTCCACCGCAAAGGCTATGCGACCGCCGGCGGTCATTGGCAGCGCCAGCTCCTGAATAGACACGTCCCATTTGGCAAGATACTGACTGAGCTTGAGGCCGTCCTTGGAGTTGACCTCTCCGTCCTTTTCCACATCGGCGGCGGAAAGCTCGGAGGCGCTCATGGGCACATCCCACTTGGCCAGATACTGGCTGAGCTTGAGGCCGTCCTTGGAATTCAGTTCTCCGTCGGTGTTCACATCCCCCATGATGGCCGTGCGTACATCAACAGCGCCGCCGGTGATGTTAAGCTCCACATCCTCCATGTGCTGGTTGGCGGCGTCTCCGGGCTTGAAAGTCACGGTGAGGGGTATCTCTCCCTCGGGCGCGGTCTCGTTAACTTTGAACGCAAGGTTCAGAACCGTGCCGTTGTCGCTGATATTGGAGGGATTATACCAGTAGGCGGTCACAAAATCGAAGCGCGTCATGTCGCCGCCCTGGTCCACGTTGCTGACAAGGGTGCCCGCGGTAAGGGCCGGTCCCTTTTTGACCGAAACAGGAGTCAGCTTTGTTTTATCGAAGTTGATTTGAAGGCTGAACGTGGCGATGCCCGGATTGCCGGAAAGAGTAACGGGTACGGTCACATTGGCGCCGGGTCTGCCGGCGGCGCGGCCCACCGTTATCTTTGCGGCCGTGGGGTCAACGGGGTCAACGGGGTCAACAGGGTCAACGGGGTCAACGGGGTCAACGGGGCCGCTGCTGCCGCTGCCGCCATAATGTATCTGAGCCCTTGAAAGGCTCTCGTTGCCGGAGGCAATTCTTATCCTGCCCCAATCCGCCGTCGAGCCGTCGTAATACACGTCCCGTATGAGGGAATCGCCGTAAAAGGCCCGCTCGCCTATCTCGCCGACGCCGTCGCCAAGAGTAACGGAGGCAAGGCTCCGCAGACCGGCAAAGGTATAGGCCTTGATTTTCTTTACGCCCGAGCCGACTATCAGGCTCGTAATTCCCCGGCACTCGGCAAAGGGAGGCTCATACTCGCCGTAATAGTATGCGGACACCTCCGCGTCGGCGGCGTCGTAGGTCACTGTCTCCACACCGGTGCAGTCCTCGTAGGCTCCCCTGCCAAGATATGTAACCGTGGACGGAATGTTGACGGCCTTAAGCGAGGCGCAGCCCTCAAACGCCTTGTCGCCGATAAGCCGCAGACCTTCGGGCAGGACGGCTCCGCCCAGAAGGGCGCAGTCCTCGAAAGCTCCCGGCCCTATTGATGTCAACCCATCGGGGAAGGTAACTGTGCGCAGACCGGCACACTCCTCGAACAGTCCCTCGGGAACAGCCGTGAGCCCGGCGGGCAGGTCGAAGCCCGTCAAAGCCTGACAATCGCTAAAAGCGTAAGCTCCCATTTCAGTAACGCCGTCGCCGCCGGTGACGGTTCTGAGAGACTTACAGTCCGCAAAAGCATAATCTCCCACTTTCCTCACTTCGGACGGCAGTTCAACGCCGGTAAGGGCAGAGCACTCATAAAAGGCGTGACTGCCCACCGATTTGAGGGTGGAGGGCAGGGACACCGAGCGAAGGTTGACATACTCGCTCTCCCACCGCCCCTCGTAAAAGGCGTAGCTACCCACCGAGGTAACACCCTCGCCCACATTTACCCGGCTGATGCTCATGTACATATCGGCCCAGGGCGCGGGCGAATAGTAGGAATAGTTGTTCATATCACCGTCACCGCTGATGGTCAGCGTCCCCGTAGCCGCGCTGAACGTCCAACGCACCCCCACGCCGCAGCTCCCGGAGCCGGCGGCGGCAAAGGCTCCCCGCGGCGGTAAGCTCAAAACCAGCGCAAAAAAAATCGCCAGCCCCAGTAGCCCGACGAATTTACTTTTTTTCATGTCATATCTACCTCCTGTTGCAATTTTCATTTATATTATAACTCCATAGTTGTAAAATTTCAAGCCCTTTTGTAAATTTTTTTAAAAAATCACCCCTTTGCTGCAGGGGGTGACTCGAACTGACGCAAACTCCATGAGCAATAAGCCCCAACAAACAATATATCGGAAAAAGGAGCGGCAAGGCTGCGCGCTCCGACGTTTTCCCAAAAGAAAACGTCGGGGCAAAGTCAACCTTTGCCCCGACGCCGTATTGTTGGTTGGGATTTATACCGACATTACCGCTCCACCTTGGGCAGGTGCCAGATTTTGTCATTGTATTCCTCGATGGTGCGGTCGCTGGAGAAGAAGCCGCTGTAGGCCACGTTAAGGATAGCCTTTCTGGTCCAGAGCTTCCGGTCACGGTACTGGTGGTCGGCCTTCTCGTGGATGGCGCAGTAGGCCCGGAAGTCCCTGACTACCATGAACTTGTCGGCCACGCCGTAGTCGCCGAACACCAGCGACTGGTACAGGTCGTAGTAGAGATGGTGGTCGGTGGGATTGATGGTGCCGTCGATGAGCATATCCAATATCCGGCGAATGTCGGGCGAGGACGCGTAGATATCCTGGCTGGTCTCACCCTCAAAGCGGAGGGCGCGGTTGACCTCGGGAGTGGTCATGCCGAAAATGAAGATATTGTCGTCGCCCACGCAGCGCAGCATCTCCACGTTGGCGCCGTCAAGTGTGCCGATGGTGAGGGCGCCGTTGGCCATGAACTTCATGTTGCCGGTGCCGCTGGCCTCAAGACCGGCGGTGGATATCTGCTCGGAGATGTCCGCGGCGGGGATTATCTTCTGGGCCAGAGACACGCCGTAGTTCTCGATAAATACTACCTTCAGCTTGCCGCCCAGGTCGGGGTCGTCATTGACAAGCTTGGCGACGTCGTTGATAAGGCGGATAATGAGCTTGGCCCGCTTATATCCGGGAGAAGCCTTGGCGCCGAAGATAAAGGTGTGGGGCAGAACATCGTAATTGGGGTCGTGCTTGAGCTTATCATAGAGGTAAAGCACATGAAGTATGTTGAGCAGCTGGCGCTTGTACTCGTGAAGGCGCTTTACCTGCACGTCGAAAATGGACTCGGGGTCCACGTCGATACCGTTGTGCTCCTTGATATAGGCGGCCAGCTCCTGCTTTTTGATTTTTTTCATCTCACGGAACTGCCGCTGGAACTCCTCGTCGTCGGCGTACTTGGCAATTCCCTCCAGCTCCTCGGCCTTTGTTATCCAGCTTTCGCCTATGCGGTCGCTGATTATCCGGCTGAGTTCGGGATTTGCAAGCCGAAGCCAGCGGCGGTAGGTGATGCCGTTGGTGATGGCCTCAAACTTGTTGGGGAAAAGGTTGTAATAGTCCTTGAAAACGTCGTTTTTAAGGATATCGGTGTGCAGCTCGCTGACGCCGTTGACCTTGTAGCAGGAGGCCAGGCACATATTGGCCATGGAAATGTAGTTGTTGGCCACGATAGCCATATAGTTTATCTTGCCCCAGTCCTCGCCGTAGACCGCGAGGAGCTTTTCCACGAGGCGGCGGTTCATTTCCTCGACTATCATCCAAATTCTGGGCAGGAGACGCTTGAACAGGTCCACCGGCCACTTTTCCAGAGCCTCGGCCATAACGGTGTGGTTGGTGTAGGCAAATACCTTGGTGGTGATGTCCCAAGCCTCGTCCCAGCCCATGCCCTCCTCGTCCATGAGGATGCGCATCATCTCGGGAATACCGATTGCGGGATGGGTGTCGTTGATATGAATGGTTATATAGTCGGCCAGATGCTCGAGGCCCTCGCCGGCATGGTGACGCTTAAAGCGGGAAATTATCCACTGTATCGTACAGGAAACAAAGAAATACTGCTGGCGCAGACGCAGGGCCTTGCCCTCCTGATGGTTATCCTCGGGATAAAGCACCTTGGACAGAGCCTCGGCCAGGGCCTTCTCCTCGACGGCCTTGACGTAGTCGCCGCCGCTGAAATAGGCCATGTTGAGGTCGTTTTTGGCCCGTGAGGACCAAAGGCGGAGGGTGTTGACCAGATTGGCGTTATAACCGGCGATAGGCATATCGTAGGGCACGCCGACAACGTCGGTGGTGTTTTCGTAGCGGAAGACCATCTTGCCGTCCACGTAGTCGGTGACCACATTGCCGCCAAAGCGGACTATCTGCTGTTCCTCGGGGCGGGGTATCTCCCAGACGGTGCCGTCGCTGAGCCAGTTGTCGGGGGTCTCCACCTGCTGGCCGTCAACTATCTTCTGCCTGAACAGGCCGTACTCGTAACGTATGGAGCAGCCGAAGGCGGGGAGATTGAGGGCGGACAGAGAGTCGAGGAAGCACGCGGCAAGCCTGCCAAGGCCGCCGTTGCCAAGGCCCGCGTCGCTTTCCTGAGCGGCAATCTCGGACAGGGAGCAGCCCATGCTCTCGAGCACGGCCTCATAGTCCTCGGTAAGGCCGGTGTTGAGCAGGTTGTTGCCTAGGCTGCGGCCCATGAGGAACTCAAAGGACAGGTAAAAAAGCTCCTTGCGGTGAGCGGTGCGCTGACTGCGGCGGTATTCGGTCCATCGCTTCATTATCGTGTCACGGACGGTAAGAGCCGTGGCCTTATAAATGTGAGATTTGGTGGCATCGTCAAGGGTGCGGCCGTAGTGACGGCTGAGCTTGCCCAAAATTTCTTCCTTAAGCTCCTGCTGAGCCTTAGTAAGAGGTGCTGTATTCGCCATTTTTTTCATCCTTTCTCATATTGGATATCTTTCTTAACTTTGGTATTATACTATAAAACCTGCGGTTCGTCAAGTAATATTATGCTTAATTTGAGAAAAAATACGCGAAAGTTATTGTGTATTTTTGTGATATCCGCCGTCCGCGGCGGACAAAAAAGATCCGCCCACAATGTGGGCGGATCGAGCGTGTCGAAAAACAAAACTGTAGCCTTGGTACTGTGTAGGGGCGACCATTGGTCGCCCGCCATCAAACGTTTACGTTGACAATGATAAATGATATTACAATCAAAAAAATATATACGAAACCGTATATTTGTCACCGTAAATCTGTGTAAGCGGGAGCGCAATGCGCTCCCCTACAAAATCCGGCAAAGAAATCGACTTTATCGACAGTTTAAGAGCCGCCCACAATGTGGGCGGCTCCCAATTATTTTGTTTTACGTTCCGTAGAGATAACCCTTAAAGATTACTCCCAAACGATGGTGCTGTCGCTGTCGTCACCGGTTACGTCGATAACATCGTCGTCAGCGGTATCAACTACAGTCTCAACATCCTCGTAGTCATCATCGTCGTCCCAGCTGTTGCCGCCAACGTCGGCGAGAGCGCCGTCAACGTTGATGTCGGAAGCGTCGCTAACCTTGTAAACTACTACGTCAAGAACTCTGGATCTCTCGTTCTGGATGTCGAAGTTCTCGGAAGCGTCCTTTACGTCGTAAGCTCTGAAGAACAGGGCGAAAGCGCAGCTGTCAACATCGTTTACCTCAAGGTCGCTCAGGTCGCCGCGGTTACCGCGAATGGTAGCGGCGGAGAAGTTACGGCCGGTGGTGAAGTCAACGAAGGTAACATCGGTGCTGGAGGAGGGCTTGTAGCCTTTCTCGCTGGGATCGGTGTAGCTGCTAAGCTGTACATAACCGTTGCTGGTTACGTAAACCATCTCGTCGTCGTCCTCAACCTGCTCAACAGTGGTAAGACCGCTGATGTAGTCGATGTCTCTGGACTTAACGTTACCGGTCTCATAGCCGGCGCCAGTGATGGAGCCAAGTCTGCTGCCGTCACGGAGAACCTCTACAAGGATCTGGATGGTGTCAACATAGCCGCCAACCTCGGGACCTACAAGGAGAACGGAACCCTTGCCAAGAGGATAGTCATCGTTGCCGATGCTGTTGGCATAGTCCTTATCGTCATCATACAGCTCGAAGGAGGTGGTGGTGCCATCCTGGATACCGGTGAACTTAACGATGTTCTCGTCGTCCGCGTTAACGTCGGTAGAGATGTTGGTAACAACGAATACGTGCTGCTCATTGTCAACCTTGTTGGCAGTGGTGATCTGAACGGCAGCGGTTACTACGTTGTCGTCAGTGAAGGTTACGATGGGATACTCGTCGCCGTCTACGAACTTGCCGTAGCCCTTGGTAACGGTGATGTAATCCTCATCGGCAATCATGGGCTGGTCGTCTTCCTTGTCAACGGTGAATACAACGGTATTCTCGTTGAGGGACTCGCCGCCGAAGGAATGGTCGTCGATGTCATACTTCTCGGCGATGTCCTCGTCGAGCTCTCTGGCGCTCTTCTCGATATCGTCATAATCGCTTACATAAGTAAGGTTACGGATTTCGCCATTGGAAAGGGTGTACATAACGATACGGTCAACGGGGTTAAGGGTCTCGCCGGCGCCCTTGATATCGAACTTGTCGTGGATATCCTCAACGTCTACCTTGTGGCTCTTGCCATTGTTGGTACCGTCGGTTACGAATACGCCGTCAGCGCGAAGCTTGTAGGTCTGAACCTGACCGTTGGCGTCAACAAGTCTCATCTCATAAGCATTCTTCCAATCCTGGTCAAGGAGAGTGCCTACTACATAGCCGTAGTTGCCGGAAGCGGTGGAAGAACCGTCAGCAAAGGCAAGGAGGCCGTCAGCGTTGAAGTAGAAGGTACCGCTGAAGTTTCTGAACTCAGAGAGGTCAGCATTGTAAGAGGGAGACTTGGAATAAGCCTTACCGGCGATGGAAAGGGTCTCGGCCTCGCTGTCATAAGAGGTGCTTCTGCCGTCTACCTTATCGGAGGATACGAGATAGATGATGATGTGATCATTCTGCTCGTCGCCAACAACGGTGATGGTGTCGCCCTCGGCGATCTCGGAAGGATCGATGTAGTTCTCGCCCTTAACAAAGAGCTTGAGCTGCTCCTCATCCTCGGGATCGTACTGGTCGATGTTGCTTCCGGGAGAGCCTTCCATGCGTCTGAAGGTGTAAATACCGTCAAGAACTCTTACGGAGCCGATAACGAGCTCGTTGGTGTACTGGCTTACAACAGCTACGTTGTAGTCGCCGTCGCCGTCGTTATCGATGAACTCTACAACGCCGCCGTCCTTGTTGAGCAGGTCGTAGTAAGCGGTACCGGCAGCCTCGTCAAACTCGGTGGTGTTGTCGGCATAGTTTACATAAACAAGGATGCCGTCAGAGTCGGGAGCGATGCGGGAAGGAGTCTTGGTGCTGTTGCCCCAGTAGTAAACCGTACCCTCATTGTTCTTGTTAGACTCGGCAGAGGTAAGGTCCTCTTCCTCAACGAAACGGTCGCTGGTAACTGTGGTAACAGAGTTCTTGGAGCTCTTGGCGGTGATGGCGTAGATAACGTCGTCGCCGGTCTCCTCGTCCTCACCTACATAAGCTACGCAGGCATAGCCGAGCATGCTGCCGGCAGCGGTGCCACCCTCCTGGCACTCGATGGTGTCAGCGTTGGTGTCCTTGGTAGCCTTTTCGAATTCCTCGTCCTTATAGGTCTGGTTCTTCTTGTTGGAAGCAAGAACTACGGTCTTATCGTCAGGATCGTAATCATTGTCAGCAGCTCTGGTGTAGTAGGTCTCGGTAACTACAACCTCAAGCTTCTCGATGCCAAGGCCCTTAAGAAGGGTCTCGCCCTCTTTCTCGGCCCACTTGGAACCGGCATAGCCGTACTCTACGGGAGCCAGCTTGTCAACCTCGAGAGAGTTGTAAACGAGCTTGGCAACGGTGGCACGGGTAGCGGGCTGGCCAACTGTGCCGTTAGCGCCCTTGGAGATGTCCTTCTCACTGGCAACTGCAAGGTAGCCGGTGGGATAGTTGCCCTGAACTTTGGGCTCGTACTGAAGAGCGCAAACGATCATCTTAACTACCTGCTCGTAAAGCACGTTGCCCTCAGGTCTGAAGGTGCCATCGGGATAGCCGTTGATCACGCCCAGAGAATAGGCGGTGTTGATCTCACCGGCAGCCCAGTGGTTAGCGGGAACATCGGTGAAAGGGGTAGTGCCGGGGTTGGGGTCTGCATTAAGCACACGGCACATGATCACCGCAACTTCCGCACGGGTGATGGTGTTGTTAGGCTTGAAGGAACCATCCGTGTAACCGTTGAGTATACCAAGGTTAGCAAGGATGTTCACAGCCTCTGCGTAGCCAGCGGTGCTCTGCACGTCGGTAAAGGCGGCAAAGGATGTCGCGATACCCATTGTGAGAACCATAGCAACCGCAAGAACTACCGCAACGGTTTTCTTGAGAGTGTTCATGTCTCAAATCCTCCTAATATAAATTTTTGAAGAGTTTTGGTTTGCGGCCCCGGGCCTCTTCTCCCCGTGAACCGAGCCCGTTTCCGAGCTTCTACCGGAATTATAGCACCCGCGGTCAGGTTCGTCAATAGGTTTTCGGGAAATGTAACGGAAATGTAAAAATAATTTCGCCGTTCCGCACACCCCCTCCCCCTACGGGCGGGCCGTCCCCGGGCACAGTGACCCCGGCTTGTTGGTATACTTGAATTCTACACAATAAACAATAAAATGTCAATATGTTTTTTTATTTTGTAACAAAGGCTTAATATTGAGCCGCCCCCGCGGGGGGCTCCGGCGCGGGGCGCTCCCTTTTTGCGGCCGGCGATGGCGCATTTTGCCGGGTCATGTCGCAAAATTTTATGCCGGACAGGCGTCATTTCGACAAAAGGTCCGCGGCGGCGGATGTATAATTATGTTGAGGAGTGATAACTAATGAAAGAATTGACGAAATGTACTGAGGTTTTGTCCGCGGAAGGGGGCGACGGCCATGCGTCAGAGGCTTAAGGCCGCCGTCGGACTGTGGAAAAAGCTCGCCCCCGGCGCGGCGATGACGCTGACGGCCCTGCTGCTGTCAAGGGCCGAGGGCATAGGCGGCAGTCATCCCTTCGGCTTCGCCTTCTTCGCCGCCGTGGGCGGCAGTCCGGCGGCCGCCATCGGCGGGGCGGCGGGCCTTATCTGGGCCGGGGCCGGACTATTAGAAATAGGAAGATACATATTCTCGGCGGCGGTATTCATGGCCGTGTGGCCGGGAATAAGGCGGGGAAGGCTGCCCTTCTTCACCAAAAGGCAGGGCGCGGCCCTGGCCGCCATCATATCGCCGGCGGTGGGACTGTTCCTGCTGTTCATAAGCCTGACGGTGGGGGGCTATCCGCTGTTGTACGACATTATCGTGCTGTTGGCGGAGGCGGCCACCGTCTATGTGGCGGCGGCGGCCTTCGGCCGGGCGCTGCCCCTGTGCTCCACCCTGCACCTGAGACGTTCGCTCACCGGTGAGGAGACGCTGTGCTTCGCCCTGCTGTTCGGCTGCTGCGTAAGCGGGTTGTGCGGCATACGGATTTTCGGAAGTCTTGATATCGGCGAGACCGCCTGCGTGCTGATGGTGCTGGTGTACGCCATACGCTTCGGCAGCCTCCACGGGGGCGTGGTCGGAGCGGTGATGGGTCTCATCTGCGCCCTGAGCCGAGGCCGGGTGGACGCGGCGCCGGCCTCCTTCGCGGTCAGCGGCATCGCCGCCGGATACTTCGGCAAGCACGGCAAGGCCGCTTCCTGCGCGGCCTTTATCCTGAGCAACGCCCTTGTGACGGCCCTGGCCAACGGTTCGGCGGAGGTGCTGATAAACCTGTCCTGCTCACTGGCGGCGTCGGCGATACTGTTCCTGATACCGAAAAAATTCTTCGACGTGATAAGCTCCACCGGCGGCGCGGCCACGGAGGAAAGCGTCATTCTCCGCGACCGGCTGCGGCTTTTGGGCAAGGCGCTGAGCACGGCGGAGGGAGCCATGCGGTCCCTGTCCGCCGGCAGAGAGGAAGAGATAAACGCCCTGCGGGAGAATATGTACGGCCGCACCTGCCGGCGGGTGTGCAGCCGCTGCGGGCTGCGGAAATACTGCTGGGGCAAGGACGAGGTCAACACCCGCCGCTCCATGGCGGGCATGGAAAAGGTCCTCGACAGGGGCGAAAAGCTCGGCCCCGACCGCGCCCCGTCCCACTGCATCAGGCCCGACACCTTCGCGGAGGAGTTTGGAAAAATGTACGACCTGTACCGCTGTGACCGCGTGTGGAGCGATCGGCGGAGGGAGCTGCGCTCCACTCTTTGCACGGGCTTCGCGGGGGTAAACTCGGTGGTCGGGGAGCTGGCCGGACTGAGCGGGGAGCCAAGTCTCTGCGACGAGCTTCTGGCCGACGATATACGCTCCCGTCTGCGGCGTAAGGGCGTGGACGTGAGGAACGTCTACGTCACGGGCTCGGACGAGAACACGGAGGTGCGCCTGAACATGAGCGACTGCGGCGGTCTGGGCCGGTGCGAGGATATGGTCCCGCAGGTGCTGGAGGAGGCCACGGGCCTGAAATTCGCCAAGACCGGCCTCAAGAGCTGCGGGGACTGCCGCTGTCACTATGTGGTCGCGCCAGACTTTGACGTGGAAGCGGCGGCGGCCTCGGCGGTAAAGGAAAACCGCCGCATAAGCGGGGATTTTTCCACCTGCTGCCTGCTGGACCGAGGCACCTTCGCGATGACGCTGTGCGACGGCATGGGCAGCGGTGACGAGGCCGCCAAGGAGAGCAGGCTCTGCGCCACGCTGCTGATATCGCTGCTCGAGGCGGGCATGGACGCGGAGTCGGCAATAAATCTCACAAACTCGCTGATGCTGGGCAGCGGCGTGGGCAGCCGAACCGCCATCGACCTTTGCATAGCGGAGCTTGGAGGCACGGCGAGGTTTTACAAATGCGGCGGCGCGGCCACGTATCTGCGCCGTGACGGGGGCGCCGAGGTGCTGGCCCCGGCGGGGCTGCCGGCGGGCACCGAAGCCGGCGGCGGAGCCGAGTGCTACGAGCGAAGTCTCCGGGACGAGAGCACCCTGGTCCTGATAAGCGACGGGGTCGCCCTTTCCGGCGACGGCGAAAGCCTATGGATAAAGGAGCTTATCGAAAACGGCGGGCTGGCGACTCCGCAGAAGCTGGCCTCGGAAATTCTTAACCGTGCCAGGGACCGTTCCAGCGGGGTGCCCCAGGACGACCTGACCGTCATAGCGGCAAGTATAAGGAGGAAACGGGCTTGAAAAGCAAAGAGCGAAGGGTGATAGTTTTGAAAAATCTTAACTCGCCCCATTTTGAGCAGGCGGTATTTCTGCTCAGGGACGGGCGTGAGGAAAGCGGCAGCGCCGTCTATGAGGCGGAGCGCATCGTGGAGGAGTATATTTTCCCCGACTGTGCGCCCCTTCCCGAGCGGGGGCGGCGGCGCGGCCCGCGGCTTGATTTTCTGCCCTTCGCCATAACCGCGGGGCTGGCCGTCCTGGCCGGCGCCGCGGCGGTGATAGTGAACGTGTTGTAATGGGTGGCCGCGCTGATACTATATTAATATAGAAAGGAGTCGGGAAAATCCCGACTCCCGCCGGCGGGCCGAAAGCCTGCCGCGCAATATATCATTCCAAAAAGTCTCTCAGCTTTTTGCTCCTGCTGGGGTGGCGGAGCTTGCGCAGAGCCTTGGCCTCAATCTGACGGATGCGCTCACGGGTGACGTTAAAGGCGCTGCCCACCTCCTCGAGGGTGCGGGCGCGGCCGTCCTCAAGGCCGAAGCGGAGCCGAAGGACCTTTTCCTCCCGGGGGGCAAGGGTGCCGAGCACCTCCATGAGCTGCTCCTTAAGCAGCATGAAGCTGGCGGCCTCGCTGGGCGCGGGGGCGTCGTCGTCGGGGATAAAATCTCCAAGATGACTGTCCTCCTCCTCACCGATGGGAGTTTCCAGCGAAACGGGTTCCTGGGCTATCTTCATTATCTCCCGCACCTTGTCCACGCTCATGTTCATTTCCCTGGATATTTCCTCGGCGGTAGGCTCCCGGCCAAGCTCCTGAAGCAGCTGGCGGGAAACTCTGATGAGCTTATTTATGGTTTCCACCATGTGGACGGGTATCCTTATGGTCCTGGCCTGGTCGGCGATGGCGCGGGTGATGGCCTGACGTATCCACCAGGTGGCGTAGGTGCTGAACTTGTAGCCCTTTGTATAGTCGAACTTTTCCACAGCCTTTATAAGGCCAAGATTGCCCTCCTGTATAAGGTCAAGGAACAGCATCCCCCTGCCGACATAGCGTTTGGCGATGCTGACCACAAGGCGGAGATTGGCCTCGGTAAGCTTGTTTTTGGCGTCCTCGTCGCCCTTGGCCATTAGCTCGGCATAGTGCAGCTCCTCCTTTTGGCTGAGAAGAGGCACCTTGCCTATCTCCTTGAGATACATACGCACATGGTCGTCCACGCTGACGCTTTCGGGAATAGTGAGGTTTTCCAGGTCCTCGTCGGGCACGTCGTCAAGATTTTGCAGCTCCGCGTCGATATCGCCCACCACGTCGATGCCCATGGACTCAAGGTTGTCGTAGAGCTTTTCGATTTGGTCTACGTCCAGCTCAAGCTCGCTGAGGGAGCCCTCTATCTCCGCTTTCGTGAGCATACCCTTTTGTTTGCCCTTGTCAAGGAGTTCCTTGAGAATGGCTTTTTTGTTTGCGTTGGAATTTGCGTTTTCTCCCATATTACGTACCTGCCTTTCGGTGTTTGTTCTGTATGAGTTTGGCCAGGAGGACGACGTCCCCCTCCTTTTCCGCCAAAGCTATGCGGGCCTTAAGGTCCTCGTCCCCTATCACCCTTATATAATCCTCCGCCGCAGCCAAAGCGTCGTCGGGGCTGTCGTTTTTTATTATCACGGAGGCCAGCTCCTCCTCCCTCTGCTCGAACCGCTTTAAGAGGAACTGCTCCGCCGAGGGCTCGCCGCCCTCGTAGCACTCCTTTATCCCGCCGAAAATTTCCCTGTGCAGACCCTCGGAAAACAGCTCGGAGTTCAGGTTGTCCTTTAATTTGCCGTATACGTCCCGGCTCTCGGTCAGTATGCTCAGCAGCTTTGTTTCCGCCGCCTCACGGCGGCTTTTCGGCGTGCCAGTCTGGGCGCCGCGGCTTTGGGCCACGCTTTTTACCACCTGCTCCCGCAGGGCCTTGCGTCCCTGCCGCCGGCCGGCCTTGTTGACCTCGGCGGTTATGGCTTGGACGCTGATGCCCGTCCGCGCCGAAAGCTCCCTTATATATGCCTCCCGCTCGACGGAATTGACTATGCCGCCCAGCATGGCCGCCGCCTCGTTAAGAAGCTCCACCTTCTGGCCCACATCGTCGGGATCGTATTTACTCAGCAGCCGTTCTACCTTGTATTCGGTGACCGTCAGGGAGTTTTGAATAAGCTCCTCAAACTTGCCGCCGCCATATTTTTTTATGTACTCGTCGGCGTCCTTGCCGTCGGGAATGGTGATGACCTTAAGCTTCGCGTCAAGGCCGTTAAAAATATCCGCCGCCCGGTCAAAGGCCCTTTGCCCCGCCTCGTCCATATCGTAGCAGAGATAGACGGCGCCTCCCTTGGCGATAAGCCGCGCCTGAGCCTCGGTCAAAGCCGTGCCGCAGCCCGCCACGGCGCAGTCGATGCCCGCCTGATGGAGACTTATCACGTCCATATATCCCTCGACCAGCACGTAGCAGCCGCGCTTGCTCTTTTTTGCGATGTTAAGGGCGAAAAGGTTTTTGCCCTTGTTATAAATTATGCTTTCGGGGGAGTTGATGTATTTGTCCCTGGCCCCGTCCCGCATTATCCTGCCGCCGAAGCCGATGATGTTCTGGCGGACGTCAAAAATTGGGAACATAACCCTGTCGCGGAAGCGGTCGTACATATGGCCCCGGTCGTTGCGGACGCAGAGGCCCGTCTCGGCCATCATATCCCTGGTAAAGCCCTGGGCCTCCAGGTGCTTCAGCAGTCCGTCCCAGCCCTTGGGCGAGTATCCCAGACCGAAAGCGGCCACGGTTCTGCTGGTGAGCCGCCGTTTTTGAAGATAGGCGCGGGCCTCCTCCCCCTCGGGAGAAAAGAGACAGTCGCGGAAAAATCTGGCGGCGGCCTTGTTCATGGCGTACATATCCCGCTTCCGCCGGTATATGTCCTCGCCGTCCTCCGGCTCCGGCAGCCTGACGCCGCCCCTCTCGGCCACCATCTTCACCGCGTCGGGGAAATCCAGCCCCTCCGCCGCCATGACGAACTGAAACACGGAGCCGCCCGCCCCGCAGCCGAAGCAGTGGTAGAGCTGCTTGTCCGGGTCGATATGAAACGAGGGAGTCTTTTCCTTATGGAAAGGACAGCAGCCCATATAGCTGTTGCCGCTGCGCTTAAGGCGGACGTAGGCCGAGGCTATCTCCACCAGGTCCACGGAATTCCTGACCTCGTTAAGCACATCATCCGAATAGCGCGCCATCCTTCACCCTCCCCGCGGAATTTTGCATTGTATATTTTATATTTCGACACAAAATCCGAAAACCCTTTTATAATTTAAATTTTATTCCAGCTTTTCGGAATGTAGATATTGTTATAGCAATAGAGGGCGAAGCGGTCGCTCATGCCCGCTATGTAATCGCAGACCACCTGTTCCGGATCTCCGTCGTCCCGTATGCTGCCCATTTTGTCGGGGTTTTCACGGTAATAGCGGAACAGCCCTGCCATAATGCCAAAGACCTTTTTCTCCTCGGCCTTGGCGGTGGAATCAAGGTAAACGCGCTCAAACATGAACTCCCGCAGTCCGTCCATGGCCGCCCCTATCTTCGGGGTAAGCTCCGGCTCGGCCTTGTCCATACTGTTATATATTATGTCCTTTACCAGCGTATCTATTCTTTTTCCGTGAGAATTACCCAGAATTGCGGTAATTTCAGCAGGCAAATCGTCCTCCTTCAAAATCCCGCCACGGATGGCGTCGTCGATATCGTGATTGATATAGGCGATGCGGTCGGCTATGCGCACGACCTTGCCCTCGGGGGTTTTCGCCGTTTCCGGACCGGTGTGGCAGAGGATGCCGTCCCGGACCTCCGCCGTGAGGTTCAGGTTTTCGATGCAGTCCACCACCCGAAGACTCTGCTCGTTGTGGCGGAAGCCGTTTTCGCAGAGGATATTGAGGGCCTTTTCACCGGCGTGGCCGAAGGGCGTATGGCCCAGGTCGTGCCCAAGGGCGATGGCCTCCACCAGATCCTCGTTCAGGCGCAGACCCCGGGCGATGGTGCGTCCTATCTGGCTGACCTCAAGGGTGTGCGTCAGCCTTGTACGGTAATGGTCTCCCTCCGGGGTGACGAACACCTGCGTCTTGTGCTTAAGCCGGCGGAAGGATTTGCAATGTATTATCTTGTCCCTGTCCCGCTGGAACTCCGTCCTAAGCTCGCACAGCGGAGCGGGCTCCCGCCGTCCCGCGGTATCGACGCTTAAGGTGGCGAAGGGGGACAGCGTCCTCCTCTCTATGTCCTCCGTCAATTCTCTGACGTTCATAAAAAGCCTCCTTTCAGCCGTTTTCTCTCTGTTATTTATATATTCTGCAAATTTTCCCAAAATCCTTTTTGCGTATAATTTATCAATATATATTTATGCGTCACGGCCGCGGAAGATAACCGTTTGTTCAATTTTGCGCCGCCGCATGAAGCGAGCAATACCGCACAATCTCTGTGCGGTATTGCTTCATATCTATCCTATTTATTCAAAAATTCTTTCATAAGCTCGTGCCCCACCGCGCGAAAAGCGCCGTTTTTCTCGGCGCAGGCTTCGGTATATACGAAGCCGGTGCGGTTTTCCTCGCCCTTACGGTACATCACGCAGGGCACGCTCTCACCGCTGTGCGTTTTTATTGAAACGGGGGTGGGGTGGTCCGGCAGAACCATGAACTTGTAATCCTCGCCGCTCTCGTCCAGCCGCTTCTTTATATAACCTATTATTTTCTCGTCTATGAGCTCGAGGCTCCGCTTTTTGCCCTCGGCGTCCCCCTGATGGCCGCACTCGTCCGGAGCCTCCAGATGAACGTATACCAAATCGAGGCCGTCCTTCAGCAGGGCGTCGGCGGCGGCCTTTGCCTTGCCGTCGAAGTTGGTGCGCAGGTTGCCGGTGGCGCCCTCCACGTCGATGCTCTTCATGCCGGCCAGTATGCCTATGCCCTTGATAAGGTCCACGGCGCTGACCACCGCGCCCTTTACTCCGTAAAGCTCCTCAAAGCCCGACAGAGCGGGCTTTTTGCCCTCGCCCCATATCCACAGGGAGGTGGCGGGGTTTTTGCCCTCGGCCACGCGCTTCCGGTTTACGGGGTGATTTTTCAGGATTTTTTCGCTCTTTTTCATCAAATCGAGAATGACCTCGTTGTCGGGCAGGTAGTCCTTAATCTTCCTGTCCGAAATGTCGTGGGGCGGAGTGAGCTTAAAGCTCTCGGGCGCGTCGTCCCAGACGAAAAGGTGACGGTAGCTCACGCCGGGATAAAAATGTATGCCGCCGCCGCCCAGCTCCGCCTCGACAGCCCTGAGCAGCTGCCCGCTTTCGGCGGTGGATATCTCGCCGGCGCTGTAGTCCACCATGGTCTTGTCCTCGTAATTTTCCTCGCCGCTGAGGGTCACCGTGTTGGCACGGAAGGCGGTCTGGTTCGGCCCAAGCTCAACGCCGATGGACGCCGCCTCAAGCGGCGAACGGCCGGTGTAGTAGAGCCGGGGGTCGTAGCCCATTACCGACAGATTGGCCACGTCGCTGCCGGGCTTCATGCCCTCGGGCACGGTCTTGACAAAATACAGGCTGCCATTGTCGGCAAAGCTGTCCATATTGGGCGTATAGGCGGCCTCAAGGGGAGTTTTGTTCCCAAGCTCCGCCAAAGGACGGTCGGCACAGCCGTCCGCCAGAACTATCACATATTTCACATTCATCAGTCCTTTCCGCTAAATATATTAGCATCTTTTCAAAAAAATTGCAACCGCGGCGAATAAACAAAACAAAAATCAATAAAAATAAACTTACTTAGGAGGATGGATATGAGTAAATTGAAAAAATACGGCCAGCACATCATTCTTTCCCTTTTGCTGCTGGCGCTGGCGGTGTTCGGGCTCTGCCAGTACAAAAAGGCCCGGGAGCTGGAATACGCGCAAAATCTTATGTACCGCCAAATATTCACTGATTTGACGGGCTATGTGGACGACATGGAGACCCAGCTGCTTAAGAGCCGGCTCATCGGGGACCCCAGCCGGCTGGTGGACCTCAGCGGCGAGCTGTACCGCAGCGCGGCGGCGGCAAAGACCGATCTCTGCGCCCTGCCGCTGGGCGAGACATCGGTGGCGAAAACGGCGGAGTTCCTGTCCCAGGTGGGAGATTACGCCCACAGCGTTTCCATGCGCGTGCTTAACGGCGGCGAAATGACGGACAGCGAGCTCGAGACCATAACCGAGCTGGGTCGGTATGCCCAGAGCCTTCAGGAGGGTCTTGACGAGCTGCTGGTAAAGATGAACAACGGCGACGTCAGCTTTGCGGAATCGGGGATAAAAGCGCTTTCCGGCGGCGGAGGCGGCTCCGCTATGGCCAAGAGCATCGCGGACCTTGAGCAGGAGCTCCACGACTATCCGTCCCTGGTGTATGACGGTCCCTTTTCCCAGCACGTGATGAACAAGGCGCCCGTTTCTCTCGAGTACGCCTCCGATATAGACGAAAAGACCGCCCTCGCCGCGGCCGAGGTATATATCGGCTCTGGGGCGAAGCTCACCGGCGAAGGCGAGGGAAAGATACCCTCCTATTACTTCGAGAACGGCGGCAAAAAGCTGGAGCTTGCCAAGGCCGGAGGGAGCCTGCTTTGGCTGCTCAACAACCGCAGCGTGGGCGAGAGAAAGCTGGAGCTGGAGGAGGCGAAGCAGTTTGCCGCCGACTTTCTGCGGCGGAACGGCTACAACGGTATGACCGAGAGCTATTATGACATAAAGGACGACTGCGCTGTGCTGAACTACGCCTGGACTCAGGACGGCTACACGGTCTATCCAGATTTGATAAAGGTAAAGGTGGCCCTTGACAACGGCGAGGTCGTGGGCTTCGAGGGCCGCGGCTACGTGATGAACCACTGCCACCGTGACATCCCCGAGCCGAAGCTGACGCCCGCCGACGCGGTAAAGCTGGTCAGCCGCGGCGCGCCGGTATCGGACGTGTCCTATGCGGTCATTCCCCTTGACGGTGGGGACGAAGCCTTCTGCTACCAGCTCCGCGGCCGGGTGGACGACAGAAACTTCCTCATCTATATCAACACCCAGACCGGCGCGGAGGAGGATATAATGATACTGCTGGAAACGGACACCGGAGTTCTGGCGGTATAGCGAGGGGCGGTTCCCATTTGCCAGATTTTATAAAAAAGGACTTCCGTTCGGAAGTCCTTTCAGACTGTCGATAAAGTCGATTTCTTTGCCGGATTTTGTAGGGGAGCGCATTGCGCTCCCGCTTACACAGATTTACGGCGACAAATATACGGTTTTATGGATATATTTGATTGTAATATCATTTATCATTGCCAACATAAACGTTTGATGGCGGGCGGCCAATGACCGCCCCTACAGTATCAAGACTGCATTTTTGTTTTTCGACAAGCTCAAAGGACTTCCGTTCGGAAGTCCTTTTCGTTTATGCGGCGGAGTCAAGACCGGACGCCTCGTCTCCGGACGTCTCGACGTCCTCCTCGGGTGGGGACACCTGCGCGCCGAAGATTACCTCGCCGGTATAGCTCAGAACCTCGCGCTTGCTCGAGGGTTGTCCCACTTGAATGGCGTCGCCCTTCTTGATTGAGGACATACCGCTGAGCACAAGACAGGAGGAGCTCAGCTTCTTTGTGCCGGTCATTTTTTCTCCGTTGATGTAAATTGCGCTCTTATCGGTAAAGCCGCTGCCGTGGATGTAGAGGTTTTCCCCGATGAGGGTCACATAGTCCACCGTGACGGGCACGGTGCCCATTCTCATATCCGTGGCTTGATAGTAGTCCGGGTCGGGCCAGCTGTAATGCTCGCCGTAAAGGGAGTCGTATTGAAGAAGCTCCAGCTTTTCCTCGTAGTCGGGGTCGCTGCCGCAGCTTTGGTTGAGCCGGTTGATAACGCCCACGTTGTAGCCCAGCAGCGAGGTCACATAGCCGCTGAGGAAGTTGGATTCCATTTTCTGATAGGGCTGCTTTTGGAGGCCGATGTTGTCCCAGATGGCGTACTCGGTGGTGTAAATGTCGCCCAGCTCAAGCTCGTCGGCGGTGAAGTCCAGACTGGGCAGATGGTCGCCGTAAAGCACCAGCACCGTGGGACTGCCGCGCTCCTCCAGCTTGGATATCAAATCGCCGACAAAGGCGTCCATCTCATACACCATGTTGGAGTAATATTCTATCTCCGAGGTGCGCTCGTCGCTGAAGTCGCCCCTCTCCATCGTCAGCGTAAGGTCCAGCCCCTCGATGGGCTCGGAGGGGTACTTGCCGTGGCCCTGAACCGATACCACCCAGACGAACTGCTGCTCATGCTCGGGGTCGGTGTCCATGGCGGTGAGTATCTCGTTGGTGAGTATTTTGTCCTTGCACCAGCCGTAGGAGGTGCGCTCGATATTGTTCATATATTCTATGGACTGGAAGCTGTCGAAGCCCATGTGGGGGTAGACCTTGTCCCTGTCGTAGAAGTTGCCGGTGTGGTTGTGTATGGCGTGGGTGCCGTAGCCCAGCTCCTTAAGATTGGTGGCGATGCTTTCGCAGTTGGCCTTGAGCATGATGGTCTTGTAGGGATATTCTCCCGCGCCGAAGGGCTCCATTGTCATGCCGGTCAGCACCTCGAACTCCGAGTTGGCGGTGCCGCCGCCGTAGGAGGGCATATGCAGCGCCCCGCAGGTGTAATTTTCCTTAAGCCAGGTGAACACCGGCGTCGGATTTTCGCTGAACTTCGCGTTCTTTATAAGGTTGGGGTCGATAAAGGACTCCAACTGTATCATGATTATGTCGGGCTTTATGGCGTCCTCGCCGGGCACGGATTCCGGCGGCAGGGTGTCAAGGACCTCCTGCACCATTTCGGGGCCGTAGCCGGCGGGTTTGTCCATGCCGGTGTCCAGCACGCTGGAGCTGAAGCAGTAGACAAAGCCGTACTTGTTGTAGGCGCCGGGCAGGTCGCCGAAGCGGTTGCCCAGGGCCTGGAAGTTGAGTCCGAGATTTGTGCAGAGGATAACCGCCAAAAGCACGCCCACTATCGCGGCCACGTTCCGGCCGAAATTTATCTTGCCGCTGATTTTCGGCCCCAATATCCAAAGGGCCACTATCGCCACCACCATCAGGGCCGCGCCCACGTACAGCATTATACGCTGGGCCTTGCTGAGGTAGACCATGATGAGGCTCATCTTGACTATCTGGAAGTCAATGGCGCCCAAAGGAGTAACGCGGTAGCTGAGGACGGCGCTGTTGATGGCGCCGCAGAGCAGCCACGGCAGGGAGAACAGCACTATACCGAATATCCTCCGCCTGAACAGCAGGCTCATGGACAGGAACAGCAGTATTATAAGGGAATTGTACAAAAACACCACCGGGTTGCTGACCAGATACCGAGCCGCCTCCACAACGCTGCGCCGGCTCAGCGCCTCTATGATAAAGTTTTCCACAATGCTCAGAAAAGCGCAGAAAATCAGGGTGTGATTTTCAATAAAGCGGTAGAGCCCGGAAAAGAATTTTCTTATGTTTTTCCATACGGATTTAAACACGGATATCAATTTTATTTAACCTCCTTCGCTCAGGACGCTTAAAAAGCCATAATTACGCAGGCGCCGCGGCTTTGAGCGTCCGCCTTTTCACAGCTGCTCACCGCGAAGACCGTGCCGCCCACGGCTACGGCCGCCGCCGCCGCTATCGCGATTATCTTACCGGCAAGGCCGGATTTTTTCTTCGGAGCCTCGGCCTTCGGTTCATGGAGCACCGCTCCGCAGCCGCTGCATTTTTCCCGGTCGTCCGGGTTCATTTTTCCGCATTTGGGACAGAACAAGCATATCACCTCCATAACGGGTCACGCATAAATCCAAAGTGTATTATACATCAAATCCGCCTTGTAGTCAATAACCAAGTTTTAAATTTAACAAATTTGTATGAAATGGTCCGCCGTCATCGGAACGCGCCGAACACGATTTTTCCCGACTCGCTCAGCTCGCCGTCGGATATTCCGTCTGAAATATCCGCCCCCGGCCTCACGGCGGCGGAGGTCTCGTTTTTGTCGCAGAGGGACCAGTTGGCCCAGCTTATGCCCCTTTCTTCCATAAAGCTCAGCCACTCTCCGGTTTCCGCCGCAAAGACTCCTCCCCCGCCGTCGGCGGCGCTGACGCCCCACTCGCTGACAAACACCGGAAGGCCCCGGGCCAAAGCCTCGTCTATACGGTCACGGAGCCATTGGCCGTGGGTGCCGGCGTAAAAGTGGCAGGTATACATTATATTGTCAAAGGCGAGAGGGTCTTTTGCGGCCTCGTGGAGGTCCTGGCTCCAGGTCGGACTGCCCACCAGTATCACCGCCTGAGGGTCCACGGCCCTGATGACCCCGATGACCGCCTCGGCATAGGGCTTTACGTTCCCGCTCCAGGTAATATTGCCGTTGGGCTCGTTGCATATCTCGTAAATCACCGCCGGGTCGCCGCGATACCTCTCCGCCGCCTCCCGGAAGAAGGTCTCCGCCTCCTCAAGGTGGGTCATGGGGTCCCCGTCGGAAAGTATGTGCCAGTCGATAATGGCGTACATATCCAGCGCCCGCGCGAGGTCAACGGCGTCATAAAGGGTGTTTTTGACGGAAGGGTCGCTGAGATAGCCGCCCTCGGCGGTGTACATCGCCAGACGGAGGAGGTTGGCTCCCCTTTCGGCCGTGGAGCGTATTACGTTTCCCGTCATGAACCGCGGGAACCACTGGAGGCCGTGGCTGCTCATGCCGCGGAGCACCACGGGGTCGCCGTTTTCGTTGCAGAGGCGTGTGCCTATGACCCGTAGATGCCCGTTTTCGCCGACCCCGCCCGAAACGGGGACAACGGGCACGGAGGTTTCCGGCGGCGCGGCCCCCTCCCCCGCCGGAGCAAAGCCCGCCGCCCTGCTCAAAAGGGCGCAGGCTTGAGCCCTGCTGAGGCCGGATTTGGGCTCGAAGTTGCCCCTGTCGTCGCCGGTGGCTATGCCAAGGGCGTAGGCCGCCAGCACCGGCTCGTAGTACCTGCCGTCCAGCTGGGAAAAATCGGCTATCTTCGCCGACTCGACGGCGTAGTCGCCCCGAGCGTCGGGGGCAAAGGCCCTCATCACTATTTTCACCGCAAGCTGACGGGATATCGGCTCGTCGTAATTCCGCGCGTCCGGGGGAAGCTCGTCCCAATCGTACCAGCCCGCGTCAAGTGCCGCCCGCATCAGCCCTCCCGCCCAGTGAGCGTTTTGTGCGGGGACAGGCGCGAGACCGCGCATACGGGCGGCTATGCTCACCAGCTCCGCGCCGCTTATCTTTTCGTTCGGCCGAAAAGAGCCGTCGGGATAGCCGTTGATGTGACCGGCCCCGGCCATGGCAGTAACGCTGTCATAGAACCAGTCCCTCTCCTTCACGTCGGAAAAGGCCGCCCCCGCCGGGAGGGCCGCCATGGACAAACAAACGGCCAGCATCATCGCCGCCACTCTCCTAAGCCTCATTTTATCACCCTGTCTCATACTACCGCCGAAAGGCCCCACGGCGGACTTTCGGTCATTATATAAAAAATTCGGTCGCGCCGAATTTTTTATGTGCTGTTTTTCATTTTTCCCGGCACTCGGGACACAGTCCCTCGAACACGGTCCTGTGGCGCTCTATACTGAAGCCTGTGGCCGCTTCCACCCGTCGGTCCGCGCCGCCGTCGTACTCTTCCGGCGCGTCAAATACCGCTCCGCAGCCCGTGCAGAAAATGTGATAGTGCAAATCCAGCCGCAAATCGTAGCGGTCCGCCGCCGGCACCCTTACGTGGGTCAGCTCTCCGCTATCGGCCAAAACGCTCAGGTTGCGGTAAACGGTGCCCCTGCTTATCCTCCCGTCCTTCTCCCGGACGGCCAGATATATCTCGTCGGCGGTGGGGTGGTCCGTCCGTGAACGCACCGCCTCCAAAACCAGCCGCCGCTGCTTTGTGTCGCGTTTTTGGGCCATAAAGCGCCCTCCCTTTGACTATACTATCAGGACTTGTTCTTAGTATATCACAGGGAGGGCCAAATGTCAACAAATAATTTTACCGTCCGCGATGGCCGCCCATGCCGCCGAAGCCGCCCATGCCCGTCACGGCGCCCACGGTCACGGTCGCGTCGTCGAGAGTAAAGGTCTCCGCCACCGTTCCGCCGGTGTAGCTGCCGCCCTCGTATACGCCGTCCGTCTCGGTCCCGCCCTCATAGCTGCCGCCGGTGAGTATGCGGTACTCCTTGCCCCGCTCGAGCAACGGCGAGGAAAATACAAGATTCTGCCATGGCTTGGAGGAGGAATAGGTGAGTATCTCTTGGCCCTCCGCGTCCTCTATCCTTATCAGGTCGCCGGCCGCCGCGGAGGAACCGGCGTAGACCACCGTGGATTGGGCAGACAGCCCGCCTGCGGGATATTCGGCCATTCCGGCGGCTCCGGAGGCGATAAGAGTACCGCCGGTAACCACTATGCCGCCGCCGCTGTCAAGGGCGCCGTTCCCGCTGTTTGTGGGGCCGTTCACAACGGCCGTGCCGCCGGTAATGTACAGTATGCCGTTGGCGTCGAGGCCGTCCCCTGCCGCGTCTACATAGACGTATCCGCCGTTCATATACAGACAGTGGCCGCCATTCATTCCGGCGTCCCGACCGTTCGTGCCTCCGGCGTTGAGACCGTCGTCACTGGCCGTGACGTGTACCGTGCCGCCGTTTATGACAAAGCGGTCCTTGCTTTCAAGACCCTCGGTGCTCTTAAGCACATTTATTGCGCCGCCCTCTACGCACAGTCCGGCGTGGGCGGAAACGCCCTTGCCCGCCTGAGAGGTCAGGCTCAGCGCGGCGCCGTCGATATATATTATGCCCGCGCTGTGGAGACAGTGGTCGGAGGAGTTCACGGTGACGTCGCCGCCCCTTACGAGCAGGTTGGTCTCAGCCTTTATGCCCTTGGTGGAGGGGTAGGCGCTTTCGTCGGTCAGGACGTCTTCCTCCCCGGGGCCGCCCTCCGGCATCTGCGGAAGCTGCCGGTCATCAGGCATTTCCATGGGCTGCCGGTCGCCGGCCATTTCCATGGGCTGCCGGTCGTCGGGCATCTGCGGGGGCGTCTGGCCGTCCTGCATGGGCTGACGGCCGCCAAAGCCGCCTCTGCCGCCGAAATCGGCTCCGCCCATGTCTCCGAGGCCCATACCGCCCCGGCCGCCAAAGCCTCCCCAGCCCGCGGCGGACGGCTCCACCTGGCCGGTGGTGGTGATATTCACCGTGCCGCCGGTTATGTCCACATAGTCCTCGGACTGTATGCCGTCGCCCAAGGCGGTCACCGTCAGGTCGCCGCCGGATATTTCGATGCCGTCGTTGGCGTGGAGACCGTCGCCCTTGGCGGTGAGCACAAGGACGCCCTCCTCCACGGTGAGCTTGTCGTCGCTGACGATGGCGTGGTTATAGTTTGACACTACGGTAAGCTTGCCGCCGCCCTGAATTTCCAGGTCGTCGTTGCTGAACACCGCGCCCTTGGCGTCCACGGAATACTCCGTCCCGTCGGCCAGGTAGTTTTCGGTGCCCTTTGATACGGTTATAAAGCCCTTGTCGCAGTTTTCAAAGTAAATGGCGGGGCCGTCCGAGTTGGTGAGCTCAACGCCGCTTAGACGCAGCTTCACCCGGGATTTGGAGTTGACTTTTATCATGGCGTCGGCATTTTTGCCGGTGACGGTAAAGTCGCCCCCTTCGGTCACAAGGACGGTCTTTCCGTCCACGGACAGGCCGGGGCCGTTCACGGTCATTGAGCTCAGGTCAATATCGCCGGTTGTCTCCTTCCAGCTGTCGTCTTTGGGCGAGTCCTCGTCTATCAGCACGGCGGTGCGGTTTTCCGCGTCCCACTCCACGTCAAGGCCCATGGCCTCGCTGACTACTCTGAGGGGCACAAGGGTCACGCCGTTTTTGATTACGGGCGCCTCGGCCAGCTCCACGGGGGCGCCGTTGATGACGGCGGACCTGCTGTCGGCGGCAACATAGACGCTCTTTCCGTTTTTAACGGCGGTCACCGATTTTTCTCCGGCGTTCCACGAAACGTCCGTCCCCAAAGCCTCGAATATGGTCCTCATGGGCACCATGGTGGTGCCGTTCTGTATAAAGGGCGGCTGAGCAAAGGTCAGCTCCTCCCCGTTCAGCGTGACCCTGACGTCCTCGGCGCGGGCCCCTTGCAGAGCGAACGCCGCCGATACGCCCACCGCGCAGGCGGCGGTCAGGGCCAGAATTTTTCCAATCGTCTTTTTCACAGAATATCACATCCTTTAAAATTATGATACTCGGTTTTTGTTTCGGCTTTGTCGTAAATTTTTGAATAAAGTATTAAGATAATACCTCTCAACGGCGTCCGGCCTTTAGGCCGCCGGCGCCGCCGTTTCACCCTCCGGCCGGCCGGTTATCTCGTAAAACTTGTCCCATATGGCCGCCGTGCTGAGACTGCCGCCGTATTTGGCGTGGCTCCGAGCCAGCTCGTCGGTGTAGTCCTTGAGCATATAGACCGTGTATTTGCCGCCGGAAAGATGGGTGAAGCACGGCTCCAGCGAGTATTTTTCCACCCGGCAGCCCTCCCCGTCCTTCACAAGGGTCACCCGCGCCATGCCGCCCAGCTCCTTGACGACGGAATCCTGATTGGAGATGAAGTTGCCCAGAGAGTAGAACACCAGCGTTTTATAGCCGGTCTCGCCAACGTATTCCTCCACGGGCTGGAGTACGTGAGGGTGCGCCCCTATAATTATGTCAACTCCGTTTTCGTTGAAGAACTTTAACCAGTCCCGCTGATAGTCGTCCGGCTCGGTGTCGTATTCCGTGCCCCAGTGGGGAAAGACTATGAGCATATCGCTCTCGGCCTTGGCGCGGGCTATCTGCTCCGCCATGGCGGGGCGGCCGTCCTCGTTCAGCACGTTTACCATATGCTCTCTGCCGGAGGGGAGGACATAGCCGTTGAGACCGTAGGTGTAGTTCATCATCGCGACGGTAAAGCCGTCCTTTTCAAATTTATCGACGCGAAGGGCCTCCTCGGGAGTCTCGTTGACCCCCAGCAGGGTAACGGGCCGGCTTTTCCAAAAGGCCATAGTGTCCTCAAGACCTGTCAGGCCCTGGTCGTAGGAGTGATTTGACGCCTGCTCGACAACATTGAAGCCCGCCTTGACCACGCTTTCGCCTATGGCCGTGGGGCCGCCGAAACTCGGGTAGCCGCTGTAGCGGGAGGGGTCGTTCACGAACACGGTCTCCTGGTTTATGGCCTTGATGTCGGCCCCTGCCAGATAGGGGGCTATGTGCTCGTAAAAGCCGTCGAAGTTGTAGCCTGTATCCGTGCGGCAGCTGTTTATCAGAGGCAGGTGCATAAGATTGTCGCCCACGGCGGCGAGCTCGACGGTGACCGCCTCGGGCGGCTGCGGCTCCGCGGGTACGCCGGAGCGGGCCGCGGAGTCGGACCTGAGCTGAAGCGCCACCAGCGTCATGGCGGCGGAAATGCAGACCGCGCAGAACAGTGCCAGCGCCAGAGCGGGCTTGTTGATTTGTGGTTTTTGTGCCTTCATTTGTATCACGACCAAACGTAAAAAGTTAGGGACATTTGGGCATCGGTGTCGCGTGTTTTTCCGCCGCGGACGGCGGGTTTTGGGAAGGGGGGTAAGCGTAGTCGCTCTTTGCGTAAAAATCGGAGCCCCCGAGAATAACGGAGTTATTCTTGGGGAAAAGGAGGAGCAAATGGGTACGAGCTACGGACGTTTCCGAAAAGGAAACGTCGGAGCGTAGTCACCCTTTGCTCCGACGTGGTGCCGATGGCCGGACTCGAACCGGCACGGTATCGCTACCGGTGGATTTTGAGTCCACTACGTCTACCAATTCCATCACATCGGCATATTTCCTTAACAGTATAGCACATTTGAAAAGATAAATCAAGGGCTTTTGTTCATATTTTTAGAAAATTTTATTGCAATTTTTACCCCTCTGTGGTACAATTATCTCAATAAATTTTATGAACGGATTTGAGCGCATGAAAAAAATCGCCGTCGGCATACTGGCCCACGTGGACGCGGGCAAAACCACCCTTTCCGAGGGACTGCTATATCTGGCGGGAGAAATAAGAAAGACCGGACGGGTGGACCACGGGGACGCCTTTCTGGACACTCACGCCATAGAAAAAGAAAAGGGCATCACCATATTCTCAAAGCAGGCGGTGCTGCGGCTGGGGGACACGGAGCTTACCCTCCTTGACACTCCCGGCCATGTGGATTTTTCCGCCGAGACGGAAAGGGTTCTGAATGTTCTGGACTACGCCGTACTGGTTGTCAGCGGCCCCGACGGGGTGCAGAGCCACACCGAGACCCTTTGGCGGCTGCTGGAAAGGTACAGGGTTCCGGTCTTTGTTTTCGTGAATAAAATGGACATCTGCGCCCGCACCCGCGCCGAGCTGACGGCCGAGCTGAACAACCGCCTCGGCAAGGGCTTTACCGACTTTACCGCCGTTGAAAGCGATGAGACGCAGGAGGCCCTTGCCGTCTTTGACGACAAGATCGCCGAAAAATTTTTCGAGGGCGAAAAGGCTCCCGACGGCCTCATTGCCGACGCCATTAAAAAGCGGCGGGTATTCCCCTGTCTTTTCGGCTCCGCCCTGAAAATGCAGGGCGTGGACAGGTTCGCGGATATGCTGGACAAACGGACCGTACAGCACTCGTATGGCCGGGAGTTCGGGGCCAGGGTCTTTAAGATATCCGAGGACGAAAGGGGCGAACGCCTGACCCACATGAAGCTCACCGGCGGCGCCCTCCGCGCGAGAGATACCGTGGACGAGGGAGAAATTTCGGAAAAAGTAAATCAGATACGCATATATTCAGGGGCGAAGTTCCGCTCCACCGACAGGGCGGAGGCGGGCGACGTCTGCGCCGTCACCGGCCTCACCGCCGCCTCCGCAGGGGAGGGGCTGGGCTTTGAAAGGACGGCCTCGCCCCCAGTGCTCGAGCCCGTGCTAAGCTACCGGGTGGAGCTGCCCGCCGGCACGGACCCGATGGCGGCCCTGCAAAAGCTCCGCCAGCTTGAGGCCGAGGACCCCCAGCTCCACATAGCCTGGGACGAGGGGCATCGGGAAATACGGGTAAGGCTCATGGGCACGGTCCAGCTGGAGGTGCTGCAGCGGCTGGTGCGCGAACGCTTTGGCCTCGACATAGCCTTCGGCCCAGGCAGCATCGCCTACAAGGAGACCATCGCCGCTCCGGTGGAGGGCGTGGGCCATTACGAGCCTCTGCGCCACTATGCCGAGGTGCATCTGGTGCTGGAGCCGACCCGCCCCGGCAGCGGGCTCAGCTTCGCCGCCGACTGCGGCGAGGATATACTTGACAAAAACTGGCAGCGCCTGATTTTGTCCCATCTGCGTGAAAAGCAGCATATAGGCGTGCTGACCGGCTCGCCGATTACGGATATGCGCATAACGGTGGTGGGCGGCCGCGCCCACAAAAAGCACACCGAGGGCGGCGACTTCCGCCAGGCCACCTACCGCGCGGTAAGACAGGGACTGCGCTCCGCAAAGTCGGTGCTGCTGGAGCCTTGGTACGACTTCCGGCTGGAAATACCGCCCGAGGCCATAGGACGGGCCATGAACGATTTGCGCCTTATGGGGGCGGAATTTTCTCAACCGGAGCAGTCGCCCGCGTCGGCGGTGATTACCGGCAAAGCCCCCGTGTCGGAGATTGGCGGCTATCACACGCAGGTGGCCGGCTATACCGGCGGCCGGGGACGGCTCGGCTGTCTGCCCGGGGGCTACCGCCCCTGCCACAACGCCGATGAGGTCATAGCCGGGATAGGCTATGACTGTGACGCCGACCTTGACAACACCGCCGATTCGGTGTTCTGCGGCGGCGGGGCGGGCTTTCTGGTGCCCTGGTATCAGGTTCGGGACCATATGCACACCGAGAGCGGCTTTTCCTTCGGCGGCGAAGGAGACAGGCCGCGCCCCACGGTACGTGAAATGGCCGCCGGCTACGTCGCCCGGGCGGCCGAGGACAAGGAGCTTATAAAGATATTCGAGCGCACCTACGGCCCCATAAAGCATGACCGCTACTCCATGGAGACCCGGCGCGAGCCCGCCTCCCACGGTGAAGCGCGCGCAAAAAAGCCGCCCTCCGGACCGGAATACCTGCTGGTGGACGGCTACAATATCATTTTTGCCTGGGACGAGCTTAAGGAGCTGGCGGAGGAAAGCCTCGAGCTTGCCCGAGAAGCCCTTATCGGAACGCTCTCCAACTACAGGGGCTTTTCCGGCAAGGAGGTTATAGCGGTCTTTGACGCCTACAGGGTCAAGGGCGAGCGCAGGGAGGTCGAGCGTATCGACGGCGTGGACGTGGTCTATACCAAGGAGGCCGAGACCGCCGATATGTATATCGAAAAGGTGACCCACCGGCTGGTGAAGAACCATCGGGTACGGGTGGCCACCTCCGACAATCTTGAGCAGGTCATAATCCTCGGCGGCGGCGCCCTCCGACTGTCCGCCGCCGAGCTCCACGCCGAGATATCCATGGCGGAGGCGGCTATCCGCGACCTTATAAAGGAAGCGAATTTGAGCGTGCCGAGGGCGGGAATAGATATCCCCAATGAGGAGTGAGGCCGCCGCCCCGATATTTTTCCCGCCGGACAGACCGCCGCGAAAGAGTTTACACTATCCCGTAATTGCGCATGATGATATACGTCAAATAGGCCGCGTAGGTCAGAACCATCAGCACGCCGGACAGCCGGCCCAGCTTTTTGTTCCTGTACATGGGCACGGCAAAGGCCGCGCAGACGGCTATGAGTATGGCGGTGTCTATGATGACGTCGCCGTCCACGGCGATAGGGTTGATGGTGGCGGAAAGTCCCAGCACCAGCAGGATATTGAAGATGTTGGAGCCCACCACATTGCCGATGGCGATGTCGTTTTCACCCTTTTTCGAGGCCACGACGCTGGTGACCAGCTCGGGCAGGGAGGTGCCGAAGGCCACTATTGTCAGGCCCACCAGCACCTCGCTCATGCCGCAGGCACGGGCGACCCTGGTGGCGTGATCCACTACCAAATCGCCGCCGAAAACGATTGCCGCAATTCCGATGGCCGAGAGGAGCAGGCTTTTCCACAGCGGCGGCGTGTCGCCGTCGGGCCCGGCCTCGCCGGAACGCGCCTTAAGCGCCCCGACAACGGTATAAATCAGGAAAAAGGCGAAAAGCGCCAGCAGGATTATTCCGTCGGCACGGCTCAGGTCCTTGGGGGTGACAAAGAAGAACATACCCAGCAGCACCGCCGTTATCAGCAGCATATAGGGGTAGTCCCGCTTCAGTATGCTCCCCGACACGGGCAGGGACATAAAAATGGCCGAAAGGCCCGTCACCACTAAAAGGTTGAACATATTCGAGCCTATGACGTTGCCCACGGCGATGCCGTTGGCGCCGGCGACGGCGGCGGATATGCTCACCGAGGTTTCCGGCGCGCTGGTGCCAAAGGCAACCACGGTCAAGCCTATAACTATGGCGGGTATCTTGAGCTTTTGGCTGATGCCCACGGCGCCGTCCACAAACAGGTCGGCCCCCTTTACCAGCAGGACAAAGCCCACGATGAGCAGCAGCACGCTGATTAAAATGTCCATGTTTTTTCCTCCTTTATTTCTGGACAGGCCGCCCACAATGAGAAAACGAGACTTTTATTGCGGTGCGCCCCGCATGAACACACCGCAATAAAAGTCTCGTCTATCGAGGCGCGGAAAGGCTCCGTGTCTCGACCGGCGTCCCGGGTCATTTGACCGTACTGACGGGACAACCGACGCAGGGCGTTAACTACTCCCTTTTATCTGTCAATATTATATAACAATTTTTCCGAAATGTCAATCCCTCTTTTGGGATTTTTTTATTTTGTGTTTCGGCAGAATTTCCCCGTAATATATAGATATACTACTTCTATATATAGAAATACTACTGCATTAAAAATATCACATAATAAAACTATAATAGATGTATAAGACTTAGTATACGAGGTGGCTGCTTTGAAGCATCAGGGCTATGATTACCGGGCGGTGGGCGCCCGAGTTAAGGCGGCGCGCAGAGCGAAGGGTTATACCCAGGAATATGTGGCCGAAAAAACGGATATGGACTGTCAAAACATAAGCAACATCGAGCGCGGCGTCTGCGGCCTGTCGGTAGGCACCCTGATAGAGCTGTGCCGGACGCTGGAAACAAGCGCCGACTACATTTTGTTCGGGCAGAGCGGCGGCGGCCCGTTGGAGCGCCTGTACGCGGACATGGACGAAAAGCAGCGGAAGTTCGTGGAGGAGCTCATCCTCCTTTACGCGGAAAGCCGGAGGTGAGAGGATGAACACGTTCGCGGCCTATATCGAGAAAATCAAGGACAGCGTGGACCTGAGCGACAGGGAGCTGGCCGAAATAATGGGCGTGAGTCCCGCCGGCTTTGACAATTTCACCAACGGCTACGTTCCGCCCTCACAGCGGGCCGTGTCCCGCCTTATTGCGGCGCTGGCACTTCTGCCCGCCGAGGGCGCGGTGATGGCGGCGGACAAGCTGCCCTTCGAGGCGGCCGAGCTGCCCTCGGCGATGGACGGCCTGGTGATTGAGATAAAGGACGGAAATATGGCCGGTCAAGGGCTGACGCCCGGAGCCTCCGCCCTGGTAAGGCCGTGCCGGACGCCGAAGGACGGGGACATTCTGCTCCTGGCCGCGGACGGCGGGGAGCGGTTCGCCCAATTCCGATGCGACGGCGGCCGCGTGTGCCTGAGCGACGGCCTTAACGAGGCCATAATGTCAAGGGAGTCCTTCGCCGGTCGGGTTCGGGTGCTGGGCCGCCTGGTAAGGCTGAAAACGGATTTCTAATGATTTATCAAGCGCGGAAAACGGACCGCATACGAATGGTCATGGCATATTCGCCTTACGATAAAAATTCCATCTTTTTATGCATCGAAGCTCTATAAGACCGATATCATAAAAGTATGGAACTGCGATGGTCACGAAGTCAGTGTTGAACCAATATACGCTGCCGATGGTTTTATTAAATTTCGGTTCTATACTATACAAAATCACCTCTCAAAAAAGCAAAAAAGAGAGAGCATATTTGGAAAAATCCTGTATAATGAATTTACCCCTAAACTCAGACAGGAGGAAACAAATATGCTCTCTACTAATAATTATACAACATTATACAACAGAAATTCTCAATTTGCAAGAGGTCATCGTAAAAAGTGGAAAGCGCCGAAAGCAAGCTGACGGCAGGTGAAGTTTTTTGCGTCGGATATGCGGAGACCTTATGCCGACATTGCCGGTGTTTACTACAAAAACACCTTTGGAAACAGTATAGGAAACTGTTATAACACTCTCATCGGATATTATTTATGCTTTATTGGCGAGATAACGGGCAAAACGCGGCTTATGCTCACTCTGCTTTTACAGCATCTTTCCTTTTTGACGCGTCAACCGATGTCCCCTGATGGATTTTTGTTTTCTGTAGTCGTTCCCACCGCCCCCAGCGGCGCCATTTTGCCATGCTCCCAGACAAACAGTCTCGCGTCAGCCATCTCCGATACATCGGTAAAATCGAATGTGAACATTTTCTTCTCTCCGCTTTCGAGAAAAGCGTTTTGCATATTCACGCCGATAAGTCTGCCGTCGCCGTCATACAGCGCCATTATAATGTCCGCGTCCGCATCGGCCGACATATTCGTGACGCTCGCGACAAACGCGACGTTTCCGCCGTCTATGACACTGTCCGTGATTTTCGCGCTTACCGTGCCGATTGTGAACACGTTTTCGTTAAACGCGTAATCGCTGACGGAAAACTCAAGGCTTTCCATGTCCATGCCGGTCACATCTATTTTTATTTCCGCTTCCTTTTCGGCTTTCACCGCCTCGGTAACCGTTTGGCCGGTGGCGTCACACGCCGCGGCGCCCATCAGATAGCGATTGTCGCTCGCCTCAAAGGACGCGTAGGTTTTTCCGTCCTCCTCGTAAATTCTCGGATTTTTTATCTTTGGCGGAATAGAATCGACGTAGAATTTATACGTCTTTTCCTCCGTTCTGCTCCGCTCGCTCTCATACGCGAGAGTACCCGATACCATCGCGGTGTAGTCGCCGTCCGGCAAGTCTCCCACGCCAATCGGAACAATGTCCATATAATCCTCCTTACGCGACAGTCCCATATACGCTGGCTCCGTAATGATAATATCGCCGTTTGAATTTTTAACCGTTGTAGTGGCATCGCGCAGTGAACGCAGCATACGAATATTTATATTATAGTAAAGATCAATGCTGTTTGAAAGACCCACATAATCCTCGCTTTCGTATTCGCTCCTGTCCGGCGCGTCCTCGGGAACAAACACATTTGTGCCGAGCACGGTGTCTGACGCCATCAAGCCGCCGTTTTCATCGCTGCCGCCCTCCTCGAAATACGAGGGAGTCATAGCGTCAAAGGATGTCCAGTCGCCGTAGAAGCCCGTGTACGGCATACTCGCCTCCGTCGCCGAGCCGTCCCTTGACGAGAGGACTATATAGCCGTCAACCCAGAAGCCGTTTGTGAAAATTTCCTTGTTGGCGGCTGTCTGTTCGCTGTCGAGGGTTATTTTGAGCGTTATTTCCTTCTCCCCGTTCGCGGGCACTGTCACGCTCTCGGGATTATCGGCGGCGGGCTCAAATTCCAGCGGCACGGAGTCGGTGATTATTTTTTCACCGTCCCTCTCCTCGTAATTGTCGGTGAACGCGTATATTTTAATACTGTCGTATGTCACGTCCTCTCCCGTCAGATTTTCCGCCGTGAATTTAAGCGTTATATTGTCGTCAAGCCGGTCCCTCAGGCTGAGCTTCGACTTGCCCGTGCCGCCCTTCAGTATTACGGGGAGCGTCAGCGCGTCCGAAAGGTCTGCAAGGCCAGCGCCCTGCCGTCTCGGCGACTCGGGGAGCGTCTTTTCCGCGTCCTGGAACACAATATCCGCCGAGCTCATCAGCAGATTTTCCATAAGCGCGACCTTATCCGCGCCCGTTACGTCGGGCCACTTCGTATCGACAAATCCGCTCATAAGCGCCATCGCGCCCGTTATCTGAGGAGACGCCATGGATGTGCCGCTGTCGTTTACGTACTCGTCGTCATTCCCCGCCGAAAGTATATCGCTGCCCGGAGCGGTGATTTCAGGCTTAAGCTCAAGGTCGGACTGGGTGCCCCAGCTCGTATAGTATGCCATGCCCGATGCGCTGTCCTCCTCTATAGTCCTGTTTTCCGTCCTGTCGGTTTGAATGGTCTTGGTTTCCGCACTCCTGAGCCGATCACCGACGGTTTTGCTCACCATTATGCCCGGTATCTCATCGCTTGCCGTAATTACTCTCCCGATCTGTTCGTCTTCCGACACGACTATAATACCTACAACACCCATTTCAAGCAGTTTGCCGCTTTTCGCGTCCGTCCCGTTCGGAACCACCGCTATTTTTCCCGAGATATCGCCCATAGCCTGAAAATCGGCCAGAGTATCGCCGCAAACATAATCGTGGTACTTATCCGCAAATTTTTCAAAAAACAGCTTGCTGTACAGAGGCGTACTCAATCTTTCACCGCCGCCCAGCGTAAAGCCTCCGGTGAAGACCCACTTTTTATTCGGGTCAATCGACGCGACCGACGTTGACGCGGAGACCGACGCCGGTACGTTGTTGTATATGTAGTCGGGATTATCAGTCGTTTCCTCGTATCTGTCAGAGTTACCCGCCGAGCATACGACCGCGATGCCCGCTTTGCGCATATTTTCCACGGCCGTATCATAAGGAGCATACTCCGCGATGGTTGATCCAAGACTCAGATTCACGGCGCACACACCAAGCTTTGACGCGTCGTCCAGCGCGTCAATAACCACATCAATAGACATTGAACCGTCATCGCCATCATACCCGGCCTTCATAAGCACAAGCTGCGCCTCGGGCGCGACGCCCGAAAAGGTTGTACCCTCAAACACGCCGTTTTTACCCGCCGCTATACCCGCGACGTGGTTGCCGTGAGTTTCCAACGCGTTGTATGTGTCCGCGTCGCCGTAACAGTAATCGTACGCGAACGGAATTTTTTCGCTTCTATAGACCTGATTTGCCGATATATCGACGTTAAACTCGTTGTTTTCGATAAATTCGCGTATCTTGCTTTTTGTCAGCGCCGGCTCTTCAACACCGGACGCGAAAAACTCATGGGACGTGTCAAAGGCGGCGTCTATGATCGCGATAACCTTTCCGTGACCGTCAAAGCCCGCGTCGTACATCGCCTGCGCGTTCATCATCGCCGCGCCGTAGCCCGGCTCGCTTTCGCCTCCCGATGCCGGCTCGGGCGGAACTTCAAAGGTTACCGATTTGTACACGTTTTTTACGCCGTCAACGGCCCTTATTTTTTCAATATCGCTTTCGTAAGCCTCTACCGAGAATCCGTTAAAAACGCTCGTGTATGTGCGGCCGGAGCTGACGTCCGCTCCCACGCGCTTCTTAATGTCGGACTTTACCGCCGACTGCGCGCTTAAAATTTGCGCCTCCGTTTCCTTCGCCTCGTCCGTTTCCATATACTCCGACGCCCCCATAAGGACGGCGTTTTTCGTTTCCAAAAGCGGAGCCCCCTCCGTTTCAACTATGAGCGTCACTCTGTCGCCCATAGGCGTCGCTCTTTTGCCATCGGCAATCGCCGGAACGTATGACGCACCGATAAACAGCGCCGCCGACAACACGGCGGAAATAAATTTCCTGTTCATGAATATCAATCCTCCATATTTACTTGTATATATTATATCATAAAATGTTTGACCTGTCAATAATATTCGCGTCCGAATGTATACTAAGGACAAGAAAGGGGAGAGTTCTTCCGCACAGATTAGTATAAAATTATCCTCGCCTTCGCCGGGGATCTGTTTTTTATGTTTAAATTTTTTCATTTTCCCTATTGACAAATTGAATACTTCGTGATACAATGTATACCGTGAGAGGAGGTATTGTATGGATATTCAGTTGAAGCGCGGGCTTTTGGACGTTTGCGTGCTGGCGGCGATAAAGGACAAGGACTCCTACGGATATCAAATAATCAAGGACATGAAGCCCTATCTTTCGCTGTCCGAATCGACTTTATATACCATTTTAAAGCGCCTTGAGGCGGCGGGAATGTTGACCGTCCACAGCGCCGAGCATGATGGTCGGCTCAGAAAATATTACCATATTACCGACTCGGGACTTCGGCGCATCGAGGAATTTAAAGAGGATTGGAAGGAAATTCTTTTCATCTACCGTTTTGTTGTCAAGGAGGAAGAAAATGAATAAACAGGAATTTTTGGCGCAGCTTCGGCGGGGCTTGCGCGGGCTGCCTCGGGAGGACGTCGAGGAGCGGCTGATGTTTTACGGCGAGATGATCGACGACCGCGTCGAGGACGGGCTGTCGGAGGCCGAGGCGGTTGCTGAGATCGGAAATGTCAAGGATATAGTCTCGCAAATCCTGGCGGATACTCCGATCACAAGGCTTGTAAAAGAAAAAATAAGGCCGAAAAGCCCGATAAGACCGTGGGTCATAGTACTTTTGATACTCGGTTTTCCGCTGTGGCTCCCGCTTTTGATTTCCGTTATCTCAATTGTGTTAGCGGCGTATATCGTCGTGTGGGCGGTGATAATCTCGTTCTGGGCGGCCTTTGTTTCGGTCGCCGCCGGGGCGCTCGGCGGAGTTGCTTCGGCGATATACTTTGTGATACGCGGCAGAGCCCTCACCGCTTTGTCAATGCTCGCGGTTGGGCTTTTGTGCGCGGGGACGGCGATACTTATGTTTTTTGTATGCCTTGCCGTTACTAAGGGCGCAATTTGGCTGACAAAAAAGGCCGCCGTCGGGCTTAAGCATATGCTTGTCGGAAAGGAGGCGTCGTGATGAATAAAACCGTCAAAAATTGGCTTATTACCGCCGCGGCGCTAATTCTCGCAAGCGCGGTGCTGTTCGTCATAACTTTGGCGCTGTGCGGCTGGGATATCACCCGGCTCGGGACGGTCAATTATGCCACAAACACATTTGAGCCGAGCGGGGATTTCAAAAATATCACGGTAAACGTGTACACGGCCGACCTCGAGCTTTTGCCCTCAGAGGACGGAAAATGCAGGGTCGTCTGCTATGAGGACGAGGAGGTCAGGCACACCGCGGAGGTCAAAGACGGCGCCTTGATTATTGATACCAAAGACTCGCGCGGGTGGCTCGGCTTTATTTCGATATCCTTCACAAGGCCGACGATGACGGTGTATCTGCCGCAAAACGAGTACGAATTTTTGAACATAAATACCGACACCGGCAACGTTTACCTCCCGAGGGGCTTTACCTTTGAGAGTATAAATATCGCCGGTGACACGGGCGCGGTGAGCTGTTCGGCGAATGTCAGGGGCAGCGTCGATATTGAGCTTGACACCGGCGCGATGGTCATAAGCGGCGTCTCCGCCGGGAATATGAAACTCGGCGCCGACACCGGACGAGTGAGCCTTGACAGCGTTACTTGCGGCGACCTTCGCGCCGAGACAGACACCGGAGACATCTCGCTCAAAAATGTCGTCGGCACCGGAAAATTCGAGCTTATAAGCGATACCGGGCATATCGGCCTCAACGGTTGCGACGCCGCCGAGCTGTATATCGAAACCGACACCGGCGGCGTCAGCGGCGAGCTTCTGACGGATAAGATTTTCTTCGCGGATTCTGACACCGGCCACGTAAGCGTGCCAAAGTCCGTGACCGGCGGCAAGTGTGAAATAAAGACGGACACCGGCGATATTGTGGTACGTGTGAAAAGGTAATTGGGGGCCATAAAAAGTTATACTTAAGACGGCATGATTTTGATACCGCTCTTTTGCGAACAACACACTGAACAAACGCGATATTTAGTTCACAACCTAAAAAGCTCCTTTCTGATAATATCAAAGTAATGATATATCTGAAAGGGGCTTTGGAGCGGGAAATAAGCTGGAATTTGTTTTTATTTGACTTCATGAAAAATTATATCTTTATTGTGCGTCTGTGCATAGCGCAGCTCTTCTCGGACAGCCTCGCCAATATAACCTCCTATATTTACGATATAAACAGCATCCGCCATGTCGACTTTCTTGTAATGGGCTTTGGCCAGCTTTTTTATTGCAGTGTTGTCCATACCTTTCTTTGTACCGCCAATAGGTGTAACAACACAACAGTCAAATTTTGTTTCAAGCTCAACTGCTATATCCTGCATTTCTTTAAAAAATTTCATGCTTCCGCACAATGTGACAACTTTCATATATGGTTTTTCTTCTCCAAATCAACCGAAATTTAACAAAGGAGTTATTGTTATGAATAATGTCGAACGAAAACAACAAGGTTTACCCTATCGCTACGACGACCCCGCGTTACTTGGAGACCAACATATATATCAAGACAAGATGACAGAGTATAACCGCACTTTGCCTACGCAGACGGAACTTCGTCAAGAACTCCTTCATGAGGTATTTGCCGAGGTTGGAACAGGGTGTACGGTCGAAACACCTCTCCACGCAAACTGGGGCTGCAAACACGTACATTTGGGCAAAGGAATTTATATCAACTCAAATGTCACATTTGTGGACGATGAGCACATATACATCGGCGATTATTCGATGATATCCCCAAATGTTGTCTTTACAACCTCCGGGCACCCCATTTTGCCCGTTTTGCGCGAGCATCACTATGTTTACAACCTCCCAATTCATATTGGAAAAAATGTTTGGATAGGCTCGGGTTGTCAAATTATGCCGGGCATTAAGATAGGTGACAATTCCGTTATCGGAGCGGGCAGTGTTGTAACGCATGATATTCCCTCAAATACGGTGGCCTTTGGCGTTCCCTGCCAAGTTGTTCGTGAAATCGGAGAGAAAGACAGAGAGTTTTACTACAAAGACAGAAAACTTGATGTTTGGGAATAGCACCGCGGTGTGGACGCCGTAAATAAAAAATTCCCTCCGGCGCATGAGGGTTTACGCCGGAGGGATTTTATATATCAAAGAGGCCCGCGCCTCTTAATTTTTGCGGCCGTTTATGCCCGGGGCGGAGCAATGAGGAACCGATTTCGTGCGGGATTCGGCTCACCTGCGTTTAATTAAGCCCCAAGCTGTCTATCCATTCCTGTACCTCTGCTTCGCTTGCCCGTGTGCCAAAGCGTTTGCCGTCCAACCAGTTGCCGGAGGACGTCATTTCAGCGACGTGCCGCCCGCTGTCGCCCAAACCGGAGGACATTGAGGTGCAGAAAGGTATAACTGTTTTACCCGTGAAATCGTTGTTCTTTACAAAATCGTCGATTACCCACGAGAACTCGCCCCACCATATGGGCGCGCCGATATATACGGTGTCGTAGCTTGTCCAGTCGGGAACGTCGGTAGTCTCAAGCTCCACATGGCGGCCGTCGGGGTCGTCATGCTCGGCCACAACGCGGCTGTTATTGTCCGTCCAGTCAAGGTCGTCGTCGGTGTAGGGGTCGGACGGAGTGATCTCGAAAATATCCGCGCCGGTGTAGGCGGCTATCTTTTCGGCCACTCCCTCGGTAGTGTTGGTGGCGGAGTAGTAGACCACGAGGGTCTTGGGCCCGCCGTCGGGCACGGTCACCGACGGGCACAGGGGCTGCATGGACATGAGACTGTTCCAGAGGAAAAGCCTGTCGCCGCCCTCGGCCTCCATGTTCCGCGTCCCGTTGGTAACGGAGGAAATATCGACTCCCGCCAAAGCGCCGTCGGAATATGAAACTCTGATGAGGGCCGCCTCGCCGTCAAGGCCCGAAACCGTAAGCTGTCCGTTGTCATAGCTCATGGTGACGGCCACCGGCTCGGCGTCGATATCCCGTATGCGGTAGCTTCGGCTGCCGAGACCTATCTCCTCTGCGTGTTCAAGGGTGTGGAAGCCGTTTTGACCGTTGACACGGTTTAAAAATCTCGTGTTGCCGTCGGCCTGAGAAATCAGGTCAAGGCAAGCCTGATCCAGCGCCACCGGGTCATAGGAGGCCAGTATGCCGATGTCGTGCATATCCGGCTCGGAGGGGTTGCCGTCGCAGTCGCAGTCTATTGACAACCGGTTCATCACGTTGATATAAACGACTTTTCCGTCAAACTGATTTACCACGCTGCTTGTGGCGTCGCCCATGGATTCAAGAAAGGCGTTCTGGTTGCCGCCCCAGGGACTTGTACTGGATCTGCCGCCCGTGTGGATAAGGCACTTGCCCGCCACCGAGCCGATGCCGATTGACATATTTTTGATAGCTCCGCCGTATCCCGCCATGGCGTGGCCCTTGAAGTGGGCCAGCGAGATAAGGCTGTCGTAGTTCGTAAGATGGGCGCCCACGCGGTTGGTGGTTATGGTCGAACGCGCGCCTGTGGCAGGCGTGGGAACGGGAATGGTGATGTCCCCGTCTTCGTCCATTATGTCAACGGCCTTTGCCACGTCGAGAAAGCCGTGGTCCTCTATCACCTGCCGGTGCATGGCGGTGCTGGAGCGCCGTCCGCCGTAGGCGGTGTTGCACTCGACGATGGTGCCGTCCACCTCCTGGATAAGGTCTTTTATCAGCTCGGGACGGAGATAGTTGCTGTTTGGCGGCTCGCCGGTGGACATCTTGACGGCCACCTCGCCCTCCGCGTCAAAGCCAAGGGCTTTATATATACGGAGCAGCGACTCGGAGGTTATCTCCGAGGTGAACAGCACCTCGGGAGCGTCAGGGTCAGTGGTCTCGTAGCCGGTGTCCGCGGCGTAGGCCGTGGTGGTCTTTTGCGTGCGGACAAGCAGCCCGAAGCCGAGACAGAGTACGGCAAGGCTCAGGGCAAAGGCCGTGATTTTTTTGAGATTTTTCATTTTCTCGCCTCCAGTAGTTATAGTGGTTATATTAAGGCAATACCGCACAGAGATTGTGCCCGTATTGCGCCGCAGATTTTTTGACGGAATTACGAAAACGACCATAGGATACCTGTCGTATTTCAAGGAGTTTTCGTAAGAAACGTCGGAAAAGATGCAAGCAAGACGGGTGCAAAGCTTTAAAGCGGTCTTTGTGCGGTATTGCCTTAAACTTATTAAAGCTTCTTTATCCAATCCCGCAGCTTATCCTCGGGCGTTATGAGAGTGCTCCCGCCCTCAAAATCAAACTGCACGGACATCTCGTTTTTAAAGCTCGCCCCCTTGCACAGCGCCTTCATGTCGTCAAGGGTGTGTCCGGGCCAGCCGCCGTGAGTGTGAAACGGAACAACGGTTTTTCCGCTGAAATCGTTTTCCGTGAGAAAGGCGCGGACGGCGGGGGCCATGGTGTACCACCATGTCGGCGTGCCGATTATGACGGTGTCATAGCCGGAAAGTATTTTACCCAAGGGCCTCAGCTCCGGCATATAGCCCTCGCTGACCTCGGCCTTTCCCTGATCGACGATTTCCTCATAAGTTCCCTTATACGGAAACGCGGTTTCTATTTCGGCGATGTCATAGTTCGTGGCCTGACGTATCATTTCCGCGATGCGCCTCGTATTCCCACGCGCCTGAGAATAATATATTATCAACGACGCCATAGCTTCTGCCTCCTTAGATTAATTTAATTTTATCACTTTTTTTCAAAAAAGTGAAGTGCAAAAAAGTTTATGCCGCCAAACCAAAAGGTTCAAAGAAACCTTTTGGTTTAAGCAGTTGCGGCGGCAAACAAGTTTTGGGGATTCTTAAGGGGCCCGCAGGCCCCTTAAGCGCCTTGAGGGGTCCGGGGCCATGGCGAGGGCCCCGGCGCTTTTGGTTCTTTTGCCGCGCAAAAGAACATTGAATTTAAGTAAAAGCGACAAACAACGCCGAAGGCGTTTACGAAGTTTTGGAGAAATGACAAAATGTGTTTCAGCGACAATTTTTTATTCCAATTCTAAAGGTTTAAGGCGGCGGACAAAGCCGCCGCCCCAGCGTTTAATGAACCTTCATTCCGTGCAGCATCTTAACAAAATTCGGGTCAAAATGATTGACTATCTCGCTGTGGCCCAGATCGAGGGCGGCAACGGCTTCCATGTCCTCGGGGCTGAGACTGAAATCCCATATATCCATGTTCTGCTCCATGCGCGCTTTGTGTACCGACTTGGGGATTACCACAACGCCCCGGTCCACGTTCCAGCGGAGGGCGACCTGAGCGGCGGTCTTGCCGTATTTTTCGCCGATTGAGGTCAAAACGGGGTGAGTGAAAATTCCGTGCTTGCCCTCGGCAAAGGGGCCCCATGCCTCGGGAACAACGCCGTAGTCCTTCATGACCTTGAGGGCGTTTTCCTGCTGGAAAAAGGGGTGAAGCTCCACCTGATTTACCGCGGGGATAACATCCACGGTCTCGCAGAAGTCGGCGAGAACATGGGGATAGAAGTTACACACGCCGATAGCCTTGAGCTTGCCGGCTTTATACGCCTCCTCCATGGCCCGCCACGCCCCGTAGTAGTCGCCCAGGGGCTGGTGCAGGAGATAAAGGTCGATGTAGTCCATGTCCAGCTTTTCAAGGGAGGTCTCGATGGCCTTTTTCGCCCCTTCATAGCTTGAATCCTGCACCCACAGCTTTGTGGTGATGAACAGCTCGCTCCTGGGAACGCCGCACTTTTTAACGGCCGCGCCCACGGACTCCTCGTTCATATAGGCCGCCGCAGTGTCGATGAGGCGATAGCCGCTGGCGATGGCGTCAAGCACCGCCTGTTCGCACACCGCAGGGTCCGGCACCTGAAACACGCCGAAGCCCTCCATTGGCATTTTAATTCCGTTATTTAATGTAACAAATTCCATGATAATTTCCTCCTTTAATTCAATTCCAAGCTGTCTATCCATTCCTGTACCTCTGCTTCGCTTGCCCGTGTGCCAAAGCGTTTGCCGTCCAACCAGTTGCCGGAGGACGTCATTTCAGCGACGTGCCGCCCGCTGTCGCCCAAACCGGAGGACATTGAGGTGCAGAAAGGTATAACTGTTTTACCCGTGAAATCGTTGTTCTTTACAAAATCGTCGATTACCCACGAGAACTCGCCCCACCATATGGGCGCGCCGATATATACGGTGTCGTAGCTTGTCCAGTCGGGAACGTCGGTAGTCTCAAGCTCCACATGGCGGCCGTCGGGGTCGTCATGCTCGGCCACAACGCGGCTGTTATTGTCCGTCCAGTCAAGGTCGTCGTCGGTGTAGGGGTCGGACGGAGTGATCTCGAAAATATCCGCGCCGGTGTAGGCGGCTATCTTTTCGGCCACACCTTCGGTGGTGTTGGTGGCGGAGTAGTAGACCACGAGGGTTTTGCCGGCGGCGGGCTGGGTCTGCGCCGCCTTTGGCATGGTAATGGTGACGGTCTGCGTGTCCTGATCCCAGTCCACGGTTCCGCCAAGGGCCTCAATTATAGCCCGGATGGGCAGGAGCGTCCGGCCGTTCTGAACAATGGGTGCCGTGTCCGCGCCGGGGTCTATTTCCTGCTGGGTTCCGTTCACGGTCATCATGGGGTTGCCGATTTGGAGAGTTAGCACGTCGGCATCCGCTATGGGGGCCTCGCTGACGGCTTCATTGCCCGCCGGAGCGGGAGCGGCGTTGTCCTCGGCTCCGGCGCAGGACGCGCAGAAAAGCATAAGTGTTAAGGTGAGTATGATTGATATAAATTTTCTCATTTTACATTCTCCTCTATCCAATTTTGAATATGGTCGGCGATCACGTCATTATTCAAATCCTGGAACATGAAGTGGTCGTTGCCGGTGATACCCTCCTCTGGCAGATCGATAACGGTGCAGTTGCCGCCCTGAGCATTGTAAGCCTCCTCAAAGGCGTAGCAGGCGCCGCGCATACCCTGCCACATTGCCGTGGCCTGAATGGCCGGGTCGCCGTTGTTGATGTAGTCGCCAAAGTACATGGTAACGGGTATCTTCTTTTCAAGCACCGCCGTAAATTCGGCGCTGTCCGCGGCCGGAGCTCCGCCGGGCTCAATGGCGACGATGGCGGCTATGTGGTCGGTATATGCGGCCGCCGCCCAGCCCGGGCCGCCGCCCTGAGAGTGGGTCACAAGTATGGAATTCTTTCCGGTGCGCTCGTAAACCTCGTCAATGGTGGCCGCAACGGCCTTGGACACCGTTTCCATATCAAAGTCGCCGCCCATATCGGAGGTCATGCCCGTGTCCGGCGTCATTTGGCGGAAAAACTGATCCACGGACTCATCGTCGTTGGGGAATTGAGAGCCCTCGTTTACAACGGACTTTCCGTTTTCCCAGCGTCCGATACGGAACTGGGTGTACCAACGCTGGTCAAGCGTGGTGGTGCTGATATTTCCGCTTACGGTAGTCATTCCGGCCTCGCCGCGCCGGGGCTCATCTATCAGGAATACGCTGTGTCCCTTGCGCAGGAACATATCCGACCAGCCCTCCCGTCCGTCAGGAGTGGTCATCCAACCCATACGGGACTGGCCGTATCCGTGGAGAAATACCATGGGGAGGCCCGTCTCATCGGCGGGTATTTGGTAGAGCACGTTTGCGTGGTCGGCGTGAAGGGTCTGCCCGGCGCCTGTGGCCTCCCACTGATCCTCCGGATTAAATGTGCCCTCGCTGGTAATTGTGGTGCCGCCGGCGGAGAAAATGCCCTGCTCGGCGATCACTAAAGCGCCCTCCGGGATTTCCGCCTGAGACTGTACCTCTTGATTTGTTTCAGGCTCCTTCGCGGTTTCGTTTTGAGCGGTGCAGCCGGAAAGGGACATGGCCCCCAGTGCTCCGGCCAGAGCCAAAGCCAGTAATGTTCTCTGTGTTTTCATTTTTATTACCTCCATTTTATATTAAAATATTAAACTTTTATATACTTAGGGGGAATGCTCGAAAGGGAACCCCCTTTCGATTAAATTTATCAAAAGTACGGGCGTGTACCGGACTTTTGATACCTTAATCGGGGTAGGGAATTTGTCCGCAGACAAATTCCCGTAAGCGCAAGCGCCCGATGCGGAAAAGGGTTCCGCGGGGAAAACCGCGCGGGTTGTCCCCGCGAATTAATAATTGCTTTTTAATATTTCCGCTATCTCCTCGTGGGTGAGCTGTCTGTAGCTGCCGGGTGAGATATTGCAGCTTTGGGCGATCTCGTCAAGGGGCGCGTCCTCGGCGACGCCGATATCGCGGAGCCTTGAGGGTAGGCCGATGTCCCTGATGAATTTCTCCAAAGCGTCGATGCCTTCCCTTGCCACCTGGGCGGAATTTTTACCCACGGTAGAGATACCCCACACGTTGGTGGCGAAGCGCACAAATTTGCATATGCCGGCCTCGTAGATGCGCCGGTAATAGGGCGGGGTTATGACCGCCAAACCGCAGCCGTGGTTGCAGTCGGTGTAGGCCCCAAGCTGATGCTCGATCTGATGGGCTTGGAAGTCCGTCCGTTTCCCCAGCTTGATAACGCGGTTCTCCGCCATCGTTGCCAGCCACATAAGGTTGCTGCGGGCGGTGTAGTCCTCCGGGTTCTTCAGGGCGGCGGGGAGGTTTTTTATAACCCCGCGCATCAAAGCCTCGGCAATATCGTCGGACACATTGTCCTCGTCTGGCTTGCTGAAATATATCTCCATTATATGGCTCAGGGTGTCAAAGCCGCCCGCGGCCATCTGTAAAGGCGGTACCGTGAAGGTGTAGGTCGGGTCCAAAAGGGCAAAGCGGGGGTTGCAGGCGGGATAATCCCGGCCCGTTTTGACCTTGAGTGCCTCGTTGGTTATGACGGTCCCGCCGTTCATTTCGCTGCCGGTGCCGGTCACGGTAACGACCACGCCCAGAGGCAGGGGCTCAAAGCCGATGACCCCGTTCCTCGCCCAGTAGTCCTTCCATATATCGCCGTCGTAGACCGCCGCCAGAGAAATCGCCTTGCAGCAGTCCATGACCGAGCCTCCGCCAATTCCGAGGATGAGGCCGACGTTTTCCTCCCGGGCAAGACGCGCACCCTCCAGCACCTTTTCATAGGTGGGGTTTGCCATGATGCCGGGGAAGTCCACCGTCTCCAAATCGGCGTCACGGAGCAGGGAGGTTATCTCGTCGTAGATGCCGTTTCTTTTTATCGAGCCTCCGCCGTAAGCCAGCATCACCTTGCCGCCGTATTTTTTCGCCTCGCAGACAAGAAACTCCTTGACGCAGCCCTTGCCGAAATATACCTTGGTGCGGTTTTCAAAAATGAAGTTGTCCATATTATACTGCCCCCTTTTGTTGTTGATTTCATTGTAGCACGGTTTTTACCAAAACGGAAGTGCAAAAAAGTTTATGCCTTTGAACCAAAAGGTTTAAGCTAAAAAGGGGGCCGTAAAAAAATGGCGCAGATCGTTCAAGGGCTTAATTCCTTAATTTAAGGCAAATTTTAGTGTTGTAATATTAGTCTATAAAAATAAAATAGTTGCATTAATGTAGAAAATTCGCCCTTACGAGCGAATTTTCTCATTTTATGCCATTGAACTACGAACGAAAATCACACTGTCTGCGTCGGGGCAAAGCCCGTCATGCGGGCCGCGGCGGGCTGAGGGCAGCCCGCCCTATACGTAACTGTTACAGTAGGGCGTAGGGCGGCTTGCCTTCAAGCCGCCGTCATACAAAGACGGACATATAAGCCGCCGAAGGCGGCAACCCCCCGCAAAACGGCGATGCCGATTTTGTGACGACGCAGGTCTGCACTATTTTTTACAGCCCTAAAGGTTATGAAATTGAACACACATCTTTGACCGCGCTCAAAAACTCGCTCACCACGCTTGACGGCCTCGGCGAGTGCAATATACCGAAGGGAATGGTAAAGCCCCAGTCCACGGGGATTATTTTGAGCAGCGGGTGGACGCTTTCCCACTTGCCGAAAGCGACGAGGACGCCGCCCTCCTCCTCGCAGCGGTTGAATACGCTCACGTCGAAGAAAGGCACGTCGGTCACCTTGAGGTCGGGAAAGTTCATCCACAAATGCTCCCGCAGAGCGTCGGTGTAGCGGTTCCAGCCCCGGCGGATGAGCATAAGGTTTTCGCCCGCCAAGTCCTCCACCTTGAGCCGCTTATTGCCCGCGAGACGGTGGTTAACGCTCACCGCGCAGCAGATAGGCTCGTCCTCAAGGCGAAGGGCCGCGCAGCCCCGGCTGCTGAGGAAATCCTCGTCGTACCAGCCGGCCACAATGTCGATGTTGGTGCCAAGGTTTTTCAGTATCTCCCGGGCGTTGGCCGGAGTGTTGTCAAAGGGCACAAGACGGAACGTCAGCCCCGGGCATATCTCCTTGATCCTCGGCCACAGCGAAAGCACGAATTGGGCCGGGGTCATTAGCGACACGCCGATGCGTATGACCTTTTCCTTTTTTTCCATGGCGTTTTGAGCGCGGACGATGGAGTCGTGGGAATACTGTATCATGTACTTGGCGTCGTTATACACTGACTCACCGGCGGGGGTGAGGCTAACGCCCCGAGAGCTGCGCTCCATGAGCTTAAGCCCCAGCTCCTGCTCAAGCAAATCTATCTGCTTGATAACCGCGGTGGGGGAAATGAACATGACGTCGGCGGCCTTTGAAAAGCTGCCGCTGTCGGCAACCCTAATGAAGGTTTCAAGGTGATGGTTGTGCATGAGCTTCTCCTCCCTAAACAATCAGATCCACCAGCAGTCCCGCCGCCAGCGAAAACGCTATCACATAAGCTATGTAGAGAATGAAATTCCTTATCCCAAGCACGATTTTAAGCGCGCCAAGGTTGGTTATCTTCGTGGCCGGGCCGGTCACCATAAATGACGCCGCCGCGCCCATGCTCATGCCGTTCATGAGCCATTCCTGGAGCAGCGGTATCGTCCCGCCGCCGCAGACGTACAGCGGCACGCCTATCGTCGCCGCCATCAGCACCCCGAAGCCTTCGTTTTTGCCGAAAAGGGCGGCGAAAGCCTCCTGCGGGACGTACCTTTGATACAGCGCCGTAAGGAATATGCCCAGCAAAAACCACTTGCCCGTGGCCTTGATGTTGCGGCCAATGTTTTTAAGCAGCCGCAGGAGCATATTTGGGTCGGTATCACGGCTGGCACGCTCGGAAAAGCCCTCGAAGTTGAAGAAGCTTTTGTCCTTAAAAAAGCACCGTATCAACAGTCCCGCCACCACTCCGCAGAGGAAGCAGCTCACGAAGCGCACCGTCAGGGCCGTGGGCCCCAGAGCCGCGCTGTAGATGAGAAGCTGGGGATTTAACAGCACGCTGCACATCATGAAGGCGGCCAGGTAGTCGTCCCGCAGGCCCTTTTGGGAAAAGGACGCCGCCAGCGGGATTGTCCCGTACATACACAGGGGCGAGGCGATGCCCAGCAAAGCCGCCGGTATCAGCCCGAACAGACCAAGGTGCTTGTCCTGAATTGCGACCACCATTTTGTGTATTTTTTCCTTGCCGAACACGGAGATTACCGAGCCCAGCACTATACCCAGCGCCCAATAGGGCACTATCTGACGGAGCTGCACCTCAAAGTAGTACCAGAGGTAGACGAACTCACGCCTTAAAACGTTCCAAATCATTTTTAACTCTCGCTTTCCAGCGGCCGTCCGGCCTCTTCAAGGCTGATTTCGCGTTCCAGTGCAATTCGGGCCAAGCGGCCGGCATATCGCCGGAAGCGCCCATCGCGCAGTCCATGTATAAAATTTTCACCGGTTTGTCCCTCCCATGTGATTTATCATACTCGCAAGATAACCGGCGCCGAAACCGTTGTCAATGTTTACCACGCTGACGCCGCTTGCGCAGGAATTGAGCATGGACAGCAGCGCGGACAGGCCGCCGAAAGACGCTCCGTAACCGACGCTTGTGGGGACGGCGACAACGGGGCAGTCCGCCAGGCCGCCTATCACGCTGGCCAGCGCGCCCTCCATGCCGGCGACCGCGACAATCACCTTTGCCCGCATGATCTCCTCCGTATGCGCCAGCAATCTGTGCAGGCCCGCGACGCCCACGTCGTAAAGCCGCGTCACCTTGTTCCCGAGCGCCTGAGCGGTAAGCGCGGCCTCCTCCGCGACGGGCATATCGCTGGTGCCGCCGCTGGCAATGACGACGGCCGAGTCCGTATCGGGCTCCGGCATTTCGCCCACAATTCCTATCCGCGCTATCTCGTGATAGGTCAGCGGAAGCTCGCCGCCGGTGACCTCCGCCGCCTCCTTGCTCATTCGGGTAATCAAAACCGTTTTCTGTCCGGCGAAGCGGAGCCGCTTTGCAATCTCCGCAATCTGCTCCGGCGTTTTTCCCGCTCCGTAAATCACTTCCGCGGCTCCCTGACGCACGCTCCTGTGGTGGTCAATTTTGGCAAAGCCCAAATCCTCAAAGGGCTGGGCCCTGAATTTCAGCAGCGCGTCGTCCGCGGAGAGCCTTCCCTCCGCCACGTCCCGCAAGAGCTGTTTTAATTCCTTTTGCTCCATTTCACAGCACCTCGTTCATGCTCCCCGTGCGGTAGCCGCAAAGGTCCAGCGACACATAGGTAAAGCCCAAATTTTTCAGATACTCGTAAACCTGTTGGGACACGCCTATCATTTTGGGGAATTCGTCCCTGTTAATTTCTATTCGCGCCATTTTCCCGTGGATCCGCACCCGCACCTGAGTAAATCCCAAATCCAGCAGGTATTGTTCGGCCCTGTCCACCATGTTCAGCTTTTCCTCCGTAATTTTCTCACCGTAAACAAAGCGGGAGGAAAGGCAGGCGAAGGACTGCTTATTCCATGTATCTAAACCAAGCTCCTTGGATAATTCCCGTATTTCATTTTTATTAAGCTCCGCGTATCGCAGCGGACTTTTGATGCCCTGCTCCCGAACCGCGATAAGTCCGGGGCGGTAATCGCCGTTGTCGTCCATATTGGACCCCTCCGCGATATGCTCTATCCCAAGGGAGGCGACCGCTTCACGCATTTTTTTGAACAGTTCCGTTTTGCAGAGGTAACAGCGGTTTTTCGGATTGTCCGCGAAGCCCTCGATGCTCAGCTCTTCCGATTGCACCACAATATGGCGAATTCCCTCCCGGGCGCAAAACCGCTTTGCCTCGCCGAGCTCCCGCTCCGGAAAGGAACAGGACCGGGCGGTCACGGCGACCGCCTTGTCGCCCAAAACGTCATGGGCGGTCTTTAACAGAAAGGTAGAATCCACGCCGCCGGAAAAGGCCACGGCAACCGAGCCAAGGTCTTTCAGATAATTTTTTAGCTTCTCATATTTTGCGTTCATTTTTTCTTTGCTCCTGTTTGCTCCTGAAAAGAAGGGCGGTTTCAGCCTACAAACAAAACCGCCCTATCCCCTATTTTTCTTTTTGTATGGCCTTTCTTATCCGGCCCTTCGGGTCTTTGTACAAGACGACCGCAAGCCATATCACCAGCGCGAGGGCAATCACGGACAGTCCGAGATAAGCGTCGTTCAGCATATCCGCCGGGGCGGGAGTAAAATACTCCGCCCCGACTTCTATGTATTCCGCGACAGCGTCAACAAGCCACATCAACGCCGCGCCCCAAAGCATCAGCGCCAGCGTCCCCAGCTTCATTCTGCCCGCGGTGTTGTACCAAATCACCGTTACCGTGACGGCCGCGAAAACCGTTATTAAAAGCGTCATTCGTTTATGCCTGCAATTCCGCGCTTACAGGGCGTTTTTCTATCGCGTTTGCAGCGGCGGCAATTCCGGCCCATACCGCCGTAACCAAGAGCGCCATGCCCACGCCGGACGTCGCCATTTCTCCCAGCATCGCGGCCGTGCTTGCGGGCGTCGCCGCGTTGGTCAGGAACGGGAACCAGGGCGTAACCTCCCCGTGCCAAACGTGCTCGAAAGCGAGGAGCGCGCTGCCGCCCCAAAGCATATTGTTAAGCCAGTTCAGCCGTTTGATGAAGGGATTACGCGTTTCCTTTTTGTCCGTAGATTTCTTTACAACCGTCGTTACGATTGCCTCCGCCGTTGGTACGATAAAACATGCCATTTTGTTTTCCTCCTTATATTAAATATTAATTTTGTACTACCTGAATTATACTCTTTTTTATTGGTTCTGTCAAGCTTAGTTATCTATGCTGACCAAATTGTACGTTCTGCTTCCAAGCCCTATTTCCTCGGCGTGCTCGAGGGTGTGGAGACCGTTGCGGCTCTCGATGCGCTGGACGAGAGACTTGCCGTCGCCGTCCTTTTGAGCATATACGAGGTCAAGACACGCCTGATCCAAAGCCACCGGGTCATAGGAGGCCAGTATACCGATGTCGTGCATATCCGGCTCGGCGGGATTGCCGTCGCAGTCGCAGTCCACGGACAGCCGGTTCATCACGTTGATATATACCACCCGTCCGTCAAACTGATTGACAACGGCGCTGGTGGCGTCGCCCATGGATTCAAGGAATTTGTCCTGATCGCCGCCCCAGGGCGAGGTGTGGCTCTGTCCGGCGGAATGGATATAGCACTTGCCCTCGGTGGAGCCGATGCCGATTGACATATTCTTTATGGCTCCGCCGTAGCCCGCCATTGCGTGACCCTTGAAGTGGGCCAGCGAGATTAGGCTGTCATAGTTGGCGAGGTGAGCGCCCACATAGTCCTCGGTAATGGTTGACTTGCCGTTTTCGGGCGTGGGTACGGGGATTACGAGGGAACCGTCCTCGTCCATAATGTCAGCGACACCGTTCTTTGATATGGCGTTAAGACCGTGATCCTCTATAACTTGTTTATGCATGGCGGTATTGGAGCGGCTGCCGCCGTAGGCGGTGTTGCACTCAACGATTGTACCGTCAACCTTTTTAACCAAGTCGCCGATAAGCTCCGGTCTTAAATAGTTGCTGTTTGGCGGCTCGCCGGTGGACATCTTCACCGCGACGTTGCCCTGGGGTTCAAAGCCCAGCTTCTCATATATGGCGACAAGGGCCTCCGGGGTGATGCTCGTCGTCATGTACACCGTCGGGGCGTCGGCGTCATTGGTGGCGTGTCCCTCCGGCGCGGACGCGGTCACGGTGACGATCCGGGTCTCGCCGTCCCAGTCAACGCCCAGCTTGAAGCCCTCCGCCACAAAGCGTATGGGCAGCATGGTGCGCCCGTCGATTATGACGGGGGCCACGTCAAGGGTCTGGGCGTCCTCGTTGATATAGGCCGAGGTGCTGCCGATGACCATGGTGATTATGTCGCCCTTATACGCCAGCATAACCGTCTGAGTTTCCTGATCCCAGGTCACGCTGCCGCCCAGGGCCTCGATGACCGCCCGAATTGGGAGCAGCGTCCGGTTATCCTGAATGATGGGCGCCGTTCCTCTGCCGGGGTCGATCTCCTGCTCCGCCCCGTTGACGGTCATGGTGGGGCTGCCGATTTGCAGCTTGATCACCGTGCCCGCGTCCGCCGCCTGCGCCGTGTCCATCACGGGACGGCCGCTGTGCCAGGCGTAAAGGCCGAAGCCCAGGCAGATCACCGCCACGGCCACCGCAAAGGCGATCAGCCTTTTTGCGTTCAATGTTTTCATATAAAAACCTCCTTTTTAATATACCTATAAAAATTGTACCACACTTTCCCTGAAATGTAAAGCGTCAATTTTCGCTGTCGAGCCTGAACCAAAAATCCGTTATGCCTCCGTCGCAGTCCACGCCGTAAGTCGCGCCGTGGGCCTCAAGAATGGTGCTGACTATCGAAAGCCCTATGCCGGTACCGGCACTTCGCCCGCCCTGATGCTGGCTGCGCTGGTAACGCTCCCAAATAATGGCCCTTTCGTCTTCCGGAATTGGTTCGCCGGGGTTTTTGACTTCAAATAACACGCCCTTTTCATCGACGGAAATCTTAACCTCAATCTCGCCGCCGTTTTCGGTGTGGTTTATGGCGTTGTACAAAAGGTTCCTTATGACCTGACAGAGCTTTGCGGCGTCGGCGTACACCGTCAACTCGCTGAGCTCGGTATTGAGCTTTATGTTTATTTCATGCCGGGCGGCCTCCGCGCCGCAGCGCCCGATTTCCGCCTCGGCTATATCCAAAAGGTCATAACGGTCGCAATTCAGCTTTAAATAGCCCGCTTGCAGCTGTGAATAGTCCAGAATATCGCTGACCATCTCGCTCATGCGCTTGGACTCGCTCACTATGAGGTTCAAATCCTCGTTCCGCTTTTTTTCGTCCTTCCAGTCTATGTCCCTCACCATTTCCGCATAGCCGCCGATGAGAGCAAGAGGCGAACGGAGCTCGTGAGACACGTTCGCTATGACCTCCTTGCGGAGCTTATCCACTCGGCGGAGGTTCACGCCCAGCTCCTTTACGGACTTGGAAAGCCGGCCCAGCTCGTCATTCATCTTCAGCTCCGGCACATCAATGAGATTGCCCTTCGCCAGCTCGTCCACCGAGGTCTTTATTTTTTTGATAGGCTTCACAAAGCGCCGTGCCAGCAGCGCCGCCAGCAGCGCCGACGCCAGCGTCAGCAATACGCTCAGCACTACCAGATGTCTGCGGTTTATGTCGATTATGTTATAGAGGGTCCCAAAGGAGCGTATCACGATGAGGTACGCTTCCTTTCCGCCGTAGGTCACCGGCACTCCCGCCTCATATGCGTAAACGCGGCCCTTGTATCTTTCCTCGCAGCTGAAAGAGCGGTGCGCCAGAATATCACCGTAACATTCACTGCTTTGCAGCATCCGCCACACAAAGTTTTCCTCGGGCTCTTGAGCCATGTCCACCGGGTGGCCGTTGGAGTATATGGATATCAGCTCGCCGTCGCTGCCGGAAATAACCAGCTTTTCTCCAACCTTCATACCAAGGTAGGCCAGCAGATCGCTGCCCTCCAGGTCCTCGCTTTCCAAGCGGCCCTTCACCGAGGCGAGGCCGTCATCCACTTCTTTTTCTTCGGAGGTTATGTGGCTCCTTTCCAATACGACAATCTGCACCGTCCACATGAAGCCCACGGTGAACACCACCAGCAGCATCATAATCAGCCACAGGCGCAGAGTCATTCCCGGCAGAAGCCTTCTATTCTTTGTATTCAAATTTATATCCAACTCCCCACACGGTCTGTATCATATCCCGATATTTGCCCAGATTGTCCCTGAGCTCCTTTATATGGGTATCAACCGTCCGGCTGTAGCCTATGAAATCATAGCCCCAAACCAATTCTATGAGGTGTTCCCGATTGAGCACCGCTCCCCTGCTTTTTGCCAGGGTCAGCAGGAGGTCAAACTGCTTGGGCGGCAGATCCACGCTTTTGCCGTCAATATACACGCTCCTGGCGGCCTCTGAAATGTAAAGCCCGCCGAAGCGCAGCTCCGGGGCCAGCTCGCCCTTGGTGCGCCGGAGTATGGCGTTGACCCTCGCCATCAGCTCCTGGGGGCTGAATGGCTTTACCACATAATCGTCGGCCCCCAGCTCAAAGCCCCGCAGCTTGTCGTATTCCTCGCTTCTGGCCGTCAGCATTATCACCGGCGCCCGGGAATATTTGCGCATTTCGGCCAAAGTTTCAAACCCGTCAAGGCCGGGCATCATTATGTCGAGTATGATTATATCAAATTTATTGTTCCTCACAAGCGTTATCGCCTCGGCCCCACTGCCCGTTTGTACACAGTCGAAGCCCTCGGCCCCGGCGTATGTATAAACAAGCTTTCTCAAATGCCTGTCGTCGTCAACAATCAACATCTTCATATTTTTTCCCGCCCGTTACGAATTTCTGTTTTTATTGTACAACATATTTGTTAAAAATTTATGAGGAAAATGTGAGGATTGTGTGAGATTTTTCATTTCGCGCTTGATTTTTCAACTTAAATTTTGTATAATGATAATACAACAAATATGGAGGTATGATTTATGGAAAAGGTTTATGAATTTCTGAAAGCCTGCGGAACCTACTATATGGCCACGGCGGAGGGGGACCAGCCGAGGGTGCGCCCCTTCGGTACGGTGGACATTTTCGAGGGTAAGCTTTACATTCAGACCGGCAAGGCAAAGGCCGTGTCGAAGCAAATTCAAGCTAACCCCAAGGCGGAGCTTTGCGCTTTTAACGGCGAAAAGTGGCTCCGCGTTTCGGGCACACTTGTGCGGGACGACCGCAGGGAGGCCAAGGCCCACCTGCTCGAGAGCTATCCCGATCTTCAGGCCATGTACTCCCCCGACGACGACAACACCGAGGTTCTGTATTTCAAGGACGCCACGGCGGTTTTCTCGTCCTTCACCGCCCCGCCGGAGGAAATAAAGTTTTAATCAAAGGGGAACCCGCACGGTTCCCCTTTGAGAGAACCCCTCCGCATCGGGCGCTTGCGCTTACAAAATTAAATTTTATCTTGATAAAATTTAATTTCTACCCCGATTAAGGTATAAAATCCCAGGTACACGCCCTGGGATTTTATGTTTTTTATCGAAAGGGAGATCCCTTTCGAGCTTTCCCCCTAATTCATAGGGCTCACCGGCAAGTTTGAGCCGCCCGGTCGCTTTTTTATTACATATTTCTTTCCCAAAAGGCCACGGCGTTATCTAACCAGCCCTCGGCCACGGTTCCTGTGCCAAGGCCGAAGCCGTGGGGCAGACCCGCAAACACTTCTATCTCGGCGTCCGTTCCGTTGGCTTTTATGGCGTTTATGCGCCGCTCCATGGTGCGGTAATTGGCGATGCCGTCGCTTGTGCCCACGCAGCTGTAGGTGGGCGGCTCGTCGCCGGTGACCTCCGAATGGCCGGTGTACTGCATTATGACGGCGGCCGGCTTGGGATAGGACTTTTCGCCGTAATAGGCCGTGCCGTATGTGCCGAGGTCGGCGGCCATTCTCGCCCCGGCGCTGCCGCCCCAAAGAGAGTAGCCCGTAACATCCACCTGAAGTTCGCCGGCGTTTTCATGCACAAAGGCGATGGCCCGGGCCAGGTCCTCCATGGCGGTGTCCCAGCCGGGACGGTATATCAGGGCAAAGGCGTTGTAGCCCTTTTTGCTCAGCTCCAAAGCGTGGGGAAAGCTGTCGTGCATCGCTCCCACGTAGGCAAACCCTCCGCCGGCGTTGCAGATGGCGAACTTGGCGCCCGGCTCACCCCGGAAGAAGAACAGGCCGGTGTTGCGCTTGGCGGGGTCAGCCGTCTTTTCGGCCTCGGTGTAAATGTCATAAAACACCGTATCTCCGGCATCCGCGTGGGACTTCATATAATTTGCTATCTCCACGGTCTTGTCCGGGTCGATATAGTTGTACCATGTCATGGACAGATCGCCCAGAGTGCTTCCGCCGTAATAGCCGCTGTTCACCGGGAACAGCAGCCGCCCGTAATCGCCGAAGGCGGGGTCGCTTATCACGTCGGAAATTTTTGTTTCGGCGGTGTAGGCGGCGTGCGATTGGCCGCCGGTCGCGCCGTATTCGTTCCAAAAATATTTCAATCCGTTATAGCTGTATTCCATGCTCGCCAGACCGCCGTGGTCGTACCCTTCCTTTACGCGGTAAATAAAGTTCTCATTTTCGGTAAAATACTTCGAGCCACGCATCTTATTGACGCGATTGTTGACGTAGCTGTAAGCAAAATCGTTTGTGCCGGTCATGACCCATACAAAATAATCGCTTTGATCCCGGCCCTCGGCGGCGCTGAATATGTTTTCATCGTCAAGGGAGGTGCCGCAGCTCATGGGCATAAAATAGTAGAAGTAGTCCAGGCAGTTCTGAAAGGTTCGCCACGTGGCTACCGAACCCATGGAAAAGCCCCCGAAGCCCCGATGCCGTCTGGAAGCGGCCAGCCCCTCCGGCGTCACGTCCGCAGCGTAGGTGCTGTACCTGCTTTCCGCCGCCGGCATCAGGTCGTTCACCAATTCGTTGTGAAACTGACGGTTGAGCTGGAGGGCCAGGCTGAAATTGTCGCTGTCCTGACCGTTTTCGTTAGTGTTGTTATAAGTGGGACACACGATTATCATCGGCTGCATTTCGCCGTTCGCTATGGCGTTGTCAATAACGTTTTTTAAGGCTGAGGGCCTGCCCGGTACGCCGAGGGAGGTAGTCTCGTTGCTCCAGCCGCCGTGCATATAGTAAAAAATATTGTACCGCTTGCCCTCGTCATAGCCGTATGGGAGGTAGATTATGGCCCGCTTAGTAAGGGGACGGGTCTTGCTCTCGTATGAAAAGGACTCGTATGTGTCGTAATACAGCTCCTCAAGAGTTCCCGGTTCGTTGGAGGCGTTATAATAGGGCGCGGGGATTTCGTCCAGCTCCTCGCCGGGCAGGCGCTTATCCCCCGCTTTCAGGCCGTCAAAGGTCAAAACGGAGGTCAGAGGTCTTAAGGTGTCCCTTTCCCAAGCAAAAATTTTCATCATATATTCGTCGCCGCTGTTTACGGCAAATTCGCCGTTCAAAGTGTTCACCTTCACCCCTTCCAGCCTGCCGCCGCTGTAGAGGGCGGCGGCTGTCAGCACATCGTCGGCGTCGGTTTTCGAGGTTATCGAAAACCTTATCGCGCCGCCGTCGAACACGGGCCGTTCGGCGCTGATTATATCACCGTCCTCCGCCGCGCCGCAGGCCGAGCCCGTCATTATCAGCGTCAGGCACAGGAGGGTTACAAGTATTTTTTTCATAAAATCTCCATTCCGCCGCCCTGCGAGCAAAAACTATAATTCACGGAAAATCTCTTATCGCAGGGCAAGGAATGATAAGAGATTTTTTTGCGCATCGTCGTTTCCGAACCCCATCGGGGTGAGGAAAAATTCGACGGCGCGTAAAATCTGCCGGGGCTTAGTGTGATTTTTTCACACTAAGCCCTCCCTCCCGCGTTTAATACTCATAATCAGGGGCCAGTATCTCAAGCAGCTCCTTATCGTGGTTGTGGGTGAGATAGGTCTCGTTGTCGAAAATCATCACCGCACCGCCGCTCCGCGTATACGGCTCCCAGCTTGGAACTCCGTTCCCGCCCGGGTTACCGGTTCGGGCGAAGTTTATCCACGCCTGGCTCATCACCTCGGACAGCTTGCTGGCCTCTTCCGGGTCGCCGCTGACCTGGGTCTTGTCAACATTGTTGAACACAAAGGGTATCTCCGCCGTGTGATAGGACGTTCCCCAGCTGAAAATGTAGGAGTAGACCGGCGCGCCGTTCTGGTCGGCCTTGTGAGACATGATCTTAAGTATGGGCATTCTTATGAGAGTGTCGATGTAAAGGGCGTTCTTCGGCTCCTCATTGGGATAGGCTTTGGCGAACTCCTCCATTACCCGCTGGGCGTCGTCGCCGTAGGTCTGACGCATACGCTCGTCAAGGCTGGCGTTATCCTGCTGTCCGCCGCCGAACATGGAACCCATTACCGTCCACTCGTTGAGGTTGGTGCCTATCAGGAGAGGAACATCTCTGCCCGCCTCGGCAAAGGAGTCCGCGGTCACCGGGTCGGTGGGCATATAATCGCCGTCCAAAACCGGCTCCCATTCCATGCTGTAGCCCGCGCCCAAAGCGGCGGGTATCTTAAACTCCTGAGCTGTCTGAGCAAGAGCCGCGTTACCGGCCTCGTTGAGCCTGTCATAATCAACGGTTTGCAGCTCCTCGATACGGTCGGGGGTTATGCCGAGCTCGCCGAGCATCAGCTCGGTGACCCTGCGGCTGGCCTCAAGGGAGGTAAACACCGGGCCGACTGTCTCGGTAGCGCCGCTTTCGACAATGCCCTTATCGAACAGGCCCTTTGCCTCGGGCGCGGTCATCAGGGCCAGAACCTTGGCGCCGCCACCAGACTCGCCAAAAACGGTCACGTTGTTTGGGTCGCCGCCGAACTGTTCGATATTGTCCCTTATCCATTCAAGGGAGTCAACTATGTCGGCTATGCCCACGTTGGCGGAATATTTATACTTGTCGCCGTAGGCCGAAAGGTCAAGATGTCCCATGAGGTTCAGCCTGTGATTGACCGAAACTACGACCACGTCGCCTTTACGGCTGAGGTTTTCGCCGTCAGTGGTGGTTTCGTTGGCCGTGCCGGAGGAAAAGCCGCCTCCGTGGAGCCACACCATAACCGGGCGTTTACCGCCGTCGGCCAGTGCCGGCGTCCATATATTCAAATTCTGGCAGTTGTTGTCCGTGCCGCCCTGCACCATGCCCTGGGGCGACATTGGCCCGTATTCGAGAGCCGGACGCACGCCTTCCCATGGGGTCACCTTTTCGGCCGGAACGAAGCGCTCCTTCGCCTCGGCGTATGGAACGCCGAGATATGTGTATATGCCGTTTCTGATCTCGCCCTGCACAAGCCCCGCTTCGGTTTTTGCCACGGCGGACTGTTCGGTCGGGGCAACGGAGCCGTTTTCCCATTTCACAGCGTCGCTGCCGGGACTTCCGTTCACGGCTATGAAGGCAATCCCGCTTCCGCCGGCGGTTATCGAGTGAATTGCTCCGGGCTGAGCGGTCAAAATGTCACCGGGCTTAATTTCTGTTGTTTCGCCGTTTTCCGTGTAGCTGCCGCCGCCATTTGTGACGGCTATTATCTGACCGCCCTGATGGCTGTGGGGGCTTACCGACGCGCCGGCTTCAAGGGTATAATTGTCCACCTCCGGACAGTTCCAGATGCTTTCATATTCAACAAGGGTGTTTTTATAGGCCGTACCGATCAGGCCCTGTGAGGTGTAAACCTCGCCACGGGGGAACACGGTGTTTCTCACTTCGGCGGTTCTGCCGGAGGCCTCCGCCTCGGCGACGTAGGTTTGGTATTCCTCGTCGCCGACCTTTTCGTACCAGTTGGTGGTACCGGCGCCCGGATTGGTGCTCAGCGCAATATGGGCGAACCAACTGTCATCGGCGGCGGCGTGGATGTGCTTCTGCCCCGGAGCTATCATTATAACGTCGCCGGGGAGCATATACCGGGCCGGTTCTCCTTCGGCCTTGAATATCCCTCTTCCCTCGGTCACAAGGAGTATCTGCCCGCCGTCGTGGCTGTGCCAGTCGGTCCTTGTGCAGGGCTCGAAGGTCACCAGCCCGAAGGAGGGTATCTTCATTGTTTCGTCATAACCGGTCATGAAGTTCAGATATGACACGCCGGTGAAGTTGGGGACGGGATTTACCATTCCTCTGGGGAAAACGTAATCTATTGTGTCCGCGTCGATTACGGTCACGGTCTGCGTTTCTCCGTTCCACAGCACCGTAAAACCGAAGCTCTCAGCGATGAAGCGTATGGGCAGCATAGTGCGTCCGTTTACTACGACGGGGGCAACGTCAAGGGTGCGTTCCTCACCGTTAAGGATAGCGGCGGCCAAGTCTATCGTGAGCTTGATTTCGGTTCCGTTATAGGTAAGGGTCGCCGTACGGGACACGTCGTCCCAGCTTACGCTGCCGCCGATTGCCTCCACGAAGGCCCGTACAGGCAGCAGGGTGCGTCCGTTTGTCACCATGGGCACGGTGTCCTCAGCGTCGATGGGAGCTTCGGCGCCGTTCACGGTCATGGTGGGACTTCCTATTGTCATGGTGACAACGGTCTTTTCCGGCTCGGGCAAATCGGCAAGGGCGGAATTAATCGCGCTCATGATGTTCAGCGTCCGGGGGAAGCCGTTGTACGGCGTGGCCAGCAGAGCCGCCGCCAACATTCTGTCGCCGCTGTTTCCGGCGCTTATGCTCTCGGCCACCTTGGCGGGGACTTCGGCCTCCCGTCCGCCCTCGGCGGCGATTACCGCAAGGTCGATGAGATTTTGCAGGGCCTTGTTATCGGAGGTTGGAGCGGCGGCTCCGTTTATTGCCGCTGTCGTCGCTTCTGTGACGAGGTTTTGAGCCTGCCCGTCCAGATTGGCGGCTATGAAGCCGTCGGCGTCGTCGGCCCTGTAATGCTCCATTGTGGCCAAAAGCTCGGCGCTGTCGCTTTCGTAGTCAAGGGTCACGGGCGTTTTTTCTTCCGGCTCCGGCTTCACATTCTCCGCCGCCGCGCCGGGCACGGTATCTATCACGTTCAGAGCCTGAGCGGTCTTTTCAGGGCCGTTCACTTCCTCGTTGGCGAGGATGGCCGCCCGAAGCATATCCGGGGAGTGTCCGACGCCGTAATTCCCATTGGCGTGACCCATGAGCTGACCCTGACAGTTGCCGTCGGCGACTATGGTGCAGAAGGTCAGGAACTCACGGTCGTAAAGGCTGAGGCCGGTGCGATTGTAGAAGTCGCCGAAGCATATTCCCGAAAGGTACAGGGTTTGCAGCTTCATGGCGGGAGCCATGCCCTCGGTTATTGTGCCTATCTGCGGCCCAAAGAGGAAACGCTGCACCGTCAGGCCGTCATTGTAGCGGTTTTCCTCATTTGAGGTTATCCGCGTTCTGTAAGCCGTGTCGGCGCCCAGGGCCTCAAGGGCCGCGTCCGCCGCGTCAAGGGCGCTCGCCGCCCGGGTGTAGCCGCAGTAGGCCGCGCTGTGATATATGGCCTCCTTTATCTCAACGGGCGTGAGGCCGTCGTTGAGAGCGGCCTCCACCTCTCCGGCGATTTTGTCGTAGGCCATGTTGGCGCTGAGGGTTACGAGGGCCGACAGGTGCCTGTGTCTGGCGTCCAGATTTTCGCTTATGAAGCTCTCCTTTTCGGCGGCGCTCATGTTCTGTTCTCCCGCCGCGCCGCAGGCGACTGAGCAAATCAAAAGGGCCGCAGCCGTAAGAATTGAAATAAGCTTTTTCATTTTTAATTCCTCCCTAACATCCACAAAATAATATCCTGTTGGTTTGCGGCGACGCCTCCGCCGCCATGGTAGCTGTATATGCCCAGATCGTTGAAGAACTCATCGTCCCGCACGTCCAGAACCAGCAGCCCGTCGATTTCCTCATCCGTCATGCCCTCGGCGGCGTAGGCTTCCCGAAGAGAAGCGTATGCCCGGCGGGCCTGAGCCGAGCCGTAGTATTCGTCGTTCTCCGCTATGAAGATATACACCGGCAGACGCGCGGAGGCCGCGTTTTCAAAGCCGCCGTCCCACTGGGACGAGATATGCAGATAGGCCGCGAACAGCTCCGGCCTCATGTCAACCGCCCTCGAAAGAGTCTCTCCTCCGGCGGAAAAGCCCGCCGCGTATATCCGCTTTGGGTCAACGGGGAAGTTTTCCACAAAATAGTCGGCAAGCTCAACAGTCTGACGGGCCGATTTCGCGCCCCAGTCGGTGAGGCTGGGCGAAACCACGATGAAGTCCCCTCCCAGCTCGGTCCACGCGGCCGCGTTGCCCTCGGCGTAACGGTTCTGTGTAAGGGGCGTCGTCTCGATGGTATTGAACAGATTGCTCCAGCCGGGCAAGGTCATCAGCATGGGATAGGTTTTGCTTTCGTCGTACCCCGCCGGAAGAATGTAGGTGTAGTGGATATTGCCGTCCGCTCCGGCGAGTACATTGTTGAGGTGAGTTTCCCGTTCGCCGCCGAAACGCAGGGTTTTCGCCGCGGTCAGTGGTCTGAGCGCCCCTTTCTCCCACAGGAACAGCTTTAGCGTGCCTCCGCCACCGGCGTTTATCGTGCCCTCCGGCTTATTTATGTTCACGCCCGCCAATGTCCCGCCGCTGTCGTAAAAGGCGACTATTATGTCGGCTCTGTCGGGGTTCCCTTTTATGTCGAGGGAGTATGTCAGCTCGCCGCCGCGCAGTTCCGCCGAGGCAAAGTCAGCGGTAAGCTCCCCGCCGTTTTCCGCGAAAACCCCGCTCAGCCAGCGGTCAAAATCATCTCCCCAGCCGCCGCCCGAGGCAAAGCCGTGGTACAGACCCTCAAGCATATTAGTCTCGACAGGGATACCCGCCTCGCGGAGGGCGACAATGTGATTTTCGATCTGACCTCGGAACACCTCGTTGCTGCCATAGCAGACATAGGTTGGCGGCAGCTCGGCCTCCCGAAACTTATCGACGTCGAGGGACGCCACGCTTAGCCTGCCGTAAAATGAATAGAACATCCCTTCCGCGGCCAAGTCGGCGCTCACTTGATCCAGTTCATCGGGGACATAGCCACTATCGATGGCGGTCCCGTTCACAAGCCCGTCAAAGTTCATGGCCACTTCTCCGCTCAGAATTCCTCCGGCGCTGAAACCGATTGACGCTATATCCCGGGGGTCGATGCCGTAGATGTCGGCGTGTTTCCGCACGAACCTTATGCCTCTCGCCAGGTCGAGGGCGCCCTCCTCCTGGGTATAGGGACGGAGCCGGTAATTGACGACAAAGCACTGATAGCCGTAACGGTTGAGCATTCTCGCCACCGGAGCGCCTTCATTGTCGCCACGGAACATGAAAGCCCCGCCCGGATTTATCATCACGGCGCCCTTTATCTGCGTACCCTCGTCCGCCGGATAAAAAATCATATTCGGCCGGAACTCGGGCGGATCAAAGTAATTGCCGTTGTTGACGGTATAGCTTGTGGTGGCCGGGACATTTCCCTCGTCCCAAAAATAAATGGTCTGAGTCCGTCTGGCGTCGGGGATAAAGCTCGAAGCGTTGCCGCTGTCGTTTTCCGCCGCGCTGCATGCTGACGCAGTCAGCACGACAGCCAGCCCCAGAACCATTCCGATAATATTTTTCATCATTCCACATCCTTCCCTGAAAACTTTACCTAAGCATATTTTACAACAGCTTATCAAAAAAGGGAAGTTCAAAAAAGTTTATACGGTTAAACCAAAAGGTTGAAGCCGGGTAAGAAAACGGTTCATGAATTGAATGAAATTAAGGGCGACGATAATGAGCCATAAAAAACGGAACGGCTGTCCACGCCGCTCCATTTTCGCACTGACTTTCTTACCTGATATTGAGATTGAACCGCCCGCTTTTAAGAGAAGCGATCACGCCGCCGTCTATGAGCAAATCGGTTCCCGTGATAAATCCGGCGTCCGTCCCCAGCAAAAACGCGCCCGCCGCCGCGATCTCGTCCGATGTTCCCGCGCGGCCCACGGCGGAGCAGTCGATCATGTTCTGATAGGTGTTGCCCGGCGAATTGAACTCGTCATAGGCCAATAGCGTCACGATGATGCCGGGGCTTATGGTGTTAATCCTTGCACCTCGATCCGCCCATGTTGTGGCCGCCGCCGTGCGGACGCGGAGCTGATTCACCCGCTTGGAGACGATATAGGCCGCGCCCTGATTAGGCGTTTTCGAGCCGTCGAGACAAGGGAGGGAGGCGAGCTTATCAGTCGGCGTCATGGCAAGGGCTTCTTCGTCCTCGGCAGTGAGGGTATGAGGCATATACCCGGTCTGGCTGGAAACGATGAGGCCCGCGCCGCCCCGCGCCATCACTTCACCGAAAGCGTCAATGGCGTAGGAGGTGCCGATCAAGTCGAGCTTGATGATATGTTCCGGGCTTGCCTGACTGGGGGACGCGCCCGCCGTGTGGATGTAGTACATTACCGGACCGAGAGAGGCGGCCTTTTCCGCGAATGCCCTTATGGACTGCTCATCACAGGCGTCTACGGCCTGCGTTTCCACATCGTACCCGCCGTAGGTGAACTCACGGGAAACCCTCTCCAGCGCCTTTTCGCTGATGTCGCCCAGCAAAATCTTTTTGCCCGCGGCAATGCGGCGGACAATGGCGCACCCCATGCTGCCGGCGCCCAAAAGAACAACCACTTCTTTGTTTTCGTTTCTGTCAAGAATCATTTTGCTTTCCTCCTTATTAAAATCATCAATTTGCGGCGGCCTTTTTCGTCCATGCCGCAACCGTGCTTTCGGACCTTGCGGCGTCCGCGCCGTGAATGGCAAGCCCTTTTCCAAAGGACGCGCCCACGCAGATTTTCTTCAGGTCGCGCTCGCAGGAGCCGAGGCCGCTGCCCTCATGGGTCATGACGGCCATTACCTTTTTGCCGGTGAAATCCAGCCTTTCAAGCTGGGTGAACACCGCCATCGGGAAAGTTCCCCACCAGCATGGGCCGCAAACAAAAATGTTGTCGTAACAGTCAATGCTGTCCAGATACTTTTTCAGCTCCGGTCTTGCCTGTTCGCGCAGTTCTTTCTTAGCCTCGTCAGTGCAGGCATAATAGTCCGCTGCGTATTCCTTTACCGTCTCGATCTGAAAAAGGTCGCCGCCCACTGCTTTTTGGATAAACTCCGCCACGATCTCCGTGTTGCCCTTGGCAAGATTTTTGATGCCGCCGTTTACGTAGTTTTTCCCTTTGCGGGAGTAGTAGATGATCAGATTTTTATCCATGATAAAGTCCTCCTTATGATTTGTTTTATCTTCCGAAGCCATATTTACACTTTATATTGTACAGCTTTCCGTCGGAAAGTGCAATTCGATTTTCGGGGCTTATCTATAAGCAAAAGCTAATACGAAAAAAGAACCTGCACCGGCAGGCTCTTAGACAGAATCAAATATTCTATTTCTTAAACTGAGCTTTCAATATCTCGGCAAATTCCTCGATATAGTAGCCGGAGTTATTGACCTTCCAAAAAGCGCAGTAATTGCGTCTTATGGGTTTTCCGTTTCGGCAAAGGGGAAGCCGCGCAATCGTCTCGGCAAACTGCGACGGCGCCTCGCCTCCCTCAATGGGGAGAAAGCCCTTCCCACTCACGACCATGAGCCGTGCTTCATCCAAATTTTCGGCGAATATAAATTGGCTCTCGATCCCATATATCTCATGATAATAGGACCGTTCGTTTTCCTGCTGCTCTTTCGATGCGACCAAAATACAGGGAGTGTTCCGCAGATCGCTGACATTGACATAATCCAACCCGGCAATGGGATTTCTGGCGGATATTTCGATATAGCAGTTTATTACGGTCAGGACGGTATTGACGTACTCGTCCGAAAAAGCGCGCCTCTGGTCGTTCAGCACCAAATCCGCCTGTCCACCGCGCAGTAGTTCATACAAGTCCTCGTGATTGCCGTTTTTCATGTCGATGGGAACATCGGGGTATTTCGCCGTAAATTCCGCCACCGCCCGCTGAAATTCCGCGCCGCCGTATCCCTTGGTATATCCGACGCGCAGGACAAAATCATCTCCCTGAGCGATTTGTTTCGTCTCCTTGCACAGCCGGTCAAAGTCCGCCATAAATAAAAGGCTTTGCCGGTAGAAATGCTCTCCGGCGGGCGTCAGAGAAAAATGCCGGTTCTCCCGTTTCAGCAGCGTTACGCCCAGCTCCCGCTCCAGGGCCTGAACCTGCTGAGAGATCGCGGACTGCGATATGTAACATTGCTCCGCCGCCTCGCTGAAGCTGCCCAGACGCACCACGGCGTGAAAATATCTGATTTGTTTCAACATGGCATTTTTTCCTTTCGACGTGCGCTCATTGTAATTTTTTTGCGGTTATACATAAATATTATAAATGATATGACTGATAAAATCAAGTGTATAAAATACGATGATAGGAAATTGCGCAAAATATTAACCATTTATATTTACCATAAAGTGTATATATACGACTTTGTTCACCATGTGCCTAAGCACTGCATTTTCATTTAAATCCTATTTTTGCGTTTCTTTACGCTGCTGTTTAAAAAATGAGCTGTAAAACCTCACATCCGTGTCCTCCATCAGCCAGCCATATTTTTGCATAAACGTCAATTTTTCATCATCGGAACGGCTGTTCCCGCCGATCCGTTTTCGTCCTGATTTCCTATGCGCAGGATACATGGGATTTTATATGGCTCCAACAGCTTGGCATCTCCTTTCTGAGCCAAAAGACTTTGCTGTTGGTATAGTTAGAGCCCGCCCCCCATTTTCTACAGAGATGATAACTTGTATATGGGCGTAGATCTTAAGATAGACAAATGGGACACAACCGCCATTTTGTATTTACAGTCAAAATTATATTCACCTACCCCATTAACAAATTTTGAAATGTTCTCTTTTTTAAATTGCATTGTTGTAAAAAATATAATTCACGAAAAGATTAATATTGCATGAAACTCGTTCAATACACCGGCGTTAAGAACTTTGCAAGAACTAAAGAGAAAACGGCTGTCACCGACAGCCGTTTTTCATTATGTCAGACGGAGGACCAATGGATACTTAAACGTTAATTGTTTTTCGAGATTTTTCTCTTAAATTCCTCATACTCTTCTTCTGTGCCAAGGAATACGCCCTTGCTTATGTCTTGCATCAGGTATTGTTTGTTCATGCCGCACATAACTTTCATGATTCGTTTAGCGCAGTAGCCCTCGCGAGACATATTCACTTCGTCATACTCCCATTCGCAGCCCAGCGCCAAGGGGAAATATCTATATTCTCCGGCAGGATTACGGTAATTTACCAATTGCGCAGAGGCGTCCAGCACATCACCCCATTCACAATCAAAGCGTACAAGTCCCACTCCGGGCGCGAACCAGTATTCCTTTTTTCCCCGCCAGGTGTGAGAGTAATCGTCAAAGTAGCAGCCGCCGCTGAGACCCGAAGCTTCGGCGGTAATGATCACCTTCAAGCAGTCTGCAAATGTACCCGCCGGAACGGTAATTTCTCCCGCCTTATTCACGGTTAGCGTAACATCCGCGTCATCATATTTCCATTCGCTTCTGTATCCGTCAACCCAGCTATCATCCCAGACGCAGTCACAGAGTATTTCCAGATATCGCAAGGGCTTATAACCGAAAATACGGTTTTCCTCAAAACGGGTACCGAGACGGTATGGCCCAAACCTATATACTCCGCCCTCTGAATAAACTATCTTGTCGCCGAGCCTTCCGATTTTGCTGACGGCGTAGCTCGACGGGCAGAAGCGGTAATTCTTGTTGTTGAGATCTCTGAACCATTCGAGATACTCGATGCCGCCCAGAGCCGCCAAGGCCGCTTGCTGTGATGTGTTTTCCCTAACGGCCAGCCGTAGAGCTTCAATAGCCTCATCTATCTCCCAGTTGTCGCAGCAGAGATAACATTTATCAATATACATATCGCTGTCCATGCTATATTCCAAATCGTAATTCTTCTTATATGCAATGGGTGTAACGTAGGATAGGTTGGCGGAGGCACCGTCAGTCCAGTCCACCTCATATTCCAGCCGATAATAAATGTAGTCGGGCACACCGGGGTTTTCATACCGCCAGCGGTTGCCCTCACAGAAAGGCCAATACCCCTCGCCGCCCTTGATTTCATACTCCGACAGCTCGTAAACCTCCTCATTTTCCTGACCATTGAACCTTGCGCGAACAAGGCCAATGCCATCGGAGTACCAGACATCTGTAACCTCTCCCGCCTCAGTCAAAATCAGGTGCATACACTCAAAGGTCCCCGCCTGAACGGTAACGCTTTCGTCAAGGGCAACAAGCGCGAGACTTATCCTTCCGCCGTCGCTCGTGCGAATGTCTCCCACCTTCATTTCTGTATCAAACATAATGTCATCACAGCGCGACAGGAAATATCCCAAGGAAACATGACTAAGGCTCTCGTGCTGGCGGCCGGAGATAATTCCCGGCTGGCTTCGGAAAATGAGCTTTCCTCCCTCATAACGGTAGCCCTCGGCTGTGATTTGATATCCCAGTATGTTGTCCTCGGCATTTTCTTTCAGCAGATCAACCGTCCTGACAGCCGAAACCGCCAAAGCGTGCATAATATCGGAGGGTTTTGAGTGCCGCAGGGACTCCGTAAAGTCGGCCCGGGCCTCATTTGTTTGGCGAAGCGCAAATTTGCACACTCCACGCCAAAACAGAATATCACCCATGCCGGTGTTATTTTTCAGGCTCTCCATTTTTGGAACTGCCACAGTATCAAAGAATTTTATAGCCTCCTCATGATTATCATTCATCCCGCGGAATTGGTAGAAAAACATATCTCTAAGCGTTTCAGCCACATTTTCTGATGCCGACCATTTTTCTTCGGAGTCCGGCAGGGTTACAACAAAGTCCACCAGCTCCCCGATCAGCTTATCATAATCCTCGTCATAACCGTGGAGCCTCACGTAATCGGACAACTCCTTGATCTTCCTCTGCACTATCTTTTCAAAATCGGCAGAGACCTCTTTTCTCATTTCGTGCATATATCCCAACCTCTCTTTAAGTTTTTTTCTTGCCTCATGAAGCCTGCGCTTAACAGTTCCCTCCGGCAGAGCCAATAAAGCGGATATCCGGCTGACATTAACATTCTTAAAATAGAATAACTCCGCTACGGTTCTGTTTTTCTCAGAAAGGGCGTCAACAGCGGCTCTGACTTCGTTTATTCTTTCCTCTTTCAGTATACGGGCAAGAGGGTCGCTGCCGGCGCTGACTGCCGGAACATTGTCTATGTCCTCATGCGTCCGCCGGCGAGAGACGTAATGCAATGCCTTGCGCCGGGCGACAGCATATATCCAGCCCGGAAACTTGTTCGGATCGTAAAGCCGGTGAAGCTGCATAAAGCCGTCCACAAAGCTGTCTTGGGCGATGTCCTCCGCCGCGTAATGCTCATGCACAACAGCATAAGCCGCATTGTAGACTGTATTTTTGTGCCGGGCAACCAGCTCTCCATAAGCATCTGTGTCACCGCTTAGAGTCATGTAGACAAGCTCGCCATCGCTCCGGTCACTGTACCGTTTCATATGGCATCCCACTTTCATAATTTTTTCAGTACTGACATTATATAGTGACAAAATCAGCGTAAAAGGTTCGGTTTTTATATAATTTTTTTATTTACACCAAGATCTGAGATGTAGTTTATTGATGAGTAAAATCATATGTATAATAACACAGCTTTTTATAAAATACAAGTCTCTCTTAAGTAGAATAGGAGCGATGGACTATGTTCCTGCACAGTCGGCCGCTGGTATATATCAAAATGATAATATATGTTTCATCAACCGCTTATGGCATTACCTATGAGCTTGAATTTGCCTGTTCTAACAGCGAGTTTGGCGTTATTGGACGGGGAATAAGCATTACGACGGAATAATCGTCAGAGAGCACAATTTGAGCGCATACATATGCGGACGTGTTTTCGCATGAGATTATATCCACATATTCTGCGGTCAGGTTTTCTATCTCCTCATGAAAGATAGCTTTAAGGCTTTCAAAATTATTTTCGCTCTCTATCAACAGAACGTATCCGCCGAGATTTTTGTCAACGTCCCTGTTCTCGCCATAGTAAAAATTGAGTATTGCGACAGTTTCATTAATCTTAACATGAACAGGAGGCGGAAGCCCCATAAGCTCATGGCACTGCGCTTTTGTCCAGATTTTTTTCATAATAAAAAACTCCTTTCTGATAATATCAAAGTAATGATATATATCTGAAAGGAGCTTTGGTGCATGAGCGATTGAAAAATCCTATAACAACATCACATTTCCCCTACTACAATACCGCAATAAGACACAAAAAAATCCCAAAGCCCTTTAAGCTTTGGGATTTTTCGCCCTCAAGTGGGGGTTTTGTTGGCGGAGAAGGTGCGTATACCGTCAAATTCCCCACCTTGGAGACGAAAGTGCAGTAAGTACCTGATAAAAATAACTTTAAAAAATTTTTAGTGAAAATGAAGTTATCATGGAAAGATGAGGTTTAAAAAAATCTATCCGCAGATGATAGAGTTACATAATTCATCTTGCTATGAAAATATATAATAGCTATCTTCAGATGATATATGTACTTGTCTCATCTTCTGTTGATAATATTACACAGACCTTATAGAAAATAATAATCTCTTTAACTAAAGCTGTATAACCATATATGCACATGAAAAATCGTTCTATCCCTGCATGCGTGATAGATTAAACAAGGGGGAGCGGGGGAGCATGGATTTATAAAGTGCAGTAAGTTATTGGTAAAAACTATCTTCGAAAGAGTGCGCATGATATGCAGATGAAAACATCTGCTCATCTGCATATAGCTGATATCTTAAATTCATAGGTAGATGTATATTTGAATTTTACAAATCATGCCCGAAAGGAGCCTATCCTCTTATGGTGAGGATAGGCTCAAAATGGGGACAGATGTAGGTTTAAATGTTGAAAACTATCTTGACTTCATCCTCATAAATAAAAATGCCCTCAATCAGTGATTGAAGGCATTTTTTACAAATCGGGAGATTGTTCTCGTCAAGCATATAGGTGATGAAGTCTTGCTTTAAGGCCATGATTTCATCTGTTGATAGAGGGGCGGCGGGTAGTGAGGCTTTTTTCTCAGTTATTTCTCGGTTAAGCCGCTCGTTTTCCTCTGTCAACTCGTTGATTTTGCCGGTAAACAGTTGCATAGAGTTTTCAAAAGGGATATCGGGCCTCATCTGTTCAGCTTAATTTCATTCAACAAATCGGCGACGCGGCCTATAAACAAAAGCTCGTCGGCGGTGAGCCTTTTTATTTTTTCGTCAGATATGCGCACCTGCCCCTCGACCGGCAGGTCAAATTCGCCTAACAAAATGTCGTTTGGCGTGGTTCCAAGAACCGTACACAGGTAAAGCAGGCAGTCGAGGCTCATGCAGACGCTGCCTGTTTCAATGTGTGACATATGAACGGTGGAAATATCAATAGCCTCGGCCAGCTTTTCTTGGGTCAAGTTACGTGACTTCCGTATTTGCTTGACGTTTTTTCCTATGTTTTTCAAATTCATTATATCATCACCAAATATATTATATCCTTTTTAAAGACATTTTTTATAAATTTATAGAGATAGTATTGCTTTTTTAAAGATAGTATGTTATAATGAGAAAAAAACAAGGAGGAATATACATGATAAAGTGGAAAAAACTTTTAGCCATGCTTGTCTGTATGGCAATGGTTCTGAGCTTTGTGCCGGCGGCTTCGTTTGCGAGCACAGGGGATGCCGAAACTATGGCGCTTCCATCAGCAAATGATCCGTCGGTGTTTAAAAAGCAGTCGGGCAAAGGCAGGTGTACCTTGGCCTCTGTAACAATGATGCTTCGCAGGAACGCGCTTTTAAGCGGCAACGAAAACTGGGATTCTATAACAGAAAGCGCGGTTGAGCCTTATGGATGGGTATCCGGTGCGGGACAAAGACTTAGTTTTTCTTATGCCGGAATGACCGTAAAATACGGTATGTTTTCCGGTTCTTCGGCGGATAAGAAAAACAAGCTCATTTCTTTGCTCAGTGAGCATGCGGAAGGCGTAGTTATCTATATGTATCCTAATGACAGCTACCCCTCCAAACGCCGCCATGCTGTTTTGGCGACTGACTACGACGCTTCTTCGGATACGGTCTATTGTGCTGACCCAGCCTCTGGCATTCCCTCAGGCCGTATTAAACTTACACAGGCTTATTTATCCGGAGATACGCAAGACCAACGAATAGGCAACCTGAACCAATACTGGTACATTTCGAGCGGAAGCTGCAATCTGACTTCACCGGCCCAGAAACCCGCCGCCCATACCCACAGCTGGATCACTCAATTAGAAAGCGGCCACCCGCATCAGGAGTACAAAACGTGTACGTCCTGCGGGGCTAAGGAGTACACCGGCTCCACCCGAAGCGTGACAAGCTGCCGCTCGTGCTATCCCATCGGCAATATCGTTCTCACAAGAACGGTTGACAAAACCGGCGGGAGCGCCACCTTCAAGCGCGGCAACGCTTCCAACGCCACGGACTATACCCTCCAGCTTTACCAAAACGGCGGCCTTTACGCCACCTACAGCATGAACGCCATCGAGCACCGCGTAAACGGCCTCTCCGCCGGCAGCTACTCCGCGAGCCTTATTGTCCGCAACACTAATACCGGTCAGGAAAAGACCGTAAGCTGTGACGATTTCCGGATATACAACACCTATACCGTGCAGTATGACGCCAACGGCGGCACTGGCGCGCCCGCCCAGCAGTCCAAAATACAGGATCAGCCCCTGACCCTGTCCCGTACCGTGCCCACAAAAAAGGGCTATAATTTTCTGGGCTGGGCCTCAAGCCGAACCGCGGCTTACGCTTCATACGAGGCCGGCGGCAGATATAACAGAAACACAAACATAACCCTCTACGCCGTATGGGAACCAAAGGTCTTTGACATACACTTTGACCTCAACGGCGGCAAGGGCGAGCTCCAGGACCAGAAGTTGACCTACGGCGACACCATGCGTATGCCCAATTCGGCCATAAAGGACGGCTGCTATCTTCGTGGCTGGGCGAAGAGCTACGACGCTTCCGCGCCGGAATACCGCCTCGGCATGGACTACACCTTTGAGGACGACGCCACCCTTTACGCGGTCTGGGGCGACAGCTCGTGGAGCGGCGGCACGGCCACGGCCTTTGCCGGCGGCAGCGGCACCAAGGACGACCCCTATCAGATATCCAGCGCCGCCGAGCTCGCCTATCTTGCACAAAGGGTAAATTCCCAAACCTCGGATCCGGAGTATGAATACTACGAGCTTACCGGCAACATCAGCCTCGGCAACACCGAATGGGTGCCCATCGGTCTTTACGGCAACGATTATCAGTATTTTCGCGGCTCGTTTGACGGCAACGGCTATACTATTTCGGATTTGAGGATCACCAAGGCTTATGAAGGCTATGTTGGTATTTTTGGGTATGCGAAAGGGAAAAAATCATACTGGGAATCAGGTAAATTTGGCGAGCTGAAAAATGTAGCTGTGTCAGGAGATATCCATGGCTTTACTATGGACAATAGATATGGTGACGGATATGTGGGAGCACTTTTAGGACGCGGATTATGTTTAAACATTGACAGTTGCAAAGCTACATATGTAAACGTATCAGGAGTTTCATTTGCTGATGAGGGTTGTCTCGGCTGCCTTTTGGGTGATATTACAGGAGACATCATAAATTGCTCGGCATACACATGTTTTATTTCACTTGATCGAGATGTTAACTGGGGAAATTTAACAGTAGGACAATTGTCAGGATGCATAGATGGCAATCTAACTGACTGCGAAGTAACGTCCCAAGATAGTCTTATGACCATTTCCGGCACTGTTGGTCAATATACGAGTGTGGGCGGTATGGTCGGTGCTTCAGAAGGAATGATATACAATTGTACAGTATCCGCCGCACAATTGACCAGTAATCCTACAGAACTATATTATAACGACACCTCATACAGCACGTTTAATATTGGCGGGCTTGTTGGCATATGTACGGATTCCATCCTTCGCTGTACAGTAAAGTTTACATCAGACGATGACAGCATTTGCGTAAACTCTAACCGAGCAAAGGATATGTATGTTGGCGGCATAGCGGGGAATATGTCTCGAATCATCGAAGATAGCCAATATCAAGGTGGTGCAATTGTATGCAATGGGAATAAAAATGAGAAAGCAAATATTAAAATTGGCGGTTTGACAGGCAAAGGTGACTGCAAAAAATGTTTCGCAAAAGTAAACGGCGTAATATCCGCTAATTGTAAAGCAAATATTGGCGGTGCGTCAGGCAGTGGCGTCGTAAACGACGTTGTTGTTATCGTTAATGAAATAATTTCCAATAACACCGGCTCTAAAGTTGGCGATATTGTTGGCGAAATCAATTTATCAGCCACATATCAAAACAACCATGTCAACGACGGTCTCAAGCTGACGACGAGCGGCAAAAAGGTTGAAACAAGCGAGACCAAGCGACCCATGTCTCAGCTTAAGAGCGCGTCCTTCCAGCAGAGAGTTTTCGGTACGCCTTACCAGTCCATGGACTATCTCCAAGAAAATCCCGACGCCGTATGGGTGATAAGAGAGGGTCAGCTCCCCACCCTGTACACCGACTGCCTTAACGAGATAAGCGTGGGCGCGGTGGAGCACGGTACGGTGACCGTGGACAAGTCCCAAGCCGTGGACGGCGAGATCGTCACCGTCTCCGCCGTTCCTGACCAGGGCTATGTGTTGGGCAAAATTTACGTCAACGGCGTCGAGACCGTCGGCTCCACCTTCGAGGTCAGCGGCGACAGCAGCGTGTACGCCACCTTTGGAGAAATAACTCCCGAATACAGAGCCACCGTTCAGGCCACGGCCAACGCCGCCGGCTCCCTTGAAAACGTGGACGCCGATCCGGCGGAGATCGCCTCAGCGGTGTTCCTGATGGCGGACGGTTCAAGCGGAATTAAAGCTCTTGACGGCGCGGAAATCCGCGTAAACGCCGAAGCCGCCGCCGAGTATACGGTCGACGCGATTTACGTCAACGGCGAGGAGCTGGGCGGCAATAGCTTCATCATCGACAAGGACACCGTTATTACCTTAGACGTGGCCGGCACCAGCACAAAGGTTACGGCGGTCACCAATGACGCGGAAGATGTGGACAGTTGGTACGCGACACTGAGCGGCAGCGTATCCGGTCAGGGCGACGGCATAGTGAGATACATCCGCTATTGGATGGCCTCCGAGCCGGAAAACGTCATTTTGACCGAGGTCGAGGCCGGCGGCGGAGATTACAGCGTGCGTATTGACGGACTGCTTTCGGAGACAACATATATGTTCCAGATGACTGAATTTGGCGACATAAAGTCTTTCACCACCGGTCAGGAGCCTGACGTGGGCCTTGATGATGGCGATGTTGGCGACAAACCCGGTGAAAAGCTCACGGCCACTACATATAAAAAGCTCTCGTCCAGCTACAGGTTTTATGTCGATGCCTCAGAACCTCTCGAAAATGCGTTTGTAATTGTGACGGCATATGATGGCAATGGCAAACTTTTGTCGGTGAGAAGTCAGGAATGTGACGGCAGCGCGTCCTACACCATTGATATTCCGCTTTCCGCGGATATTAAGCGGGCCAAGGTCTTTGTGTGGAGATCGCTGCGAGCAATGACGCCCCTCGGCGAAGCTGAGACAGTGGAAATAGTGTAAAAATACGTGGGTGTAAATCCCCTTTAATATAAATTTACCCGGAGAGTTCCCTCGCTCTCCGGGGTTTGTTTTTGTCATGTTTTCAGTGCCCGGCGCCAAAATACAGGCGAGGGAAAAAGTCATCGTAATATGACCTTATTTCGCGTCCCCATGTGCAGATGTATTTTCAGGGCAAATAAAAAAGGCTATGGCCCAATGATAGACCATAGCCGGATAATGTGTGCTTATGAGCGTGAATTTGCCTGTTTTAACAGCGAGTTTGGCGTTATGGGACGGGGAATAAGCAATACGACGGAATAATCGTCAGAGAGCATAATTTGAGCGCATATATATGCGGATGTATTTTCGCATTGGATTATATCCACATATTCTGCGGTCAGGTTTTCTATCTCCTCATGAAAGATAGCTTTAAGGCTTTCAAAATCTTTCTCACTCTCTATCAGTAGAACGTATCCGCCGAGATTTTTGTCAACATCTCTGTTCTCGCCATAGTAAAAGTTGAGTATCGCGACGGTTTCATCAATCTTCGCATGAACGGGAGGGGGAAGCCCCATAAGCTCATGGCACTGCGCTTTTGTCCAGATTTTTTTCATAATAAAAAACTCCTTTCTGATAATATCAAAGTAATGATATATATCTGAAAGGAGCTTTGGTGCATGAGCTATTGAAAATTTCTATAACGACATCAGTTTTTCCCTACTACAATACCGCAACAAAGCACAAAAAATCCCAAAGCCCTTTAAGCTCTGGGATTTTTCGCCCCCAAGTGGGGGTTTTGTTGGCGGAGAAGTATGCCGATTTTTTAGGAATAATTTCAGCTTTTAGGGACATAGGCGCTTGTTCAAATACTTCTTGCCATAAAATATACACAAGCCATATTAAGCTCACACATATTACCTGTGTATAGTAGATTATATCATAACTATACAACTTTGTCAATGCCCAATTTTGTTGTTAAGGCGCGTATCACCAAAGATACACGCCTTTTTCATATACAAAAAATCAAGAAAGGAGGAACACCATGTCAGTATTCCGGGTAGAAAAAAACAAGGACTTTACCGTGATGTCAAACTGTCATCTGCGGGACAAGAGGCTGTCGCTCAGGTCAAAGGGGTTGATGTCCGTCATGCTCAGTCTGCCGGAGGAGTGGGACTACACCCTGAGAGGGTTAGCCATCATCAGCAGGGAGGGCATCGACGCTATCCGCGTTTCCATAAAGGAGCTGGAGGCGGCCGGATACATCGAGCGCAGCCGCCGCAGGAATGAAAAAGGCCAGCTCACCGACGCAGAGTATGTGATACACGAAAAGCCTGAGCCGAGAGAGCCTGCATTGGACGAGCCTGTGTTGGAGAAACCTATGTTGGAAAAGCCTACGTTGGAAAATCCAATGTTGGTAAAGCCAACGCAGGCAAAACCTACGTTGGAAAATCCAACGCAATTAATAAAAGATAAATCAAATAAAAACAAATCAAATACTGAGCGTATTAATTACCCATCTATCAATCCCGCAGCGGATAGGTCGGTGGATAAATACGAACAGAACGCCGAATTTGTCCGGCAGAACATCTGCTATGAAAGCCTCACGGCCACACATGACCGGGCCGTAGTCGATGAAATAGTCAACATCATGGCCGAAGTCCTGACCGTGGAGCGGTCAAGCTATGTCATAGAGGGCTACACATACAGCACAGAGCTTGTGCGGAAGCGCTTCCGTGATATAGACTATGCCGGCATTGAGAGCTTTTTGCTCCAGTTTGAGAAAAACACCCAGAAAATCCGCAACATGAAAGCCTACCTCATAACGTCGCTGTTTAATGTACCTGCCACCGCTGAAGCCCAGCTCCAGAACGCGGTGGCTTTTGATTTGTACGGAGGGAGTGATACTTAGTGGACGAAGAACTCCGCACCGTCCCACTGTCGGAGCTGTATCCCTTTTCTGAGCAGCCTTTTAAGGTGCAGCTTGATGAAGGTATGGACGAGCTTGCGGAAAGCATACGCCAGAGCGGGGTGCTGTCCCCCATCATTGCCCGGCCAAGAGAGGGCGGCGGGTATGAGATACTGTCCGGCCACAGACGTGTCAAAGCCTGTGAGATTGCAGGAATAAAGGAAGCGCCGGTCATGGTGCGCCAGCTTGACGACGACGCGGCGGTTATATTGCTTGTGGACAGCAACTTGCAAAGGGAAAATATCCTTCTCAGCGAAAAAGCCTTTGCATATCAAATGAAGCTGGAAGCTATGAAACGTCAGGGAAAAAGGACAGATTTAACTTCGGGTCAAATTGGCCCGAAGTTAGAAAAGCGACGTTCAAATGAGGTTTTATCGGAAATTTCAGGTGAGAGCGTCAAGCAAATCCAGCGCTACATACGCCTCACCAACCTCATAACTCCCCTGCTGGACATGGTGGACAGGAAGGAAATTGCCCTCAGCGCAGCGGTTGAGCTGTCATACCTCGGCTCAAAAGCTCAATCGGAGGTTTTGAAGGTCATCGAGCAGGACTGCACCGCTCCTTCCATTTCACAAGCCGGGCGAATACGGCAGTTTTATCAGGAGGACAAGCTCTCGCCCGCCGTCATAGAGGCCATAATGCGGGAGGAAAAGCCCGAGAAGGCCAAGTTGACGTTCAAAACGGACAAAATCCGAAAATATTTCCCAAGGGGATATACACCGGAGCAGATGGAGGAAACCGTCATAAAGCTCCTTGAAAACTGGTCAAGAAAAAGAAAAATAGATAAAGAAAGGTAGTGTACACAATGAAAATCGCACTTGTAGCAGCAGCCGCATTTGTGGTCGCGGGCATAATTATCGCGGTATATTGCTGCCTCGTCGTAGCAAGTCAGGCCGACGACGAAATGGACAGACATTCGCCCGCTTCGGACGAAACAAAAGAGGAGGAAAAAGCCGATGGAACAGAGAACTAACGCCGGTTACGTTATAACGAGCAGTATCACCGTCGGACAAAAGGAGATCGTCCTCGGTGAAAAGAAAGGCGTAAGCACTCCATCCCCATACGTCACATGGTCCTGCGTGAATGGTGACAGCTACAATCACGGCCATTACTTCGCCTCCGAACTCAGCGCAAAAAAGGATTTCTGCGACCGCACAATGAGTGAAATAGAATTCCTCGAGCAGTTTAAGAAAAAGCGCGAGCCTGAGAGGTGAGCCATGTGGACAGTGAAAAGCGAAACGCCAGCGGTTATCTTGACCTCACGGCATATAAGGCTGTCAAGGCGGCCTATCGCAAGGAGCTGACCGCAAGGCGCGGGCGCGTAATGAAAAAACTCTTTGCCGCCGCCGAAGCCGAGGGGCTTCGTGTGGCGAGCTATGTAAAATTAATTGAAAAGGAAGATGAAAACTATGGTAAATAAGACTTGTTTCGCATACAAAAACGGAGAGTGCAGCGTATTGATGAATATGTTTTGCGCGGCAGGGCGGTGCAGCTTTTTTAAAACAAGAGAGCAGTACAGAGACGATCTGAAAAAATATCCGCCAATCAGGTCGGGTAAACATGAGCGGTACACAGGAGGGAAATAATAATGAACAGGGATATAAACTTCATAAACAGCGACTACGAGAGACTTTTTTCAATCCCCGACGGAGGGAAGATATGTATCACAGACAGAAACGGCGAAAAAAACACCTACCCCTGTCGGTACATAGACGACTATCACTTTGAGCTTAACAACAGAAGCGTTTATCATATCTGCCAGTTTGCCGAAATGATGGAGCGCGTCGGGGCAACATACGAGCCTATGGAAATGTGCGCCGTGGAGCTGACCGTTCCCAAAACAGAGGAGGCCGACATACGACGGCTCAGAACAAATAACGGCTGCATAGGCATATTCCGTGCGGATTTCCGCAGCAGTGACGGCCGGTATTTTACATCTTGGGTGGACAAAAATCAGGACTTGCTTACGGAGAATTTTCAGTCGGAGTTTAACGCCGTCATAAATCACCTTCGGCTCAGGACGCCATTTCTAAGAAGTGAAGCGGGACTGAAAGAATACTGCCGTGAAAATCCGGCCCTGATAAAAGAGGCCCCAAACTTCAAATCTTACACATATAAGGCCAAGACGGATAAACACACATACTACTTCGTGGTGACATTTTCCCAAAATGAGAGCCACGTTATGGCATGGTGCTATGACTCCCGGGGGCTGGAGAAGGCCGCAAGAGAAGAAATGGCTTCAAAATCACGGCACACAAAGGAGGCCGAGCGCTGATGATAACGGTGGGAGTGAGGTTTTTGGATAAGACCTTTTTCGCGGAGCTTACCCGTCCGCCAGCGGAGTTGGCCGGTCACCTCCAAAGTATAGGCGTGCTGACGTCGCCCGACAACATCACACTTGACAACGCCAGGACGCTCAAGGTGGAGCTTTACCCCAGCGATGAGATGGGTATGCTACTCATGAAGCTGGTGAACAAATACCGTGATACCCTCGGCGGCGTAAACCGGCTGTGTCATGGAGTGAACCGCCTTGACGACAAAAGATATTGGTCGTTTCGGGATATGCTGACTAAAGGTAAAATCAAAACCGTTGAACAGGGACTTGCGGAGCTGAACAAGCCTAAAAGGATATTCAAGGTGAGGTGATACCATGCCATCAAAGGCACAGAGAATACAGGATTTGGCGGAGCAGACGGCGCTAAGGCTGTCCGGGTACAATACCTGGACGGCCTTTTTGCAGTGCGCCGCGTGGCAATATAAATACCCGTTCGAGGATCAGGCTTTGATTTTTGCCCAGCGGCCGGACGCCACGGCCTGCGCCTCTATCGAAGTTTGGAACAACCGCCTCCACCGCTGGGTAAACAAGGGAGCAAAAGGAATTGCCCTGCTCCATGAGGACGGCGGCGGCTACCGGCTGGACTATGTTTTCGACGTGAGCGACACTAACATCCGCTACGGGGACAGGCTGCGGCTTTGGCAGTACGACAGACGGTACGACATTGCTATTGTGGAGTCCCTTGAAAATTCCTACGGAGATTTGATGAGCGAGGCCACTGTGACCGACGCCGTAATCAGCGCGGCACACAACGCCGTAAATGACAGTAAGACCGACTACCTCTATGAATTGAAACAGTCTCTTGACGCTACCCCGCTGGAGGATTTGGACGAATTTCAGCTCGATGTGGAATTTCAGGAAACCGTCGAGGCTTCCGTGGCATATATGATTTTAACCCGCATGGGGATTGACGCAAACGAGGTTTTCAACGACGGAGAGTTTTACCATATTGCGGACTTCTCCACTCCCGCCGCGATGGGAGTTCTGGGAAGCGCAGTCAGCAGTATTGCCGGTGAAGCCCTGAGAAATATTTCACGGACGATTTCCGTGGAAATAAAAAAATTTGCAAGGAATTCGGAAAGGATATATAATGAAGCTGAAAGGAGCGATAGACATGACGCTGGAATATATACAGAACGGAGATTATCGGATACCCAACCTGACAGCCCCGGAGGGGGCGGTGAGCCTGGGCAAGTACGGTCAACTTCGGAGGACGTTCCTCAAGAACCACAGGCCCGGCCTGTACTCGGCGAAGATGCTGACCGGTACTCTGCTGGAGCATCTGGCGGAGGTGGACAGGGAAGCAACGCGGCAGGTGGAGAACGCAGTACGGAAGATGGCGGAGGCCGAAGGGGTAGACGAAGCGATGAAGGCAGCCAATCCCATGAAGTGGACAAGGCTGATGAACAGCTTCCTTCACTCGGCGGAGGAAGAAGTTCTGAACAGTCTGGTGTACAGCTAAGACTGTTTCCCTCTTTTGAGGAACAGCAGAATACGGTTATTGAAGCGGAGCGCGAAACACGCTCCGCTTTTTCTGTACCCCAGCAGATAATTGACGAGGCCCTCTGTTACGGGGGTAACGGCGAAAACAGCGTTCTCCGAATATGCGCGGAGTTTGGCAAAGGCCGCTCCAGTGAGGAAAACGCCGACTTTTTGAAAAACGAATACGGCACCGGCGGCAGAGGCTTTGTCCATGACGGCGAAAGGATTTCGGTCTGGTGGAACGATGACGGTATACGCATAGCAAATGGCGATACGGCCATGTTCTCGGACGTGACCATTTCATGGGAGGATACAGCCCGACGCGTCGGGGAGCTTTTGGATATGGGACGCTACGCCCCGGCAGAGGTATTGAGCGAGGTGCGCGGTTACGAGCTTAACGAAGCCGCCAACGGCTTTTGGTATATGCGCCATGATGTAAACTTTGACGATTACCCGGAATTGAGGGAATTGTTCAAGGAGGAATGGTTTAAGGGCGGCTTCCCCGACAGCACGGAAAGGCTGAAAAATATGCTCGAAACCACCTCCGGCCTTGGCGAATTGATGGCGGCAACGGTCAATTTAAACGAAGCGTATAGCGAAAATTCCGATGTTATGCGTTTCAGGCTGTACTCCCCTGACAAAATACTCAAAATTTTTGACGACCTCCAAATTGAGAGAAAGACATATACCTCGGAAATATCCGCGCCGGAGTTGGAACGTTTTGTAACCGATGATGAGATAAACAGCTTTCTTGCGGGAAGGGGCCGGGAAAAAATCCGCACATACCTGTACTTCACCGAGCATCCGACTATCAAAGACCGGGCCAATTTCCTAAAACGCGAGTACGGCACAAGTGGTGGTTTCAATGGAACGTATGATTATAACTACTCCGCAAAGGGCATGACAATAAGCCGGGATGATATTATGTCTCCCTTCGCGACGGTAAAGCTCAACTGGAACGACGCCGCAAAGCGTATTGGAAGCCTGATAGATAGCGGCAGATACATGACGGAAAAGGAGCTGAACGAGGACGTTCCTGCTTACCAACGGGAGCAGACTGAGCGCCGGCTTTACAGTGAAAGGGTTGATTATCTCAACAGATCTCTCAACCTGCCCGAGGCCGAAAGGCGACAGGCGCTTCCGAAGCGCCTCTTTTACTTTGTCAACGTGATTGACAATTATGAACGAAGGTTTTTCACTGATTATGGCCTCGAGGAAGTTCTTGAAGCCACAGAGCTTGAAATGGACGAAATTCTTCGCGACCCGGAAAAGAGCCGCCGTCTTGCGGACTGTCTCAATAAAATCGGGGGAGCCGCCACCGACGTAACAGCCCGGACAAACGGATATGCTCTCGGAGATGAGGTGGGCGCGCTAAAATACATTACTCTCCGCAAGGTTGGCGACTTTTACGAGTTTTTCGGTGAGGACGCCCGCGCCGCAGCAAGCGTGTTGGGAATAAATCTTACCCATCGCACCATAGACGGCGAAACGGTGGATATGTGCGGAGTGCCGGCCTTTGCGCTGGACAGATACGCCGCCATTCTTGAGGAAAACGGATATATACCCAAAATTGAGAACGAAAGTCCACGGGATATTGCCGGCAGAATGACAGACGACGACAAACGCGGACTCATTGACGCGGTAGAAACAGCCCTCGATTTCAGTGAGCCCGAAACGGTCAGCGCCGAAGATATGGAGGTGTACAAAGTCCTTGTTTCAGAGCGGGACGCCGCCGAAGCGGAGCTTGACAGGGCAAAAAGCCTTATCAACGAATATTGCGCCCGTGAGTTTGACAGCGAGGCCGATTTCACCGACCTTTCAAAAGTCTCTCTGGCATACACCTCCGTCGAAAACGGAGAGCATACAATACAGGTTGACGCTGATCTTACCGCCATTTCCATAAAAAAATATATAGACGATCAACTCATAGAGGAACGTAAATACACCTCTCTTGCGGAGCTGTCAGAAAACGAGCTTGACGGCATGACCTTTGATGAGCTGGTGAGCGTAACCGAGGAGCAGCTTAACCCTTTTAGGGAAAAGGCGGCACAAACGGAGGAAAGCGATATTACAGGCAGAGAACTGACCATTGACGGGCGCACCTTTGTAGTAGAAAGCGTCAGTAACACCGGCAGCGTCAGCCTTCAGGACAAGACCTTTCAGCAAGGCACAGGTTTTCCCATTTCCCGCATAGATAGCATAGAATTTGTCCGTTCAATATTAAATGAACAGAGCAAGGAGCCTGAGCTTACGCCCTCCTTTGAAGCCTCAAGGCCCAAAAGGGACAATAAAAATATTCTCTATCCCGAAATACCCATGTCAGAGCGCAGCAACTTTCGCATAACTGACGATGAGCTGGGCTACGGCGGACAAAAAGAAAAATTCCGCATGAATATGGAGGCTATCCGCGTCCTGAAACAGTGCGAGAACGAACGCCGCCTCGCAACTCCCGAAGAACAGGAGGTACTTTCTCGCTATGTGGGCTGGGGCGGACTTTCCGAAGCCTTTTCGCAGGACAAGGACAACTGGAGTAAGGAGTATGCGGAGCTGGCCGCTGCTCTCACTCCCGATGAATACGAGCAGGCCCGGGCATCAACTCTCAACGCCCACTACACCAGCCCAACGGTCATAAAGGCTATGTACAGGGCCTTGGAAAACATGGGCTTTAAGCAAGGAAATATCCTCGAACCCTCCTGCGGCATAGGCAACTTTATGGGCCTGCTGCCTGAAAGCATGAGCGAAAGCAAGATATACGGCATAGAACTTGACAGCCTGACAGGGCGAATTGCCCGTCAACTCTATCAGAAAAACAGCATTGCAATTCAGGGTTTCGAGGAAAGCTCCCTCCCCGACAGCTTTTTTGACGCCGCCATCGGCAACGTCCCCTTCGGGAATTACAAGGTGGCCGAAAAGCGTTACGATAAAAACAACTTTCTCATACACGACTTCTTTTTTGCAAAATCCCTCGACAAGGTGCGCCCCGGGGGAATTATCGCCTTTGTCACCACAAAAGGCACTCTCGACAAGCAAAATCCCGCGGTCAGGAGGTACATCGCTCAGAGGGCTGACCTTCTGGGAGCTGTGCGTCTGCCAAACGACGCCTTTCAAAAGAACGCCAACACAAGAGTCACGGCGGACATTATCTTTTTGCAGAAGCGCGACCGTATGATTGACATCGAGCCGTCATGGGTACACCTCGCAAAGCTGGATAACGGCATAACCGTAAACCAATATTTTGCGGACAATCCCCACATGATGCTGGGGATAATGACCGAAGAAAACACTCAGTACGGCAAGGACACCACCTGTGCGCCCATCGAGGGAGCCGACCTTGCGGCACAGCTTGACGAAGCCATGAAAAACATTCACGGACAGATAACCGAGTATGAATTTGAGGACATTTCCGATGAAGAACAGTCCGTAGAGGCCGATCCCAACGTGCGCAACTTTTCATATACCCTTGTGAACGGCGACATTTACTACCGGGAAAACAGCCGGATGAATAAAATCTCCCTGCCCCTCACCACTCAAAACCGTGTAAAAGGCATGATTGAGCTTCGGGACTGCGTAAGGGAGTTGATAGACGCTCAGACCTACGACGCTTCCGACGGAGAGATCGCCGCCGTGCAGGAAAGGCTTAACACCCTCTATGACAGGTTTTCGGCCAAATACGGCCTCATAAACTCCCACGCCAACGGCTCGGCCTTTTCCTCCGACAGCAGCTACTTCCTGTTATGCTCACTTGAAATCATAGGCGAAAACGGAGAATTGGTGCGTAAAGCCGATATGTTCACAAAGCGGACTATCGGCGCACACCGGGAGGTCACAAGAGTAGATACGGCAAGCGAGGCTTTAGCCCTGTCCATTGGCGAAAAGGCCCGCGTTGATATGGAATACATGACCTCTCTCACCGGCAAATCCGAGGATGAGCTGTGTTCCGACCTTAAAGGGGTTATATTTCTCAACCCACAGTATGTGAAGGGCATAAGCCAGAAATATCTTCCGGCTGACGAATACCTTTCCGGCAATGTTCGGGAGAAGCTGAGGACAGCAAAGGAGGCGGCCGAGGCCGACGGGAGCTTTAACATCAATGTGGAGGCCCTCTCCGCGGTACAGCCCAAAGACCTGACCGCCGGAGAGATAACCGTCCGGCTTGGCTCCACATGGGTGCCGCCCGAATATATTGAGCGGTTTACCTTCGAGCTGCTGGGCACTCCATTTTGGATACGGAACAGAATGAAAGTCCACTACTCTGAGCTTACGGGGCAATGGTCTATCTCCGACAAGACAATGGACAGGACGAATATTAAGGCGGTCAGCACCTTTGGCACCGAACGCATAAATGCCTACAGGATCATCGAAGAAACACTGAACCTGAAAGACGTCCGTATCTTTGACTACAAGGAGGACGCGGACGGGAAGCGGACGCCGGTACTAAACGTGAAAGATACTGCCCTCGCCCAACAGAAGCAGGGCGAGATAAAAGAAGCCTTTGCCGACTGGATATGGAAGGAGCCGACCCGCAGAGAGGCCCTGTGCAAGCTGTATAATGAGAAATTCAACTCTGTCCGTCCGCGGGAGTACGACGGCTCACACATAAGTTTTGTGGGCATGAACCCCGAAATACAGCTCCGCACCCACCAGAAAAACGCCGTAGCCCGCATACTCTACGGCGGCAACACCCTCCTTGGGCACGTCGTAGGCGCGGGAAAAACGTGGACAATGGCTGCGGCAGCCATGGAAAGCCGCCGCTTGGGGCTTTGCAGCAAGCCACTTTTTGTTGTTCCCAACCATCTGACGGAGCAGTGGGCGTCGGAGTTTTTGCAGCTCTATCCGGCGGCCAATATCCTTGTGGCCACGAAAAAGGATTTTGAAACCAAGAACCGCAAAAAATTCTGCGGCCGCATTGCCACCGGGGACTATGACGCCGTTATCATCGGACACAGCCAGTTTGAGAAAATACCTATGTCAGTGGAGCGTCAAAGGGCTATACTTGAGATGCAGAAAGAGGAGATATTGGACGGCATTGCCGAGGCGAAGGCTGCCAAAGCCGAAAACTTCACCGTAAAGCAGCTTGAAAAGACAAGGCGCGGCATTGAGGCCAAGCTGAAAAAGCTCAACGATCAGAGCCGAAAGGACGACGTTGTTACCTTTGAAGAATTGGGCGTTGATAGAATTTTCGTTGACGAGGCCCATTACTACAAAAACCTTTTCATGTACACCAAAATGCGGAATGTTGGCGGCATATCCCAGACAGAAGCCCAAAAGTCCAGCGACCTGTTTATGAAGTGCCGGTATCTTGACGAGCTGACGGGCGGCAAGGGAAACATTTTCGCCACAGGTACGCCCTACGCATCACCTTATCAACACTAAAAAATACCGAAATTCCGCACTTTTTCAAATGCTGAATTTCACCTCAATACCTGTTTCATCGGATATAAGCACGACATCTATCATCGCTGCCGCTATATCGTGCTTCTCCTGCACCGTCAGCTTATCCCACTGCTTCATAGGTTCTTCCAAAGGCTTTGTGTCGATCGCCTTACGCTTACGGCACATAGTCTGCATTTTTTTATCAAGCTCCGACTTCTGTTCGTGCAGGGCGCTCACACGCTTCTGAATGTAGTCAAAGAGTACGCTGTCCGCATCAGCGAGCTTCTCCATGAGCTTCTGGATCTCGCCGTCAATGCGAATGATCTCCGTCTTGATACTCTCTGTTTCGGTGTCGGGCTTGCTGTCCTCACGCTTTGCGATTTTGAGCTGTTCGATACGCTTCTGCATTTCTTTCAGCACAGCGTCCTCGACCTGTCTCGGCTTTAACTGAATGGGCGGAGTGGGACAGCCGTTCAGCGTGAA
>CANPZO010000001.1 GCA_947589005.1 uncultured Clostridia bacterium | reverse complement strand
GCAGCCCGCAATATGGGCAAAACTCCGCTTTATCCGATATTTGTTTTTTACATTCCGGGCAGCTAATTAAGCTCATATGTCAATCCCTCTATGGTTCTTTAGTTAATAAGGCATTATGGCGCACATTACAAAACGGCACATCACCACAGATTAAATTATACCACTCAAATAAGCGAAAATCAACATGACGGCGGGACAAATGCTCCCGCACAAGCCCGTCAAAATCAAATGCCCGTCTCCGATACGGCTGACACATTCCAGTCGCCGGAAACGGGCATTTGGTCTTATATTTTGGATTTTCGATTATCGCCGCACAGCTGATGTTGTTGTCATGCTTTATGCGGTGTTATCATTTATTTTATTATATAACAAACTTTGTCAAATGTCAACAAAATTTTAATATTATTCCGATATTTAGTGGCAAGTAAATTTTCCCGTGTTTTGTTATAAGCAAATATGGCGGAATATTAGTATAATGTGTCGGATATTTTCAAGTATTGTGCATGAACATTTCCCCGTAAAACGGTCAGATCCGCCGGCAGTCCCGACGCAACTCCGCAGAGAAAGCAGTTCACAAAGCGTACCGTCAAAACAAGGGATGTAAAAAATGACGCAGATCGGCGGCGGAACAATGGCTCGCGTCGCTGCGCCTCCATTACATTGTGAGTTTTTTACAGTCCCTCACATGGTCTATTTTTCCGATTTGCCGTGGGCAAGAGCGGCGGCGCACCGCACGATCTGAGCCACGTTCAGCAATTCTTCATCAGTGAGAGTGAGAAGTATATTTGTTATATGTTCAATATTACCGGTAGTTCTTCCAACCAACAGATAATCGCATGACACGTTGAGAGCTTTTGAAATATTGTACAAAGTATAGGCGGACATTCCCTTTCTGCCCGATTCAATTTCATACAAAAACTTCGGCGTGATATCGGCCATTTCGCTAAGTTTTTCACGGGAAAGGCCGTAAGATTCTCTCAAAGCTCTAAGCCTCACCCCAACATTTGCCTCAAATCCGTCCATGAGACTCAACCTCCCTAATAATAATCTAAGTCAATATCGCAGAAAGACGGCGGAACGGTTATGCACCCATTTTGTCCCGACTTTTTCCAAGTCATACTCCTTGAACTTTATGCCGGCTTCAAAAAGACTTAAGTTTCTTATTATAGGATACCACAAATATAAGTGAAAAAAATGAACGATAGTACTTGACATTCAATACCTATTGCGGTATAATGAGCGTGTCAATAGTTCTAAATATGACAACAGAAGAAGATGGAAACGGAGTTCACGAACAAAATAAACGAAGCCTGAGATGAGGAAATACATGACGAGGATTTTATAAATCAGAATTAAAAAATACCTGTTTTGGCGATCCTGATTTATCTGAACCAACAGAAGAAAAATACAGTTATTATGGCGATTGCCGTAAAGTGGAACAAGCGGAGGATAAAAATGAAACTGATAAAGCTGAAAAAGCATAAAAGTCCCAGCAAAGAAAGGCTTGACAACGAAAAAGTTGAACGCGACAGGAAAATGCTCTGCGGCAAACTTAGCTTTGCCGGAGCAGAAGCGTACAAGCTTCTCCGTGCGAACTTGCTTTTCAGCTTGCCGGACGAGAAAAAATGCCGGATAGTCGGCATAACAAGCGCCGATTCGGGTGAAGGAAAAAGTATTACGTCTATAAATCTGGCCTATACTCTTGCTGAAACCGGTAAAAGAGTGTTGCTTATCGAAGCGGATATGCGCCTTCCAAATATGGCAAAGCGACTGAACCTGTCAACATCTCCGGGGTTGTCCAACGTGATTGCCGGTTTGGCGGAGGCGGATGAAGCTGTGAGGACAATCGAAAAGCTCGTTGATTTGAACGTCCTGGTTGCCGGAGATATTCCGCCCAATCCGTCCGAGCTTCTTGGTTCAGAAGCAATGAGAAAACTTATCAGCCATTTTTCAGAGACCTATGATTTTATAATCTTTGATCTCCCTCCAATAAATGTGGTTTCCGACGCTCTTGTGCTTTCGGGACTGGTTGATGGCTTTATATTGGTGGTAAGACAGGATTACACCGCAAGGAGGGCCGTGATAAGAGCCGTAAACCAACTTGCCGTATCTAATGCCAGATTTTTGGGGTTTGTACTCAATCAGGCATCAACAAAAAAACGGTCTTATAAATACGGTAAAAAATATGGGCACGGAAATGGCGGACACTATTATTCCTACTCCGACTATAGTCAACATTGACCTCAAAGCTTCGCCGCAGACCGGTCTGCGGCGAAGCTTTGAGGTCAAAAATGTTTATATTTCATCCGCATGTAGACTGTTCTAATACTAATCCCCAACTAAAATCACACATTATTGCCAAGACGCCGGACAAAGTTAGTATAAGGGTTCGGCATAAAACAAAAAGGGAGACCAGAGGCTGTCTCCCTTTTATATGAGTATATACTGAGTGGGCGCTCGGTTAAGCGGGCCCTCCGCCGACGGTCAGGACGGCCTCCGTCTCATATTTCCCTCCGCCGGCGGTAAAGGAGTTTGAACCCGTTTTTTCTCCGTTTACCGTCATATTCGCGCACAGACCCTCGGGGAGGATTATCTCGGCCTCCGTACCGGCGGGAATGACCGTAGACATATAGAGCCGTCCGCCGCGCTTTTCCCACCTGTTTGAAAGAGCGCCGTAAGGCGTTTCCGTTTTTGCCTCCGCCCTGTCAAGGTTATCGGGGATATAGGGCTTTACCGTTATTTTTTCGTAGCCCGGGGCGGAGTTATGTATACCGGCCAGAGAGTGGCTGAGCCACTCCTCGATATGCCCCAGCATGGCGTGATTTTGCGACCGACCCTTTTGCATATCCCAATACTCAATAAGAGTGGTGGCGTTGTTCTCCACAAAATACAGGTAGCTGGGATAGGTCTTGTTCAGGCACATTTTGTACAGCACGTCGCTTCGGCCGTGATTGGTCAGGGCGTTTATCATGTGCTTAAGGCCGATTTCGCCGGTGGAAAGATGATATCCGCCGTCGCTGCCAAAGTTGGGGCTGTTGTAGTTGGCGATGGCCTTTACAAGATTGTTTAAAACACGCTCAACATTTTCCTCTTCCACAACGCCCACATCTAAGGGACAGGCCAGACTCGCCTGACTGCCGGAGCCGTAAAGTCCGGTTTCCTCATCGTAGTAGGCGGCGTTGATTGCGTCCTTTATATCGTTCGCAAGGGCGCGGTATATCGCTTCGTCCTCGGGATAACCGAGAATTTTTGCGGTCTTTGCCACGGTGTCCACAATCTCATAGTAGGCACAGCTGGCCACCAGCTCCTGGGGAGTGGAGCCGTCCTCGGCGGCCCAGTCGCCAAGAACCGACCAAATGAGGTTGTCGCCGGTGGAATTGGCGTTTACGCCCTTGCGGTCGGCGGCCTTACGGCGAAGGTATTCAACATAGGCTTTCATACCCTCGTAGGCTTCCTCCATTAGAGAGGCGTCGCCGTATATCATGTAATAGTCATAGGGCACGGTGGCTACGGTTCCGCTCCAGTTGGGGTCGTCGTCATAAGCCTCGATGTCGCGGTATTCCGGAGCGATGGTGGGCACATAGCCCTCGCCCTTGGGCCCGGTTCCCCATTCGGCGCTGTTGCCGTTGTCCCATTCGCCCGCCGCGTACTGAGCGTCGAGGATATCCCTTACCAGCTTCCGATACCATGCCCGCACGTCGTAATTGGCGGCGTAGGAGTTAAACATCAGGTTATACTGCTCCAGCCAGCCCAGCTTTTCTATCTGGGGACAGTCGGTGAACACAGACATCATTTCGCTTTGCAGTGAACGCTTTATTATGGTGTGGATAGCGTTTATTTCCTCGGACGAGCTGCCAAAACCGCCGGTGCTTTCATTGTCCGTCCAGAGCAGATGATTTTTGAAATTGGCCGTAGCGGGCGTAAATTTGTCCGCCGTCACTCCGTTCCCGTTTTCGTCCTTTATATGTACCTCAAGATAGCGGCAGCCGTGATAGCAGAACCGTGGATGCCAGCTTTCGCCGCCCGTCCCCCGGACGGTGTAGGTGTCGAATATCGGCCCCCAGCCTCCGCCGGAGGCGGTTATATAGCCGCCGGTCTCACGCTGGGTGCAGGAGTCCTGATTTACGGTGTTATCGTCGTTAATTATTTCAGCCGGATACATTTTAAATGTCCAGCCCTTCATGCTTTCGGTGTTTTTGAGGATAAGCTCCTCGATGCCCGCGCCATTGCGGCCCATATCCACCAGCCAGTAGCCCGCGTCGGAGCTGTCGCCGATGAGACGGTATTTGTCGGTTTTTATGGGAGTTACGTTGATCGACGGATAGCTCTCCTGAATTTTTATGCCGGGATACTCCTTTGCCTCAAGCCTTGCGGCGGGGGCGGAGACCTCCTCCGCGGGGGACGGCGCACCCTCGGCCGCGGCGCCAAAGTCCTCGCCCCCATACCAGTTGTTCACGGTGGTGCCGGACGCGCGCACCGTCCAACTTTTGTCAGTGGCAACGGTGAGCTTCTCGCCATCCTCGTACTCGACCTCAAGCTGAGCGATACACTTCAGGTCGCTCCCGAGCAGACCGTCGCTGATGGCCTCGCCGTCGGACTTGCGGTAGCGATAGCCGTCCTCGGAGGTTATCAGGCTGCCGTACATACCTCGGCCCAGCTCGATGCTTACGGTGTTTTCGCCGTTTTGCAGCATATCGGTAACATCATAGGTAACATAGTGTATCCGCTTACGGAAATCCGTTTCTCCTGGGGCAAAAAAGTCATCTCCGGCCTTCTCGCCGTTTACAAATGCGTCGAATATCCCTAAAGCGGAGGCGTACAGCCGGGCTTTTTTCACGGGTCTTTCCGCCGTAAATGAGGCTTCAAAAATATTCGTGGCGGAGGTCTGCGGGGCCTTAAGCCACTTTGCCGTCCAATCCCTTATGCCGAACTCAAAGCGGGCCGTATCGGAGAAATCGCCCCAGTTTCCGTTTTTGTCCCGAAGCCGCACCCGCCAGAAAACCTGCCGCCCTGCTTCGAAGCCTCCGCCGTAGACCGCGCCGAAAGGCTTCGAGCTTTCCACCGCGCCGCTGTCCCAAACGACATTCTCAAAGCTCTCGTCTGCGGCGGCCTGTATCTCATAGGCGGTCTGGGCCTGGCCGTTTTCGCCGGAACGGAGCTTCCAGCTCAGCTCCGGAGCCTCCGTACCTATGCCGACGGGGTCTTTCATTCCCTGAGCGCGGAGCCTAACCGCGCTTAAGGCGCCGCGCCCTTCGGCGGCTGCAAATAAGTCGTCTTTACGGGCCATTGAATCGCCCTCCTCTCTGAATGTCAAGCTGCTTCATAACCGTTCGTCTCCCCATTGCCTATGCCGGCGCGGATTTAAACGGTGAGAACACGCCGAACAGCAGCCTTTCGGCTGCCGCTCTGTACTATGCTTCCAAATATTTTTTGAAAAAGGCTTCGATTTTATCGAAGGGTATGACCTGCATATTGTCATAAAGGTCGGTGTGTACCGCGCCGGGAATAATCATAAGCTCCTTGTTGTCGGTATAGGGATTATCCTTCACCATGGCCGCGTAGGCGTCGCGGCTGAAATAGCAGGAATGGGCCTTGTCGCCGTGGATCATGAGCACGGCGCTCCGTATCTCGTTTGAGTAGCAGAGTATGGGCTGATTTATAAAGGACATACAGCCTGTCCTGTTCCAGCCGCCGTTGGAATTCAGCGAACGGGGATGGTAGCCCCTCGGCGTCTTGTAGTAGGCGTAGTAATCCTTCACAAAGAAGGGCGCGTCCTCGGGCAGAGGGTCCGCGACCCCGCCGCCGAGCTCATAACGGCCACTTTTAAAGTCCGCCGTCCGCTGGGCGTTGAGGGCCGCTTTGACCTTGTAACGGGCTTCGGGACTGTCCTCGGAGTCAAAGTAGCCTTTGGCGTTGACCCGGCTCATATCGTACATCGTCGAGGTCACGGTGGCCTTTATCCTCGTGTCCAGCGCGGCTGCGTTCAGCGCCATGCCGCCCCAGCCGCAGATTCCGATAACGCCGATTTTTTCGGGGTCGATATTTTCCTGTACGGACAGAAAGTCCACCGCCGCCTGAAGGTCCTCTGTGTTTATGTCGGGAGAGGCCATATAACGGGGCGAGCCTCCGCTTTCGCCGGTGAACGAGGGGTCGAAGGCAAGAGTAACAAAGCCCCGCTCCGCCATGGTCATGGCGTAGAGGCCGGACGCCTGCTCCTTTACGGCCCCAAATGGACCGCAGACCACTATCGCCGCGCCGCGGCCGCCAGCCTTTGGCTCGTACATATCCGCCGCCAAGGTTATGCCGTAGCGGTTGGCAAAGGTGACCTTGCGGTGATTTACCTTGTCGCTTTTGGGGAAGGTCTTGTCCCACTCGCTTTCAAGCCGGAGATTTTCAGCCATAATCAATACAGTCCTTTCAGATATTTTTTATTTATTATAATTATACACCCTTGACAAGGCTTTGACAAATTGATATAATTTATATCATGATATTCCGTTTTGGAATAAGCGCAGGGTGTGCTTAAGGAGGGAGCTTATGGAAATCAGGACGCTGCGGTATTTTCTCGCCGCCGCCAGAGAAGAAAACATGACCCGCGCGGCGCAGCTGCTCCACGTTACCCAGCCGACGCTGTCCAAGCAGATACAGGCGCTGGAAGATGAACTGGGCAAAAAGCTGTTTGTGCGGCGCAGCTTCAGCATATCCCTCACCGACGAGGGGCGGCTGCTGCGTAAAAGAGCCGAGGACCTGGTGAATATGGCGGATAAGATAGTCGGCGAGTTCGTAAACCTGGACGACGGCGACGGGGGAGATATATATTTCGGACTGGCGGAGTCATATCAAATACGGCTGCTGGCCAGAGCCATAAGCGCGTTTAAAAAGACCTGCCCCCGTCTGCGATACCACATCACCAGCGGGGACACGGAGCAGGTCACCGAAAGGTTGGACAAGGGGCTTTTGGACTTTGCGGTTTTGGCCGACGAGCCCGATACCGCAAAATATAACTGCATCGAGTTTCCGGAGGCGGACGTTTGGGGCCTTGTTATGCCGGCGGACTGTCCGCTTGCCCGTAAGCGGGGGATAGAGGCCGAAGACCTTGTGGGTCTGCCTCTGTTCTGCTCGGCCCAGGGCTGGCAAAAGGACATACCAAGGTGGTGCGGCGGCAAAATGGACGAGCTGCTGCTCGAGGGCTCCTTCCGTCTATCCTACAACGGCTCAATGTTCGTCAGGGAGGGGCTGGGATACCTTTTGACCCTCGAGCATCTTGTGGATACGGGGACTGACAGCGGGCTCACGTTCCGCCCGCTGGAGCCGAGGCTGGAAAGAAAAATTTACCTGATATGGAAAAAGAACCGGCTCTTTACGCCGGTTTCGCGCCGGTTCCTCGACAGTCTGCAAAAGGGCTTCGGGCATTGAGGCGGCGCTCATATATTTTATCGCTTGGCGATAAGCGCGAAAGGAGTGTGTGACGGCGTTGAAGTGGCTGTATACCTACTTTAAGCCCTATCGGGCGAGAATAGCACTTGAGCTGTTCATAAAAACCGTGGCCACGCTGATGGATTTGTGCATACCGTGGATACTGGGACACATAATAGACGTTGTCATACCCACGAGGGACACGGGGCTCATAGCACTGTGGGGAGCGTTGATGGTAGTCTGCTCGGTGGTGTGCGTGGCGGGCAACATTTCGGCCAACCGGCTGGCCTCGTCGATTGCGCGGGATACCACCATGAATGTCCGCCACGATTTGTTTGCGAAAATAATGTCGCTGTCGTCGGAGCGAACCGACCATTTCACGGCGGCCTCGCTGGTGTCAAGGATAACCGACGATACATATAACATCAACAACATGACTGGCCGCCTGCTGCGTCTGGGCATACGCGCGCCGATACTGCTTTTCGGCGGCATGATAATAACTCTGTCCATGGACGCGCCTCTGGCGCTGGTGTGGATAGCGGTCCTGCCCCTTGCCATCGGCGTTTTCATTGCGGTGTCCGTTCGCGGAGTGCCGCTGTTTTCACGGCTGCAAAGCTCGGTGGACGCCATGGTGCAGGTCATACGTGAAAATATTTCCGGCGTTCGCGTGATAAAGGCTCTTTCCCGCACAGAGTATGAAAAGGAAAGGTTTTCCGAGATAAACGACCGGGTGTCGGCCAATGAGGAAAGGGCCAATATTTCCATGGGCATGACAAATCCGGCCATAAATATGCTGCTGAACGTCGCTCTCGCGATGGTGATTTTTGTCGGCGCCTATCGTGTCAACGGCGGAAAGACCGGCGTTGGCACCATAGTGGCCTTTACCTCGTATTTTGCCGTTATACTTAACGCCGTGCTAGGCATCACCCGCATATTCGTCACCATAAGCCGCGCCATGGCTTCGGCAAAGCGAATTGGCGAGGTGCTGTATGACGAAAAAGATCTTTTGATGGAGGAAACCGGCGAGACCGGCGGAGATTTCATCACCTTCCGAAACGTGAGCTTTTCGTACAACAGAAAAAAGGACAATCTCAGCAATATTGACTTCGGCCTTAAAAAGGGCGGCGCCCTCGGTATAATCGGGCCTACAGGCTCCGGCAAGACCACGCTTGTCAATCTGCTGATGCGGTTTTACGACCCCGACGGGGGAGCGGTCCTCATAGACGGAAGAGACGTGCGCTCCTATGACGGCGACGAGCTCAGGAAAAAGTTCGGAGTGGTTTTCCAAAACGACATATTGTTCGCCGACAGCGTCAGGAACAACATCGACTTCGGGAGGGGCCTGCCGGAGGAGGACATAAATTCCGCCCTTGAAAGCGCCATGGCCGCCGACTTTGTAAACGCGCTGCCAAAGGGCGCGGACACGGTTTTGAACCCCAAGGGCAACGACCTCTCCGGCGGACAGAAGCAGCGGCTGCTCATCGCCCGCGCCCTGGCCGCGAGACCGGAGATAATAGTGCTGGACGACTCGTCCTCGGCGCTGGACTATAAGACCGACGCGGCCCTCCGTGAGGCGCTGAGAAATAACTATTCCGATGCCACGGTCATAACCGTGGCCCAGAGAATAAGCTCCGTCAAAGATATGGATAAGATAATATTCCTGGACGGCGGGGTCATAAAGGGCATGGGCAGTCATGAGGAGCTTATGCGTGACTGCGAAATGTACCGTGAGACCGCCGAGCTTCAAATGGGGAGGGATGAGCCATGCCGCTGAGCGACAAAACCGAAAGGCCGAAGGATATAAAATATGTGATGCGGCGGCTGTGGTCGTATCTTATGAAGTACCGGCTGTGGCTGCTGGCGGCCCTTATCCTGAACGCCGTGAGCAATCTTTTTTCCCTTATAGGGCCGGTGCTGTCCGGCTCGGCCATTGACGCCATCAGCCGCAAGGACGGCGCCGATTTTGCCGCCGTCGGGCGGTACGTGCTGCTGATGATAATTTTTTATGTGCTGTCCTCGGCCCTGTCCTACCTGCTTTCGGTGCTGATGATACACATAGGCCGCAAAATAACCTACGCCATGCGTCAGGACGCTTTCGACAGCCTCGCGTCCCTGCCGGTGAACTATTTTGACCAAAGCTATGCCGGCAATATAATCAGCAAGCTCTCCTACGATATCGACACTGTGAACTCCTCGCTTTCCTCCGACCTTATACAGATATTCACCAGCGCCATCACCATAGCGGGGGCCTTTGTGATGATGCTCGTAATCGCGCCGGTCATGGTGGCGGTTTTTGTGGTGACTATCCCTCTTTCCGTAATGGTGACGGGTTATATCACCAAGCGGGTCCATCCGCTGTTTAAAAAGCGTTCCGCCGCCCTCGGCGAACTGAACGGCTACGCCGAGGAGATGATAACCGGCCAAAAGACCGTTCGGGCCTATTGCGCCGAGGACGATACCGTCCGCCGCTTCGACGAGAAAAACGGGGAAGCCTGCCGCTCCTTCTACAATGCCGAGTATTACGGCAGTATGTCCGGCCCGTCAATGAACTTTATCAATAATCTTTCCCTGTCGTTTATCAGCGTTTTCGGCGCGGTGCTGTACATGATGGACAGGATAAGCATAGGCAAGATATCCTCCTTTGTGCTGTACTCCCGCAAGTTCGCCGGCCCCATAAACGAGCTGGCCAACATAATCAACGAGCTCCAGTCCGCCTGCGCCGCGGCGGAAAGGGTGTTCAGGCTCATCGACGAGGAAAAGGAGAACGCGGGAGACGCCGTAGACGAAAACGCCTCCATAAGCCGCACGGACGTTGAAATTGACCATGTCCGCTTTGGCTACAGCGAGGACCGCCCCGTCATACACGACCTCAGCCTCGACGTCCGTGAAGGGGCGATGATAGCCATAACGGGCCCCACCGGTGCGGGCAAGACCACTCTGATAAATCTTTTGATGAGGTTTTACGACCCACAGAGCGGCAGCATTTCGGTGGGCGGCACGGACATCCGCTCCGTCAGCCGGGACAGCCTGCGCAGGCTGTACGCCATGGTGCTTCAAGATACATGGCTGTTCAATGGCACGGTTTACGAAAACATAGCCTACGGACGGCCCGGCGCCGCACCCGATGAGGTGGAGGCCGCCGCCCGTTCAGCCATGATACACGACTTTATCGAGCGTCTGCCCGAGGGCTACGACACGGTGCTGAGCGAAAACGGCGTCAACATTTCCAAAGGGCAGAAGCAGCTCATGACCATAGCCAGGGCCATGCTCTGCGACGCGAAAATGCTCATCCTTGACGAGGCCACCTCGAATGTGGACACTCGGACGGAAAAGTATATTTACGCCGCTATGCGCAATCTCATGCGGGACAAGACCTGCTTTGTGATAGCGCACCGGCTTTCCACAATTCAGAGCGCCGACAAGATTTTGGTCATAAACGACGGAGATATAGTCGAGACCGGCACCCATGACGAGCTTATGGAAAGTAAAGGCGCGTACTATCAAATGTATATGTCCCAGTACAGGTAAGGGGAATTACAATTCTATTCCCTTTCGGGCTTTTACGCCACGGGAGTAGGGGTGCTTGACCGCCGTTATCTCACTGATATAGTCGGCGGCGTCGATGTATTTTTGTTCCGGCCGGCGGCCCGTCAGCACGAGCTCGAGATTTTCCGGCCTGTCAAGGACGACGCGGTCCGCCAGCCCGCGGTCAAGGAGACCGTGACGGCAGGCGGAATTGAACTCGTCGAGAATGAGCACATCAAGCTCCGGCAAAAGGGCCTCGGCCTCCCGAAGGAGGGCGTTGTGGCAGGCGATTATCTCGGCCATGTCGGTCTCGCTCATGGACGCCGGGAAGCCGTAGTCCCTGTCGCAGCGGCTGACGGATATTTCCGGTATTTTCGCCAGGGCCGCCAGCTCCGAGGTGGGGCGGCCCTTCATAAGCTGTACTATATGGACGCGGAGCCCCGCTCCGGCGGCCCGTATCGCCAGTCCGAGGGCGGCGGTGGTTTTCCCCTTGCCGTCGCCGCAGTATATCTCAAGCATCAAATCCCCTCCCTAAGTATCTTGTATATGAGCTCCATGTCCAGGCTTTTGCGCACGGTTTCGGCCAGCTTGTCGTATTGCAGCTCCTTATAGGCCCGCGCATCGGGGATTTCACCGACGGAAAGGCCCCTGCCGTCGGTGAGCGCCCGCACTATGGCCCCAGCCGCGTCATCAAATACGCCGTGGAGGTAACAGCCCGCCGCGCCGCCCCGTATTGAGCCGCCGCCGTCCTCGAACAAGGGCCTTTCCCGGGAAACGGTTTCTCCCATGTGTATCTCGTAGCCCCGGGCCTCGGTTCCGCTTAGACAGGAAAAAAAGCCCTCAAGTCCGTTAAAACGGACTTTTTTCTGTGTGAGCGTCTTTTCCGCACGGAACACGGTCTCCGTGTCCAAAAGGCCCAGACCCCACTCCTGACCGCCGCCCTCCGTTCCGTCGCGGTCGGAAATTTTTTTGCCCATTATCTGATAGCCCCCGCAGATGCCGAAAACAGGTGTGCCACCGGCGGCGAGGGCGTTTATCGCGGAGGCCAGCCCGCGCTCCTTCAGCCAGCGCATATCGGACAGTGTGCTCTTTGTGCCGGGAATGATAAGCAAATCCGGCCTGCCCAGCTCCTCCGCGCGGCTGACGTAGCGCACCGGCGCGCCATACCGCGCAAAGGCGTCCAAATCCGTGAAGTTGGATATCCTCGGCAGGCGCACGGCGGCAATATCCACGGCGGCGGCCCGCTTGTTTTCCAGCCTTTCGGAAAGGCTGTCCTCATCGTCGATATCCACGTCCGTATACGGCACCACGCCGGCGACGGGCTTGCCGCTGCGCCGCTCGAGTATTTTTACCCCGTCGTCGAACAGCCGGCGGTCGCCGCGGAATTTGTTGACTATCAGCCCCTTGACGGCGGCCCTTTCGTCGGGCTCAAGCAGCATAAGCGTGCCAAGCAGCTGGGCAAAAATGCCGCCCCGGTCGATGTCGCCCACGAGCAGAACGGGGGAGCGGGTCAGCCTCGCAAGCCCCATGTTCACAATGTCGTCCGCCTTGAGGTTCAGCTCCACCGGGCTGCCCGCGCCCTCTATCACTATGATGTCGAACCTGCGGGCAAGCTCGTTATACGCCGCCGTTATTTCGGGAATAAGATCTTTTTTGTATTTAAAATAATCCGCCGCGCGCATATCGCCGCGTACCCGTCCGTTTACGATGACCTGCGACCCTCTGTCGGTTGTGGGCTTTAAAAGAATGGGATTCATAAGGGCCTCCGGCTCTATTCCGGCGGCCTCGGCCTGCATGACCTGGGCCCGCCCCATTTCGAGGCCGTCCCTCGTGACAAAGGAGTTGAGGGCCATGTTCTGTGATTTAAAGGGGGCGACGCTGTGGCCGTCCTGCCTGAAAACGCGGCACAAGGCCGCCGTAAGCAGGCTTTTTCCGGCATTGGACATCGTGCCCTGAAGCATTATCGGTTTTGCCATATCACAGGCCCTCCCTCATAATTTCATCTATTGCATGAACCAACTGCCGGTTTTCCGCTCGGGTGCGGACGGCGGCGCGGTAAAATTCCGGCCCCAGTCCGTGGTAATCGGTGCAGCACCGCAGGGCTATCCTTCGTTTCAACAGCGCCCCGTCGAGACCCGTGGGGCCCTTGAACAGCAGGAAGTTGGCCTCGGAGGGAAAGACCCTCAGCCCCAGGGCCGACAGCGACGAATACAGAAAGCTCCGCTCCCGCTCTATCAGCCGCCGTGTCCCGTCAATATAATCCTTCTCGCCGGCGGCCGCGAGACCGGCCGCCTGTGCCGGAGCCGAAACGCTCCAGCAGGGGCCGAAGGAGGCCAGCTTTTCCGCCAGCTCCGCGTCCTCGCAGATGAGGTATCCCAGCCGCAGCCCGGCCATGGCGTAGATTTTTGTAAAGGCTCTGAGCGACAGCGGCGGTCTGGGCCGCTTTGACCGGGGCGGCGCGAAATCCGCAAAGCACTCGTCCAGCACCAGCGCCGTCCCCAGCTCCCGACACCTGTCAATCACCGCCGCCAGCACGTCGGAGGCGATGAGACCGCCGTCTGGGTTGTTGGGACTGGCAAGGAAAACCGCGCCGCCCGCGGGTATGCGCTCTGTTATGCCCATGTCGATGCGGAAGCCGTTCCCTTCCGACAGATTGTACCTTTCCACTTTGGCGCCGGCCTCGGTCAGCGCTTTTTCATATTCCGAAAAGGCCGGCGCGGTTACCAGTGCTCTTTTCGGCGAAAGCACCCCGGCGAGGCGGTAGATGAGGTCCGACGCCCCGTTGCCGCAGACGATGTTCTCCGGATTGACGCCGTCTCTTTCGGCCAGCGCCCGCCGCAGCTTGCGGCAGTCCGCGTCGGGGTAGACCTCGAACTCCCCGATATGGCTCACGAGGGCGGTGCGGACGCTTGCCGGCATACCGAGGGGATTTATGTTGGCCGAAAAATCCAGCTCTACCTCATGTGAATATATATCTCCTCCGTGGGTCACAGCATCACCCCCGCAAGCGCTTTTACGGCGACAGTCAAAATCAGTGTCATCAGCGACGTGGCGTACATCAGCCGGTTCGCCCTGCGGATATCCGCGGCCTCAATAGGCCGCCGTGGGTCGCCGATGACCGGCTTTTTGTGCGGCGTGCCGAAATAGCTGGCGTCTCCGGCCAGCTCTATCCCCAGCGCCCCGGCCATGACCGACTCGGTTTGGGCTGAATTGGGACTTGGGTGCTTGAGCCTGTCCCGCCGCCAGATATGAAAAGCGTTCCCTCCGTCAAGACCGAGGATAAACGCCGCCGCCACCATGATAAGGGCGGTGAGTCTCGAGGGAATGAAGTTCAGGACGTCGTCCAGTTTGGCGGCGAAGCGTCCGAAATCGATGTATTTCTCGTTTTTATAGCCCAGCATTGAGTCCATTGTGTTGGCGGCCTTATAGAAAAATCCGGCCGCGGCTCCGCCAATGGCGATGAACATCATTGGCGCGGTAACGCCGTCGGAGGTGTTTTCGGCCACGGTCTCAACGGCGGCGCGGGTTATGCCCGCCGCGTCGAGCCGCTCCGTATCGCGGCCGACTATTATGGAGACGGCCCTCCGCGCGGCCTCGGTATCGCCGCTTTCGAGGGCGCGGCAGACCTTCATGCTTTCGTTTTCCAGACAGCGGGCCGCCAGCAGATAATAGCACATCACGCTTTCGGCGGCTATGCCCGCCCGGATATCCAGCCGGTAGAAAAATGCCAGCAGCGCCGCCGACGCCGCCGTCCATATCAGCAGGACGGTCAGGGCCGTCAGCGTCCCGGCGGCTCTTTCTCTGCCGGGCAGCAGACGGCGGGCGAGCTTTTCCAGTGCGGCAACGGTCCTGCCCATCAGCCGCACCGGATGGGGCAGGGAATAGGGGTCGCCGAGTATGCCGTCCAGAACAAAGCCGATCAAAAGCGGCAGTATGGCCCTCATAAGTATCATATTTCACCGCTCACCCTTAAATTCCTCCCGTCAAAAGCGGCCTCCCAGCCCCGTCCGTTGCCGGTGTTCCAGTCGTAAAAGGCCCTTTTTGGCAGAGCGTATTTTTCAAATATTGCCATTATCGTCCCTCCGTGCACAATAAATGCGGTTCCGTCGGCGAGGGCCGGTATAAGGGACTCAAAGGCGGCCGCTGTTCGGGCGGAAAAACCCGCCTTGTCCTCGCCTCCGGGAAAGGCCATTTCGCCGCCGCTGTCTATCCAGATCTGATAGACCGGACTGCCGTCCAGTTCGGCGTGGTTTTTTCCTTCAAATTCGCCGAAATCGCACTCCCGCAAACCGTCGCAGAGGACGGTCCTCAAGCCGGGATAGATTATTTTCGCCGTATCCACACAGCGGCGCAGGGGACTCGATATCACCATGGCGGCCTCGGGATATCGGCCAAGCTCCAGCTCACGGCGCCCGACGGCGCACAGCGGCTCGTCGGTCACGCCTATGTAGCGGCCCTCCAGATTTCCGGCGGTCTTGCCGTGCCGGATAAAATACAGTCTCATAATTTCACCCCTTGATTTTTACGGGTATTCCGCAGACGACTCTTTCCACGGTCTCGGCCCTTTCCGCCAGATAACAGCCTGTCCTGCCCACGGCCTCGCGCCACAGGCGGTCAGATTTTTCCATGGGTATTATTCCGCAGCCTATCTCGTCCATGACGATGACGGCGTCGGGATTTTCGGCCAAAAACCTCTCGGCCTCGGCCAGGGGGTCCAGGCCGTTTGTGAGCCAGTCCCTTATCAACAGGTGGAAGCCGCCAATGCAGCCGCCGTACTTTTCACTGGCATATCGAGTCTTGCCCTGATGCGCTCCCCCGACTATCAGCCTCATAAAACCGCCCTCCTCACAAGCTCCGCGAGCACGGACAGGGATACGGCCGCAAGCTCGCATATCTGCAAAAAATATCCCGCCAGGTCTCCGGTTACGCCGCCGAACCTTTTGCGGGACACGGTTCGGTAACGCGCGAGGGCGAGGGCCTCCCCCGCAAGGGCGAACAGACCGCAGAAAAGGTCCGTTGCCCCTGCCGCAGCCAGGGTCAGAGCCAGAATACAAAGCTCGCTCACCGCCACGGCGCTTTTGTCCGCCGGACGGCTGAAGCTTTGAAGCGCGCCCTCGTTTTTTGCGCTTTTGAAGGTAACTGCCGAAAGGCCGCTCAGCGCCCTTGACTGAACGAAGGTCAGGGCACATATCAGCATCAGCGGCCAACTCTTGATTTGCGCGAATACCGCCGTCTGGAGCAGCAGATACAGCGCCCCGCGCACCGACGCGAACGAGCCGATATGCGGGTCGTCCATTATTTCCAGCAGCTTTTCCCTTGAGCCCCAGCTTGCGAGGGCGTCGCACACGTCGCAGAAGCCGTCCATGTGTATTCCGCCGGTTATGAACAGCGGCAGCGCCGCCGCTCCCGCGCCGAACAGCAGTGAGCCGAAGCCCAGGGCTCGGTAAAGCCAAAACCATAAAAGCTCCGCTCCGCCCACCGCCGCGCCTACCAGCGGGAAAAAGCACAGGGCGTAGCGGCGGTTTTCCTCCTTCCATTCCACCTGCGGCACGGGTATGCGCGAGTACATGAGAAAGGCGGAAAACAGGGACCTTATAACCATGAGGGCAGCTCTCCTTTCAATACCAGCGGTATGCCGTACACCGTCTCCGTCACCAGAGCGGCCATTTCCGCCAGCCGGCGGTTGATATCGCCCATTATCCTTATATATTCGGCGGTCTCCGGCGGGTAGTCGAAGCCGTCGCAGCCCACCTGATTTGTTACGACTATAAGCTCGGCGGCCTTTTTGCCTAAGGCGGCAATGCCGTCCGCTATTTTGCCCGCGGGGTCACGGGCCCCGGCGGTGAACATTTCATTGGCGAGGAGGTTGCCCACGTCCTCCAGCAGTACGCAGCTCCCCTCGCTCACGGGGGCCGACCCGATGTCGGTGTACCGCTCAACGGTGATGAAGCCCTTGCCCGCCCTCTGGCGGCGATGGCGCAGTATGATATCCCGCGCCCCTTCCCCGAAGGGCTCCATTGTGGCGATGTAGTACTTTTCTCCCGGCAGCCCTGCGGCCAGCGACTCCCCAAGGCGGGATTTGCCGCTTTTGCTGCCGCCGGTTATAAGCGTCAGCATAGGTCAACATACCTTTCCATGGGTAATTCGTCAAAACGGTGGGCATGGCCGTATATCGCCATGGCTCCGTCCAGAAGCGGCAGCAGCATCAGCCCGCCCGTACCCTCGCCAAGGGCCAGCTCCGCGGTTATAACGGGCTTCAGCCCCAGCCGGTCCAGCAGCATTTTTGCCGCCGGCTCCTTCGACAGGTGGGAGGCGACCATAAAATCCTTTGACAGCGGAGCCATTTCCGCGGCCAGAACCGCCGCAACCGAAGATATCAGGCCGTCGATGACCACAGGCGTTCGGTAGACCGCTCCCCCCAAGAATAACCCCGTCATTCCCGCTATGTCAAAGCCGCCGAGCTTTGAGAGCAGGTCCATTGGGTCGTCGGGGTCAGGTCTGTTTACCTCGAGAGCCCGCCGCACCGCCGAAACTTTACGCTCAAGGCCGCCGTCGCTCAGTCCGGCTCCCCGTCCGGCGGCGCTTTCCGGCGGGAGATTGAGCAGCTCCGCCGCCAAAGCCGCCGATGTGGTGGTGTTGCCTATACCCATTTCGCCGGTTATTATTATGTCCGCGCCGCCGCTTTTCAGGTCACGGACCAAATCTATTCCCGCGGTTACCGCGGCGGCGGCCTGTGCCCGCGTCATCGCGGGGCCAAGGGCAATGTTGCCGGTACCGGCGGCTATGCGGCGGTCAAGTACGCCGGGGACGGGCCGCTTCATGCCCATGTCAACGGTCACCGTCTCCGCGCCGAAGGTCCGCGCCAAAAGACAGGTGCTCGACGTGCCCTTTGCCAGGGCCTCGGCCACAACCGCCGTGACCTCGCTGCCGGTCTGCGTCACGCCCTCGGCTACGACGCCGTTGTCGGCGCACATTATGACGGCGGCGCGTTTTTTGAGGGTGAAGTTTTCGTCGCTCTTCATCGCGGCTATCTTTATAACCGCGTCCTCAAGAAGCCCCAGAGAATGAAGGGGCTTGGCCACGGAGTTCCACTTTTCCGCCGCCCGCCGCGCAAAGTCCCCGCAGGCGGGAGATATGCTTTTAACACGTTCCATACTTGAATACCTGACATTTCTTTATAAAATTGGCCGCGACCGAGGGCCGGCCGTAAAAATACAGGTGCGGAAAGCCCGCGTACAGGCTTGGCCCGCAGTGGGCGGCGGGATAGGTGGCGCCGTTGGTCTTTTCCGCGGTCATGCCGTCCCCGGGGGCGGTGCTGTCCCAGTAGTGAAACTCGTGGGCCCGTATGCTCTGCCCCGACTTCATCAGCATATTGTCACGTACCGCCGTCAGGGTCACATAGCCAAACCTCCTCAGCTTCGGAGTTTTGTAGGCTTTGCCGTTTATAAAGCCCACCATTGGCCATGAACGCCCGCCGCCGTCCTCCATTTCGTCATGGAGGTACATAAAGCCTCCGCACTCGGCGATGGTAGGCATACCCGACATGAGGGCCCGCCGTATGTCGGCCCGCATTGAGCTGTTGGCGGAGAGCTTTTCGGCGTAAAGCTCGGGGTAACCCCCGCAGAGTATAAGCCCCTGAGAGCCCGCCGGGACGCCCTTGTCCCTGAGAGGAGAAAATTCGGCCAGCTCACAGCCGTAGCCGCGAAGCAGGTCCATATTGTCCTCATAGCGGAAGCAGAAAGCCTCGTCCCTTGCCACGGCGATTTTTGGGGGCCGTCCGTAAAATACGGGCAGCGCCGGCGGCACAACGGCGTTGTCGGCGGCTCCCTCAGCCAGCTCGAGTATTTTGTCGATGTCGATATACTCTTCGGCCAAATGGGCCAGTCGGATTATTTTTTCCTTAAGGCCGGCAATTTCGTCGGCGGTCACAAGACCCAGATGGCGGCTCTCTATCACGCAGTCGGGAGTATAGGGCAGCCGCCCCAGATATTCGACGCCCATCTGACGGCAAAGCTCCCTGGTCTGAGAAACGAGGCCGGGAGGCAGGCGGTTGAAAATAAAGCCGACTATGCTGTTGGGTTCGCGAAAGGTCAGGAAGCCCTTCATCACCGCCCCCACGGACAGGCTCATGCCCTTGCAGTCCAGCACTATCACGGCGGGTGTGCCGGTGCCGAGGGCCATGATGTACGAGGACGCCCCCTCTCCGGCGCCGTCGTAAAAGCCCATGACGCCCTCTATTACGGAGACCTCGCGGGAATGTTTTTGCAGCAGATAGTTCGCCGTGTTTATGTCGCAGAACCAGCCGTCCAGATTTCTGGAGGGGACGCTTATGACCCGGCTGTGGAACATGGGGTCTATGTAGTCAGGCCCGCACTTGAAGGCGGCAACGTCGATGCCGCGGTCCGCAAGGGCCTTCAAAAGGGCGCAGGTTACGGTGGTTTTGCCGCAGCCGCTGCGCATTCCGGCTATCATGACGCGCTTCATTTCAGCGGCCCCCTTACGGCGAACACCGGATTTTCGGCGGACAGCATAGTGCGGCCCCCGACCCGTTTGGTTCTGGTGACGGCGATTTGCGTAATTTCGCTGCCGTCGGAAAAAACCTCCCTCAGCTCAGCCAGCGTTTCCAGCGAAACCGCCGTCGCGGTCACAAGGGCGGCGGGATTTTTTGCTTTTACGGCGGCGGCTATTTCTCTCAGCTCACCGCCGCTGCCGCCGATAAACACCCTGTCCGGGGCGGAGAGAGAGGGGAGGACCTCCGCCGCGCAGCCGGGGACGGTGAATATGTTGTCGCAGCCGAATTTTTTTCGGTTTTGCTCTATGAGCTCAAGGGCCTCGGCGTTCCGCTCCACGGCGTACACCCGTCCGTCCTGGCAGCGCAGGGCCATTTCCGTCGAAACCGAGCCCGTGCCCGCGCCTATGTCCCAGCAGACGGAGCGGCGCTCTATATTAAGCCTCGAAACGCAGACGCAGCGTACCTCGGCCTTGGTCATGGGGACCCTGCCGCGTATAAATTCGCCGTCGGGAATACAGGCGGGCAGATATCGCTCATAGCCGGGATTTTCGACTATGGCCGCGCAGAGCGGCTCGGCCTTTAACCCCGTCAGTTCATCGGCCCTGGCGGTGACTGTGCGCTCGTTTTCCAGCGCCAGATTTTCGCCCACATGGACCGTCAGCCCGCCGAGGCCGTATTCGGTCAGCCTTTGGCACAGCTCGCCGGGACCGACCCTGCCGCCCAGCAGGAAGAAGCACCTTTCGTGGGAGCGGACCGGCCGGGCTATGGCGTTTTCCCGACCGTGGAGACTGACCGTGTGCAGGTCCTGAAGTGGGATTTTCAGCTTCGCGCAGAAATACGCCGGGGTGGAAATTCCGGCTATGACCTTTACGTCACAGCCGCTAAGGAGCGGCAAAAGCCTCCTCGCTCCGCTGTAAAAGCCGCAGTCGCCGGACATGAGTACGGCGGCGCTTTCATATTTGCCGTCCGCGAGGTGCCTCGCTATCTCCGTGGCGCTGTACGAGGCAAAGGCAGGCTTATCCGGCCTGTCCGCCAGTTCCAGCAGCCGCTTCGCGCCTATTAGTTCATCAGCCGCTTCGATGGCCTCCCTCGCCTCGGCGGTCAGGGTCAGGGCGCAGTCCATACCCGTGCCGACAATGGTAATTTTTTTAGTCATTACGCTTCTCTCCCAGCAGAATTTTTTTGGCCTCGGCCGGGGAAATCCCCTCCTCATCAGGTCGTTTCAGTATCAGGATCTCCGCCCCAAGCTCCTTTGCGGCGGCCAGCTTTTCGCCAAGGCCCCCCGCGGGGCCGCTGTCCTTTGTGACAAGGTAACGGGCGGAGTATTTTTTCATATGCTCAAGATTTTGCTCCAGGGTAAACGGGCCCACGCCGGTGATGACTTGGGCGAAGCCCAGCTCGGCGCAGCTTTCCGCCGCCTGAGGCAGCACGCGGACGGCGCAGCGTTCACTGAAATTTTCGAGACGGCAAAAGGCGGCCAGCTCCTTGCTGCCGGTGGTTACGAACACGTTACCCTCTTTGCCGGACAGGTGGTTTACCGCTTCGTCTATGGTGTCAAAATAAAGTCCGTTCGGGACGGCGCCGCTCCGCTCCCTCAGTACGCGCAGACGCCGGACGCCGGCCTTCTCGCAGGCGCGGCGAATGTTTTCGGTGGCCTCGCGGGCGTGGGGATGGGTGGCGTCGAGCGTCAGCTCAACGCGGTTTTTCGTTATAAAGTCCAGCATTTCCGCCTCTGTCATTTTGCCCTTGTGTACGGCGGCGTCCTCGAGCAGGGAAGCGCCGAAGTCCGTAGTCACGCTGACACAGGCGGGAATACCGTTTTCCGCGCAGAACTCCGCCAGCTCGCGCCCCTCCGAGGCGCCGCCGAAAATGAGTATCCTACACATTTTTGTACCCCCTCGGAGTGACCATTTTCCCGTAAATGTTTTTTGTTTCGGAGCTGCCGATAAAAACCGTCGTGAACATATCCACGGCGGCGTTTTTCAGCTCGCCGAGGGTGAGGACGCGGGCCGTTTCGCCGGCCCGTCCCACGTTTTGCGCAATACCGCAGACGGTATCGGGGCCACGGTAATTTAAAACTATGCCGCAGGCCCGTGCCAGGTGGCCCGACCTCTTTTTCGACGAGGGGTTGTAAAGCGCGATAACAAAGCCGCCCTCGGCCGCGCACCTCAGCCGCCTTTCGATACTGTCCCACGGCGTGAGCAGGTCCGAAAGGCTTATGACGGCAAAATCGTGGCCCAGCGGCGCGCCCAGCAGGGCCCCGCCGGAAAGAGCGGAGGTGACGCCGGGGACTATCTCAATTTCGGCGTCTGGTTCGGCCAGCTCCAGCGCCAGCCCCGCAAGGCCGTAGACCTGGCTGTCGCCGCCGCATATGAGAGCTACGGTTTTGTCCGACGCCTCGGCCAGCGCGAGTCTTACCCGCTCGGCCTCGCCTCCCATGGGGGTGGACATGAAAGCCTTATCGGGGAAGACGGCCCTTATCAGCTCTACATAGGCCGTGTATCCCACAATGACCTCGCTCCGCTCCAGAGCCGCTTTCGCGGCCAGAGTCATTCCGCCCGTGTCGCCCGGGCCAAAGCCAACGATATACAGCATTACGACGGTCTCCTTTCAAAATCTATGCTCACTGTCGTTTCGGCCGCGGCGGTTGTCATGCCCTTCCCGGCCCGCTTAGGCAGTATCATTTTCCCGCCGCCAAGGGCCGCGCAGCGTTCGCACACGTTGTCCGCGCCCACCGTTTTCAGCACAAAATCCGAGTGCGCAAAGTTGCCCTCCGCCCGCATAAGCTCATCGGCGGAATAAAATTTCAGCGGCATGGCGTATTTTTTACAAAATTCCAGTATTGCCCTTTCGCCCTTCTTTCGGTCTACCGTGCGCGCCTCGGCCAGCCTGTAAATCGGTATGCCGGCCTCCGCGAGGGCGGTAAGCACAAAGTCCTCAAAAACGCCGGCATCGACGCCTTTCCGACAGCCCACACCCAAAACAATGTTTTTCGGTATCAGGTGCAGGGTGGCCGCAAAGGGCGTTTTGTCCGTGTCGGAGGAAATGCAGACGCCCGTCTCCGCTGTGTCCGTAAAGATATCGGGCCGGTTCGCGCAGGGATAATCGCTGTAAAGGCCCACGGCCTCGCCGTTCACGACCGCCGCTGCCACGGCCTTGGCCAGCTCCGGCTCAAGGATATGGAGGCCGTTGGCCTTGGCGAAAAGGTCGGGCGAAAAGCTCCCTCCCGCGTCGGTGGCGGTGGTTATTACCGGTACGGCGCCGACGGTATCGGCGACGCTTTCCGTCAGGGCGTTCGCTCCGCCGGCGTGGCCGGACAGGAGAGATATCGCGAATTTCCCGCTTTCGTCCACAACCACCACCGCAGGGTCGGTGAATTTTGATTTCAGGTGAGGCGCGATTGCCCGTACCGCAATACCGGCGGCGCAGATGAACACAAGGCCCCCGTATTTGGTGAAAATATCGGCGACAAGCGAGCTCACGGAGGAAAAGGCCGCCGTCCCGGGGACGGCGTGTTTATGAAAAACATAGACGTCCGCACCCGTGCGTCCGGCGATTTTTTCGGATATGCCAACTCCGTTTTTTGTAAGTGTTATAACCGCGATTTTCATGGCCTCGCCTCTCTGAACTCTGTGGAGAAGCTTCGGTCGTAGAGCCTGGAAAGTCCGTAGTCGTCTCCGAGAAAATTCCCCACGCATATCAGGGCGGTCTTTTTTATGCCCTCTTTTGCCGCCGTTTCCGCCAGAGTACCGACGGTGCAGCGGAGGACTTTTTCGTCGGGCCAGCTGGCCTTGTAAACTATAGCCGCGGGGGTGCCGCGGGTATAGCCGCCGCGCAGGAGCTCGGCCGTCAGCTCGCCGAGAAGCCCCGCGCTCAGAAAAATAACCATAGTCGCTCCGTGGGCGGCCAGCGAGGCCATGCTTTCTCCCTCCGGCACGGGAGTTTTTCCGGCCATACGTGTTATCACGACCGTCTGGCTCACCCCCGGCAGGGTGTACTCGGCCTTCAGCGCCGCCGCCGCCCCGCAGAGTGAGCTGACGCCGGGACAGACCCGAAATGGAAGGCCAAGCTCTCTCAGCCTGTCCATCTGTTCGCGGACGGCGCCGTAAATGCTCGGGTCGCCGGTGTGCAGACGGACGGTGTTTTTGCCCGCGGCTTCGGCGCTTGACATAATATCTATGATCTCGTCCAGGGTCAGCAGGGCGCTGTTGTGTATCTCACAGTCCGGCCCCGCGTAATTCAAAAGCTCGGGGTTCACCAGTGAACCGGCGTAAATTATCACGTCCGCCTCCGCCAGCAGCTTTGCGCCCCGCACCGTAATAAGGTCGGGGGCGCCGCAGCCCGCGCCCACAAAATCAATCATTGGCTTCCCTCACTATTCTTTCAATCAGTTCGCCGGCGTCCGCCGTTTTGCCGATTATGCCGTACTTGTCCGAAAACATGACGGCCCCGATTTTGATTTGGCCTCTTGCTCTGGCGTCAAGGTGCAGCCGCGCCCTTTCCATAAGAATGGCGGCGGTTTTTTCCTTGGTTCCGGCGGCTTCCAAAAGGGCTATGGCCGCGTCAACGGTGGCGCAGTCCATCAGCCTTTTCAGCGTCTCCGGCTCCGTACCGGCGAGAAGGCCACAGGTCGCCAGCACCTCCATTCGGCCGTCGGCCATGGCGGAGTGGGTGTTCATTATACCGGCGCCCAGCTTCACCAGCTTGCCGACGTGACCCACGATGAGTACTCCGCCAAAGCCCAGCTCTATGGCGGAGTCTATGGCCTCGCCGATGAAATTGCCGCACTTCACGCTCTTTTCAAAGGCCAGCGGCAGTTCCCGTGCGAGGAAGCTTTTGCCGTAATTGCCGATGGTCAGGAGCAGAGTTTCCGCACCCTCGGCGCGGCGCATACGCATTTCCGCCCGTGTGGTCTCGATTAGAGCGGATGTGCTCATGGGCTCCACGATGCCGGTGGTGCCTATGATGGAAATGCCGCCCGTTATTCCCATGCGGGGGTTGTAAGTCCTTTTCGCCAGCTCCTCTCCGCCGGGAACGGAAACGGTTATTTTTATACCGTCCTCACAGCCGGCGGCCTCACGGACCTCGTCCACGGCCTTGGCTATCATTTGCCGCGGCACGGAATTTATGGCCGCCGCGCCTATGGGCTGGTCAAGGCCGGGCTTCGTCACCCGTCCCACGCCCTCGCCGCCGTCGATTTCTATGCCCGAGGGGATTTTTTCCGCGCGGGCGCGGATAAGCGTGCCGTCAGTAACGTCCGGGTCGTCGCCGGCGTCCTTCCTGACGGAGCAGGCGGCGTAAGCCTTGTTCAGCTCCGGCTCCAAAATTTCCAGCGTTAAAATGTCGCCCCGCGGCACCCTAAGCCTGACGCCGCTTACCGTTTTTCCCGTCAACAGCATTTCCGCCGCCGCCTTTGCCGCCGCAGCCGCGCATGAGCCGGTGGTGTAGCCCAGCCGCAGGCGTCTGCCTCCCTTGTAAACGTATTCCTCGCCCATGGCGTCACTTCCTGTCATAAAGAAGATACAGCAAAGCGTTGCATACCGCCGCCGCGACGGTGCTGCCGCCCTTACGCCCCATGGCGGCGATGTGGGGCGTTGGCAGCCCGGTCAGTCTTTCCTTTGAGCGCACCACATTCACAAAGCCCACGGGAGCGCCTATAATGAGCGACGGCGCTATTTTCCCCTCCTCCGTTAGCTCGCACAGCCGCAGCAGGGCGGTAGGGGCGTTGCCTATGGCGAAAATGAGCCTTTTACCGGCATAAAGCTCCGCCGCCCTGTCCATGGAGGCCGCGGCCCGGGTGACGCCCTCGGCCTCGGCCCTTGCCGCCACCTCCAAATCGGCCATGAAGCATCGGGCCTCGCAGCCCAGCGCCGCCAGCGCGGGTTTGCTTATTCCGGCGAGGGCCATGTTTGTGTCGGTGACAATGACCGCGCCGGAGCGCAGGGCGCCGAGGGCGCTTTCCACGGCGTTTTTTGAAAAAATGAGGTTCTCTCTATAGTCGAAGTCCGCTGTGGTGTGTATGACGCGCTTTAAGACCGTCCTTTCCGTTCCCGAAAGATGGGGCGTGGGGCCGAGCTCGGTCTCGATAATCTCCATGCTTCGCCGCTCAATGCGGTCAGGGCTTATTATCTCAATTTCCTTCATTTTTCTTTTTCTTCTTTTCGGCGATACAGACCAGCGCCGCCGCTGCCACAGCCAGCGCCGCCCCAATCAAAACGCCGGTGACCGTGCTTTTTACGGAGGGCTTGCTCTTTTCCTCCGGCTTAAAAGCACTTTCGGGCAGGGATTTGGACTTGAACACCAGCGTCCTGTCGTACCAGGTCTGTTTTCGTATGCTGAAGGCGGCGCAGGGAATATCCGCGTCGAGGGCGTTTACCGGCACAAGGTAGGCGTACCTGCCTTCGGCGTCCTCCTGATAGTATATAAACTCGCTGTCCGGGGCGGCGAGCGCCTCCTCGCCGGTACCCATAAAAAGCTTTTCGTAGCCGGTGCCGCTGAGGGTCATAAGGGCGGTCATTTCGCCCCCGCTGACGGTCAGCTCACAGCTGACTATCCGGAACATGGAGGAGCTGGACTCCACCTCGATGTCATACGTGCCGTCCTTAAGGCCGCCGTGTGCGCCCCCGTCTACCGCAGGGGCGGCAAGGGCCGCCCCGACGGGAATTAAAAGCGCGAATATGAACGCTAAAAGCTTTTTCATCGCTTACTCCATTGACGCTATCGCGTCCGCGACGTGGTCCACATATATCTGGCGGATATCGGGAATTTCACCCATGCCGCGGAGCAGGCACTCCACCTCGAGGCCGGCGTTCTCCATGACCGATTTCCAGGAGGTCTCGTCGTCTCCGGCCATGTCGTTGTTCGCATGGTCGCCGGCCACCACCATCAAGGGCTCAAGAACCACTTTGGGATAGTTGCCGAACTTAACATTGGAAAGCACGTCCTCAAGGTCGGGAGTGGCCTCCACCGTGCCCACAAAGTAGTTTATGCCTCCCGCTTCGGAGAAGGTCTGCTGAAGCTTGGTATAGACGGCGTTGGACTCGTGCTCGGTACCGTGGCCCATAAATACCACCGCCGTGTCGTCGGGGCTGTATTCCTCGGTGGCGGTCATAAGGGCGGCGGTCACCCTTTGATAGTCCTCGTCGGAGGTCAGCAGGGGCGCGCCCATGGCCACGGAGTCGAATTTATCCCTGTATTCCTCAAGGGCGGCGGCGAGGTCGTCATATTCGTAACCGCTCATGACATGGGTGGGCTGCACCACCAATTCCTTTACGCCGTCGGATACAAGGCGGTCAAAGGCTTCCTCGACGTTGTCTATCTCAAGGCCGTCGCGATCCTTAAGCTTGTCGATGATGATTTGGCTGGTGAAGGCTCTGCGCACCTCGTAGTCGGGGTTCGCGTCGGCGATGGCCGTTTCGATGGCGCCGATGGTCTTGTCACGGCTGTCGTTGTAGCTTGTGCCGAAGCTGACCACAAGGATAACCGGCTTTGCCGAGGCCGCCTGGCCGCTCGGTGTCTGCTCCTTTTGAGCGTTATCGGGCGCGTCTTTTCCGCCGCAGCCCGCAAACACGCACATGGCGGCGGTCAGGGCCGCCAAAATAATGGTTTTCTTTTTCATGGTTAAACTTTCCTTTCAATTTTGATTTTAAATTTAAATTATACGTTTATGTAGCGCCGGTACAGGCTTTCGGGCAAGTCGAACAGCTCCCGAAGCACCGGCTCGGTGAAAACTTCCCCGGGCGTCCCGGCCCGAAAAACACGGCCGTTTTTTATGCAGAGGATTTGACCGGCGATTTTTGCCGCCAGCTCAAGCTCGTGCATGGAGAGTATGACGGCGACGCCCTTTTCCGCCGCCAGCCTTTGCAGAACCTCAAGAAATATCAGCTTGTGGTGGATGTCGAGGTACGAGGTGGGCTCGTCCAAAAGCATGATTTCAGGCTCCTGACAAATGGCCCGGGCCAGCATGACCCGCTGGCGCTGACCGTCGCTTACCGCCGAAAAATCCCTGTCCGCAAGGCCGGCCGCGCCCACCAGCTCCATGGCCTCGTCCACGGCTTTTTTGTCCTCAGGAGAGAGCAGGCCGAAGCAGCCGGTGTAGGGGTAACGCCCCGTTTCCGCCACCTCGCGGCAGGTCATTCTGTCCGTCCTCGGGCGGTCGGTCAAAAGCACCGACAGCTTTTTTGCCCGCTCCCTCGGGGACAGCCTGTCCCCGTCCGCGCCGCAGAGGGCCACTTTGCCGCCCAGCTTCTTAAGCTCGCCGGCCAGCGTCCTGAGAAGCGTGGACTTGCCGCCGCCGTTCGGACCGATGAAAACAAGTATCTCGCCGCCTTTAACCGTAAAATCCACATCCGTGACGACGGGAGCGCCGTAGCCGGCGGAAAGTCCCTTGGCGGAGATGAGAATGTCGGTCACAGGGCCTCACCCCTTTTCCGTTTGAGCATAATCGCCAGCACCACCGGCGCGCCGAACACCGCGGTGACGGCGCTGATGCCGAGCTCGGTGGGGGAGAAGGCCGTCCGCGCTATAAGGTCGCAGACCGAGCAGAATATGCCTCCGCCCAGGAAACAAGCGGGGATTAGCGTTATGGGCTTTGAGGTGCCAAGCATCGCTCCGGTAATGTGAGGGGCCGCTATTCCCACAAAGGATATGGGCCCCGCGAAGGCCGTTACGCAGGCGGCCAGCAGACCGGAAAGGGTTATCATCGCCGCACGGAGAAGTCCCACCCTTACGCCGGAGCTTCGGGCATAGCTTTCTCCCAGGCGGTAAGCGCCGATGGGCTTGGACAGGAGAAATACGCAGACCGCCGCCGCCGGCACGACAGCGGCCATCACCGCCACGCTGTCCATGTCCGTGCCGGAAAAGCTGCCCATGGACCAGCTCCTGAGATTGACTATGTCCGCGTCGTCGGCGAAGGTCACGGCGAAATCGGTGACCGCCGAGCAGATATAGCCTATCATCACTCCGCAGACCACCAGCGTCGAGACGCGCCCCACCCGTCGGGAGACCAGCAGAACCAGCCCCAGCGACGCCATTGAGCCGATAAAGGCCGCCCCTATCATTGCCGCCGAGGTCAGGCCTAGTCCCGCTCCGGCGGCGGTTATCATAAGCAGCGCCACCGTCAGCTTTGCACCGGATGAAACTCCCAACACAAAGGGGCCGGCGATGGGGTTGTGGAAAAAGGTCTGGAGCAGATAGCCCGACAGGGCCAGCGCCCCTCCCAGCAGCAGCGCCGCCAAAGCTCTCGGCACCCTTATTTTCCACATTATGTTCCAGGCCGTCGTGCCCTCCGAAAACAGGCCGTCCAGAGCTTCCCTCACGGACAGGCCGGAGCCGCCGGTAAAGACGTTCAGCCCCAGACAGAGCAGGGAGAGTAGGATAAGCCCCGCAAAGACTGCGGCGCTTTTCAGCTTTTGAGAGCTCAAGAGGCATCACCGCCTTTCAGACGGTACAAGTGCGTAAGCTCGTCTTGGGCCGTGCCGGAAAAAATACTGCCGAATTCTGAAATTACCTCCCCAAGGCTGAGGGTCTCCTGAAAAAAGCTTTTGCCGTTACACCAGACGCCGCCGTTTTTCACGGCCTTGAAGTCCTCGAGCAGGGAGCTTTTTTTCTTCAGCTCCTCGAGGCTCCCCAACTCACCGCCGACCGCGCCGTCATAGATGATAATGTCGGCGTCACCGGCCTTTGCGAAGAACTCCTCGGGCTCCATTGTCACGGTGGAGAGGGCGTTGTCCTCGCCGGGCTCGGAGAGGATGTTTTCGCCTCCGGCCAGCTCTATCATCCGCGACACATAGTCGCCGGACTTTCGGGTGACTATTTTCCCGCCGCCGCTTATGTAAAAGCAGACCACCTTTTTCTTTTCGCCCTCGGGCTTCGGCAGGGCCTCGAGATGCGCCGCCTGTTCCTCAAAGAGAGTTTCCGCCAGCTCCCCTTCGCCCAACAGCTCGCCGTAGACCTTGACCCACTCGCTGCGGCCCAGGGGGTGGCTCTCATAGCTGGAACGGTCGACAAATACCGTTATGCCCAGCTCCTCCAGCTTTTCTTTGACCTCCGGAGCGTGGCCTATCATTGTGGATTGGATGGACAGACCGCAGCCCTCTGACAGCAGTAGCTCGTAGTCGGGCAGGCTGTACTTGCCGGCGTATACCATGCCGCCCCGCTCCATAGCCTCTTTTGCTCCGTCTATGTACCAGCCGTCGGCCTCCACTGAGGAAAACCTGACCGCGCCGGTTCCGCCCAGGGCGTCAAAAAAGCTCATCACCGCGGTGGCGGCCATGTAGACGCCGCCGAGGGGACGGCGGATGACCTTTATTTCGGGGTCAAGTCCCTCGGGAATTTGACCGCCCTCGGGGACCACGAGATACCTTTGTCCGTCGGCAATGTGTATCATCGAATATCCGTCCCTGTAGCGGTCGATTACAAACTGTTCGGCGTAGCTCGGTTCCGCGCGGCTGAGAAAGGTCAGGCCGGGTATCTCCTCCGCCGACTTCGGCAGCGCCTGTGCGGAGGGCGCGGAGGTTTGTCTGCCGCAGCCCGTAAATATCAGCAGCAGTACGAGCAGAAATATCAGCCTATTTTTTGCCATGGCCCCGCCTCCTTTTCATAATCAGAACCGCAGCCAGAGCGCATACCGCCGCGGCCGCCAACACAATGGCGGTAACGGCCAAGGGCGGCGGCCCCTTCCCGCGCAGCGTCCCCGAGTCAAGGTACAGGGTGTAATCTATCATGTGGGGTTGGCTCATGGCCAGGGTCTCGGCCTTTACGGGGATATCGCGGTCCAGCTCCGCATCTATCAGGAAAACGGAGTTGCCGCCGTCGTTCACGGGATAGTACTCCCTGCCGTCTATCTCCATATAGTCGTAATAAGGGCTGTCCCATTCAATTTCGGCCTTGATTTCGCCGTCCTTTACGGTCAGTTCCGCCGGCGAGCGGATATTTGCCCTGCCGCTGCCGCCGGTGAGGGCGGCGTCAACCGTGTAGGTCCCGTCCTTAAGCTCGTTCATACCGACCTCCGTTCCGCCGCCGTGCCGCGGCATAAATAAAAAATGCGCCTTTACCCACAAGTAAAGCGCACCAAAAACAGACGTACACGTTGGAGCGTGGACGTTCGCACCGTACTGCCAATTACTCGTGGCATTGGAATTACTCGGTAATTCCGCGTACTGACGGCGGGCAGGTCTCCTGGCTCATACATCATCGCGTCGGAGGGCCTTCCCGGTCCCGTGGAACCAGTGACATATTCCTCCGTGCTCCGTAATTACAGTGACGAGTTCGTACAGGATTTGCACCTGTTTCCCTTTTCACCGAACCCATTCCGTAAAGGCACAGCCCTCGCGGACGTCCGGCACCCGCTGTCTATTAAATTTACTATATAGTATCACAAAATCCGCTCCGTGTCAAGAGCGGATTTTGCGTATGCGGGCCGCGGCGGTTTGCCGCCGAACCTTATTTTTTCATAAGTCCGGCGCCGGCGTTCCACGCTTGGCCGACCTTTTCGCCGGTGACATAATATCCTGAGCGGAACTGGTCGAAGATGAGGGCGTTCAACTTTTCGGGGGCAACCTTGCCATTGTCCGAAAGCACGGACTCCTCGGCGCCCACGTTCAATATTTTACCGATGACGGCGTAGACGTTGCCGGAACTTATGATTTCGGAAAGCTCGCACTCCATGACCACGGGGAACTCCTCGATGACAGGCGCGTTCACAAACTCGCTTTTGGAGGCGTGATAGCCGGTGCGTTCAAATTTGTCCGGCATTTTGTTGCCGGTGGCGATGCCGAAAAAGTCCGCCGCCTCCATATGGGCTTTGTCCGCTATGCTGACCGTGAAGGCTTTTGTCTTGAGAATGTTTTGCGTGGTCTTGTGGTCCTCGTCGATAAAGAGTGCTATTTTGTCCATGGCGCATATCATGCCCCAGGCGGCGTTCATGACGTTGACCTTCCCGTTTTCATCGTAGGCCGCGACCATAAGGACGGGCATGGGATAAACCGCGGGGATAACTCCCAAATTCTTTTTCATTGCAAAAACTCCTTTTTATTATTTTATTTTATAAATTTATTCCATAAATTCGACCCTTCCGTCGGCAAGGCGGTAAATGGCCCCCGCCACGCGGAGACCGCTTTCTTCCTCCCGGCGTATTTCGAGACTTTCTTCAATGACGGCCATGCTGTGCCTGACGTTCAGGCGGCAGGCTTCGTATTCGTCCGTTTCATCGCCTATGGCCTCGCGTATCTCGTCGGTGATGAACTTTATAAAGTCGGTCGGGTCATGATTTATCGCCGCGTCCACCGCGCCGCAGTGGTCGTGCCCCATGACGAGGACGAGCCTGCACCCAAGGTGCTCGGCCGCGTACTCGATGCTCCCAAGCTGGTGATTGTCGATGACGTTGCCGGCCACTCGTATCACAAACAGCTCCCCGATACCGGCGTCAAAAATACTTTCCGGTATAACGCGGGAGTCCGAACAGGTGATGACGATGGCGTAGGGCCGCTGCCCCTCGCCGCAGGTGCGCAGACGGACGGCGGGGGATATGTCGCCGCCGCTCCTTTCGGCGTTAAGATAACGGATATTGCCGGCCCTGAGACGCTCGAGAGCCTCGCCGGCGCTGAGGATATCTGTGTTCATACCGTTCACCTTCAGTTTTATCATACCGCAAAATTATGGCTTACATTCTTTATTTTACCACAGATTTCAAAAAAATGCAATAGCGCGATGAAAATTTTAAGTCCGCCTCGCTCCATTCCCGCTTTGGCGCGATAAAATCATGTTGACACAGCGCGGCCATATGTGGTATAATAAAACCATAAGCTTTATTATACATTTGATTTTATATTTTTTACTCGGAAGGTGCTTGTTGTGAAAAAATTGACCGCGTTGCTGCTTGCATCTATGATATTTGTACTTGGCGGGGGCCCCGTGGCCTGCGGAGAGGAGGCCGCCGCCCTCGATATGCTTGTGGACGGCTTTTATGTGTCCTTTGACGGCCATGGGCCGACCCTTGACAACGGGGCGACCATGCTGCCGGTGCGCTATGCGGCCGAGGCGCTGGGGCTTAAGTATTCCTGGTACCCCCAGAGGGGGACGGCTGTCCTTTCGGACGGCGCCGCCAGTGTGGAGCTTGTGGCCGGCCAGCGAGTTATAGAGTTCGGCAGTTCCGTCTTTATCGCCGACAGAGATATCTCTGTGACGGATGGGGAGCTTTGCATCAGCGGCGCGGCCATGCTGCGCCTGGCCGAGGGCTTTGGCTATAACGCCGCCCTTGACGGCGGAAAGCTGACGGTGGATACAAAGGACTTCCCGTCGCTCGTGGTGAACGGCGACAGACTTGATATGGGGGAGAGGTCCTATGTCAGAGATGTGTGGTATATACCTCTCATGACGCTTACAAAGGGCCTTGGACTGGAATATTACATAGACGTTGAAAACAGAAGCTTTATCATAGACCAAAGCGGCAGCGGGCGCGGGGCGACGCTCAGCTATGGCGGAGAGCAGACCGAGGGGCCAAACTTTTCCCACAACGACGAGGCGGCCAAGATACTGTATGACAGGGAACGGCTTTATATGGACAGCGACTCGGTGCTGGGCATGGTGGAGTATTTTGGCGGCGCTGCCAGCTACAGCAGGTATAAAAACAATCTGCTCATTTCCTGGGACAGACCTCTGGCCGTAAAGGTCAACGGCGTGCTTACGGTGTTCCCGGACGTACAGCCCTCGGCGGAGGCCATACCGCTGAGGTTCCCCATGGAGGCGGCCGGAATGGATTTTGACGCCGGTGAGGATACCGCCGTTATTACCTCGGCTGACGGTGCGTCAGTCACGCTGACCGCCGGTGAGGACAGGTTCGAGGTGGTTTCTGGTGGCCGCCACACATCCGGCGCCCTCGACACGCCGCCCGCGGTCGCCGATGAACGGCTGACGGTCACCGAGGACGGACTCCGGCTGATAGCCGAGGCGTTGGGGCTGGATTTCAGCTCCGAAGCCGGACTTATCGAGCTCACCGACCCCGCGGCGGAGCCGTTTGTGCCCGTAACTCCGGAAAAGCCCATAACGGTAGAGCTGGACGGCCGGACAATAGTCTTTCCCGACGCAGAGCCGGTGGTGATAGAGGGACGCACCCTTATACCCGTCCGCGCCGTGGCAGAGGAAATGAATATGAAGGTCACCTGGCTGGGCGACGCCGCGTCCATCGAAAGCGGCGGCGACAGTCTGCTGCTGACCATAGGCAGCGACGTTCTGACCGGAACCAGGGGCGGCGAGGCCGTAAGCTCCAAGCTCGACGTGCCGGCGGCCATAATAGACAACCGCACCTGTGTGCCCATAAGGGCGGTAATGGAATTTTTCGGCGCGGCGGTTGATTGGGACGCGGAAAGCCGGACGGTAAAAATAACCTCTCCGGTAAAGCCGAAGGTCATTACGACCGTGCCGGTAAAAAATAAGGAAGAATTTGTTATCCCGCTGGGATTTACGATAGACGCGCCCATTGGCGCGGCGGATGTGGAATACGGCGTTGCCAACCGCAATACCGCCATGGTACGGTACAGGACGGGGAATACCGTATACAGCTTCAGCGCGTCCGTCGAGGCGGAAAGCGCGGTTTTGGAGGATAGGGACTTTGTCGGCCCGAGGCTGAGCCACAGAAGCACCGTCAACGGAGTCCCCACGTCGATAGTTACCGGCACGGTATCAGGCGGCCCGGCGGCCCGCTGGGAGATAGGGGCCTATAAATTCAGCCTGAGCGCCGATACCCCCGTTGACTCGGCCGATTTGTACAACGAGGCTCTGTCGGCGGCCGGCACCTTTGTCATGGTCCGTGAAACCGAGCCTGAGCCCGAGGAAAAGATAGATTTTGATGCCGGCATGACGGCCGCCGAAGCTGAACTGTACATTGATTTGGAGGCCGCGGGCGTAAACGCCTCCGCTCCTTACGGCAGCGCCGAAGTGAGCTATTTGATTTGGGACGGCAGGATAGCGGAGGTGGATTTTGTCCTGAACGGGCGCAGCTATGTGCTCAGAGGCGCCGTAAACGGTGGGGCGCTTTTCCCCGTCGGCGGCGTGACGGTAGACGAGGACACGGCCATCGCCGGCGGCAGCACCGCCTCCGTGCGCCGTATGTCCGACGGCTCTCTGCTCGGAAGCTGGAATGTCGGCCGCGCGGAGTTCATGCTCTATTCAGGCGACGGCGACCTTTCGTTTCAGGAGTTTAAGCAGGTCTGCGGAGAGTGCGGACTGATTTGTTACGAGGTTTCGGAATAAGAGTAAAATGCGGCGGGCCTGTCCGCCGAGGGAGGGTGTATAAATGGCTAAATTCTGTAAAAAATGCGGCTTTCGAATGGACGAGGATAAGGGCGTGTGCCCACAATGCGGTTATGTGACCGGCGGCGGCAAACCGCCGAAGAAGAAGCGGTGGGGATTAAGAATAACGCTTATAACTCTGGCCGTGCTGCTCGTCATAGGTATAGCCGTGGTTGCGGCGGCAAAGCTCGCGTCTTTCAAGCTTCCGCTGCTGGACGGCCTTTTTGCCGATAAAAAAACGGAGAAGGCCGACGGCGACTCCGACGGGGGAGGCGTGGCGGCCGAGGATGAAATTCCCGAAATCATACAGCCTACGGGAAGCGCATATGTCCCTGACGACAATTCGGTAAGCTATGATGAAGAGTCCGGGATAGCCTATATAAATAACATTGTGCTCATTTTCTTTAACGATGGGACTTCGGAAAGAGAGATAGACAGGGTTATTGACTCCATAGACGGCATAGTTGTGGGGAGCCTGCCAATCATCAATCAATATCAGGTCAAGGTAAAGGAGAGCACACTGGAGGAGCTTACGGCCATTTGTGACAAGCTCAAGGAAAACAGCTGTGTGTTTGAGGCGTACTATGACGAGGCTTTTGAGCTGTCTGAGGATATGGTTCCGAACGACCCGTGGGAGAAAGGAAAAAAGGAAACCTGGTCCGAGGACTCTCCGGACGGCTCCAACTGGTGGGTGGAAGCGATAGACGCCATAAGCGCGTGGGACCGTGACGACAAGCTTAAGCACATTACCGTCGGCGTAGTGGACGCGGGCGTTGACAACGGGCATTATGATTTGAAAAAAGTTGTCACATATGTGTCTCCGGTAAATAACAAGGATGATCACGGGACTCATGTTTCCGGCATTATTGCCGCCGAGGACGGCAACGGAAAGGGGATTTCCGGTCTTGTCCACAAGTGCAATCTTGTGACGTGGGATTGGAAGCTGACCGCTTTACAAGAGCTTTTAAGCGGCGGGTGGAGCACCACAAATCAGATACTCGCGGGTACCGTTATTTTGGTTGAAAGCGGGGCCAAGGTGGTCAACCTTTCCGCGGGGCAGACAGGCAGCATATCGGGCACGTACAGGAGCGGCGCCGATGTGGACCGTGAGGGAAGCGTAGCCTCGACATACCTTGCGCGCCTGATAAGCAAGGGGTATGACTTTGTTGTGGTACAAAGCGCCGGAAACGGAAACGCCTCTCACACGTCGGTCGACGCCTCATATAATGGGCTGTTCTCTTCGATAAACGAGAGAAACTGCGTTACATACGCAAACGTGACCGCTCAGGATGTTTTGGATAGGGTGATAGTGGTCGGCGCCGCCGAACGGGACGGCAATAACGGCTATACGCAAAGAGCGGACTCGAATGCCGGATCGAGGGTGGATATATGCGCTCCCGGTACGGACGTGTACAGCACGGTCCCGGGCGGCGTTAGCGGCAAGTGTGCGTATATGTCCGGCACGTCTATGGCGGCTCCGATCGTGACGGGCGTAGCGGCTATGGTTTGGGCCGCCAATAGCGCCCTGTCGGGGGCGGAAGTAAAACGTATCGTCTGCGAAAACACGCTGTATGACGTGTCCGATAATACGTCGTCTCAGCATCCGCTTAACAATTCCTACAGATTGGTGAACGCGAATATGGCTCTTGAGGCCGCTATCGGCTTTGAAGCGGAGCGTGAAATAATTCTTACGTTGGATGTTTCCGGCAGTATGTCCGGTACTCCTATCGAGGAAACCCGCAATGCCGCCCGTAAGTTTGTGGAAACGGCCCTTGACGAGGACTCGGGCATCGCCGTAGTCACTTACGATGACAGGGCGTATGAGGAAGCTGACCCGACCCAGAGCAAAAAGAAGCTGACGGACGCCATAGACCGTATCGGTACCGGCGGGGGCACCAGCATCGACGCGGGCCTCACAAAGGCTTATGAAATGCTTAACGAGGGTAAGGCAAAGAAAAAGATAATCGTTCTGATGAGCGACGGCATGCCAAACGAGGGACGTCAGGGCAGCGAGCTGATATCCTTTGCCGACGAGATAAAGGACAACGGAATATACATATACACTCTCGGCTTTTTTGAGTCGCTGAACGGCACCGACAAGACCGCCGCCCAGTCGCTCATGGAGAGCATAGCCAGCGAGGGCTGTCACTACGAGGTGGCCGACGCCGACGATCTGGTGTTCTTCTTCGAGGACATTGCCGCCCAGGTCAGCGGACAGAAATATATTTACATACGCATCGCCTGTCCGGTGGACGTTTCGGTGAAGCATGACGGCGAAAGGCTCAATTCCGATGAGGACCATCTCAGTACAAGGACCGGTTTCGGCACCCTTACCTTCGAACAGGAGGAGGAGCCGGAGGAGGGCCGGGACAACAGGATAAAGATACTGCGGCTCAAGGACGACGGCGCCGATTATGACATAGAAATAAAGGGCAACGGCAAGGGCAGCATGACCTATACCATCGGTTATATGGACGAGAACGGCGAGTACAGCGATTTGCGCAGCTTTGAGGATATAGACATAACAAAGCGGACCGAAATAACCACCGTGGCCAAGGCTAATCCGAAGTCCGACATAGTGCTCAAGGTCGATACCGACGGCGACGGCAAAACAGACGAGACCTATAAGGCCGGCCCCAACGAGGACGGCGAGCTGGTCGATTACACCTGGATTATCTATCTGATAGCGGGCATAGCAGCGGCGATAATCCTTCTTATACTCATACTTATGGGCAGGAGGTTTTTCAAGAAGCTCAAAAAGAGCTATAAGGTTGCCCCCAAAAAGGCGCAGCTGCCCACCCGCCCCACGGTGTACACCCGCAAGACCGCTCCCGGGAAAACACCGCCCAGGCCGGACGACCCGTCAAAGGCTAAGTTCTGTAAGCACTGCGGTGAAAAGCTGGGCGAAAACGACAGAATTTGCGGCAACTGCGGGACGCCCGTCTAATACGAAAAGTGGGGCTGTAAAAAAATGGCGCATACCGGCGTCGGGGCAAAGTTTGTCTTTGCTCCGACGCTTTTTCCTGGTGAAAAAACGCCGCCGCAGGGCGGCTTGCCCTCAAGCGAAAAAAACGGAACAAGCGATGCATCGCTTGTTCCGACGTCGTTCTTCACGGTTTTCTTACCGGCCCCTACAGGGCGGGCCATTTTATGTCAGTCGATATAGCTGTACCCGCGTACCATAAACACGCAGTCGGTGACGGCCCTGGCCCCGCGCCCGTCGTCCCTTGGGATTATGAGCAGATGGTTGGCGGCGACGGGGCTGCCCTCCTTTATGTCGAGACCCGCCGTTGTGTCACAGAGACCGCCGCTGCGGGAGGTAATGGCCTCGGCGCTGCCGGAGCGGAGTATGAGCTCGGCGCCCGCTCCGCAAATGATGGAGTCGCCCGCGCTGACGTTGACCACCTCGAGGGCCGAGCCACCCGCGGCGGCAACGCTTTTGTCGATGTAGGGATATACCACCGTGTCGATATAACTCTTGGATATCAGCGGGTCGCTGTCGGTACCGGGACCGGCGGCGGTGGCGGCCAGCGCAAAAAACAATATACCGGCCGCAAGGCCCGCAATGAGCCGCTTTTTCATATTTTCTTCCGTCCTTTCAGATATTTATCTCACGCCCAATCCAAAGCTTACGGAAATGGCGTCGTTTACCTTGACCATTTGTATTTCGTCCAAACGTCCTATTTTTTCCCGAAGGCGCTTTTTATCTATGGTTCGTATCTGCTCCAGCAGCACAACGCTGTCCTTTTGCAGTCCGTACTGCGCGGCCTCTATCTCGATGTGGGTGGGGAGCTTGGCCTTGTTTATCCGGCTGGTTATGGCGGCGGCAATTACGGTGGGGCTGTACTTGTTCCCCACGTCGTTCTGCACCACCAGCACCGGCCTGATGCCGCCCTGCTCCGAGCCAACCACCGGGCTCAGGTCCGCGTAAAAAATATCGCCCCGTTTTACAATCACTTGATTTTCACTCTCCGATAAAATTTTCGTAGGCGCTTAACGCAATTTCATCAGTGAAAAGGGACTCATTGGCGATTTTGAGATTGAGCTCCGCCATCTCAAGGTAACCCGCTCGCATCATGGATTTCATCTCCAGCCTCCGCTTCTCCTTAAGGTAGGAGCGGACTATCTGAACGATGAGGTCGTTGCGGCTGTTGTTCTCAAGCTTGGCGAGAAAATCAATTTCCGAGAGCATGGTGTCGGGCATACTCAGGGAGATTTCTTTTTCACAGCGGTGCGGCATATTTGTTCCTCCTTCATACCCGGGAATTATCCCTAATTATATATGAATATTATACAACAAATATGCCCCGGCTTCAAGCCTCAATGGTTGGAAAACGTGTCACTTTATGTAGATTCGGGGAACGCGCTTTCCGATATTGCACACGATTTCGTAGTTTATCGTGCCCATTTTTTCCGCGATCTCTTCGACCGGGATGCTCTGTCCTCCGTCGCTTCCGAATAGGGTCACGCTGTCGCCTACAGAAGTATTTTGGACATTTCTCATGTCAAACATACATTGATCCATGCAAATTCTTCCCAGAACGTCTTTTTTTTGTCCGTTCACCAGCACGCGGGCCTTCCCGCTGAGCACGCGGGAGTAGCCGTCGGCGTAGCCGATGCTGGCGGTGCCCACCGGCATAGCCTCCGGCGCGCGGTAGCGTCCGCCGTAGCTTATGAGACTGCCCTCGGGCACGGTTTTGACAGCGGATATTCTGGCTCTGAGGCTCATTGCCGGACGAAGGGGCAGAAGGCTCTTGTCCACCTCATCGGAGGGGTAGAGACCGTAGAGCACGATGCCGGCCCTGACCATGTCCAGGTGCATTTCGGGAAAGTTCATGATGCCGGCGCTGTTGCAGCAGTGCTTTATTTTTATCGGTACGCCGGCCTCCTCAACCCTTTTAATGCAGGACATGAACCTCTCGAACTGAAGTCGGGCATAGCTCAGGTCCTCCTCGTCGGCCTTGGAAAAATGGGTGAAGGCCCCCTCGACCTCGATACCGGGCAGGGCGGCGATTGCCTTCGCCAGCTCCGCCAAATCGGGGTCGGACCAGTAAATACCGATGCGGTTCATGCCGGTGTCAAACTTTATGTGTACCTTTACGGTCCGGTTTTGCTTTACGGCCTCACCGCTCAGAACCTTTGCCAAGTCCAAATCAAAGACCGTGGGTATAATGCCGTGCCGGACTATTTCGGCGGCGTTGAATTCGTCCGCGCCGCTCAGCATCATTACGGGCGTGTCGGGGAACAGCGCCCGCAGCTCCTTTGCCTCCTCGACCGTCGCCACCGCCAGCCGGTCGGCCCCGTGGCCGAGCAGCACCTTTGCCGTCTCCGCCGCGCCGTGGCCGTAGCCGTCGGCCTTGACCACCGCCATTACCATGGCGTTAGGGGAGGTTATGCGCCGAATATTTTCAATGTTGTACCTGATGGCGTCCAGGTCTATCTCAGCCCAGACCCTGCCGTGATTTTCCATGGCCTATCGCCTCCGTGAAGGAATATTTCAAATTTTCGATAATATCGTCGGCGGTGACGGAATATTCTCCGCATTTTTCTCCGCTTATAACGCCGCTCCTGCCGTGGAGCCACACTCCCAGCTCCGCCGCCTCGTGGGTTTTCAGACCCTGGGCGCAGAGGGAGGCGATGAGCCCCGCCAGAATGTCTCCGCTGCCGCCCTTCGCAAGGGCCGAGGTGGAGATGAGCGATACCGCCGCCTCGCCGTCGGGACGGGCTATGACCGTCCTTGCCCCTTTCAGCAGGACGGTCGCTCCGCTCTCCGCCGCAAAGCTTCTCGCGGCGCCGAGACGGTCGGCCTCAAGCTCGCTCACGCTCAGTCCCGTTAACCGGGAAAACTCCATGGGGTGCGGAGTGATGAGCAGGTCGCCTTTCTTCGGCAGCCGCCCGCGCTCCGCCAGCACATTCAGGGCGTCGGCGTCCATGGTTATGGGGCATTTTGCGCGGCCCGCAACGGCGTCTATGAATTCCGGCGTCAGGTCACGGCCGCTGCCGCAGCCCATCAGTATGGACGAGGCGGTTGTCACGGCCGAGGCAAGCCCACGGCCCCGTAAGCTTAGGCGTTCCGTGGGCAGGGCCACCGCCTGGGGAACCATAAGGTTGAGCAGCGGCTCCGAACCGCTTCTGCACACCGCCGTGACCAGCCCGCAGCCGCCTCGGAGAGCGCCCCGCAATGCCATGGAGGCCGCGCCCATCATGCCGGGACTGCCAACGAAGGTCAGCAGCCGGCCGAAGGTCCCCTTGTGGGACAGCCGTGGGCGGCGGGGGAGAAGGGACGCGGCGTATTCCGGCGTCAGCGTGAGCGGCTGAGAGGCCGGTATCCCGTCCCAGTTTACCGGTATGCCGGCGTCCCGAATAATTATCTCGCCGCAGGGCTCAACGCTCGCATTGTTTATCATGCCGACCTTAGGCGCGGTAAAGGTCACCGTTTTATCCGCGCGGACGCAGCAGCCGCAGGGCTCGCCGGTGTCGGCGTCAAGGCCGCTGGGCACGTCCGCCGACAGTATGAAAGCGTCCATCGAATTGATATACTCGATGGCGGCCCTTGCCGGGCCGGTTACCTCGCCCTTTATGCCGATGCCGAAAATCGCGTCAACCACGGCGTCGCAGCGCGGACGTTCGCGCAGGTCCGCAAATGGGGTTATTTCTATGCCGGCCCTGCGGCAGTTGTCGGCCAGCAGACGACATTCGGGAGTCGCCGGCTCAAAGACGCTGACTATGCTGACCTGTCTGCCGAGCTTTTTGAGCAGCTCCGCCGTGCGGTATCCGTCGGCGCCGTTGTTGCCTTTGCCGCAAAAAACACAGCTTGCGTCAAAGGGCGTAAGCTCCTTGACGCAAGTCCTTGCGGCGTTATCAATGAGTTTGAGGGAAGCGTCGGGCTCCGTAATAACTCGGCCCTCAAAATCCCTGATTTGCTGAGTGGTCAAAAAACGCATAATAACACCTTGATTTTATTTAAAAACTTTGCTTTTGGCGTACATGGACATGGCGTCCACGATTTTGTCGTTTGGCTCAAAAATCAGCAGCTCAAGCCCTTTCTCGCCGGAATACACGACGAAACGCGCGTTTTTCGCGTCGGGTGAGGAAGCGGCCTGGACGGTCCTTGAAAAATCGCGGTTCATTTCGCCCTTGCGGTCCGGGTCGTCGATCCGGGCGCAGAGCTCGACGGCCTCCATGTCAAACGAGGCCACGCGCTTGCGGCTGCGTCCGGCGGTTATCATGTCCACGTCCAGATGGTCGTTGGTCATTATATATTCAAATTCCTTCCTCAAACCGGACGCCAGCCACCATGAGCCGTAGCCGCCGAAGGCCAGCACCACAAGACCGCTGGGCCAGCCCAGGGGAGAGATGGAGATAGCCCCCACGACTCCAAACAGCACTACCAGTATAAGGACGTATTTTGCCATGTCCTTTGGGCCGAATTTCTTTTTTATGAGATATTCGATATAGTTTTCCATCATATCCCTCCGTCGCCGCCGCCCGCGCCGGAATCACCGCCCGAAGGCGGGATGGTTACTACGGGAACGTCGGAGCCTCCGCCGGAATTGCCGCCGGTACTGCCGCCTCCGGTGCTGCCTCCGCCGTTAGAGCCGCTGTCGGAGCTGCCCGTCGAGCCGGAGCCGGTCTCGGAGCCGCCCGTGCCTGAGCCCGAACCGGAATTGCCCGTTTCGGTCCCTGTGCCGGCGCCGGACGTACCCGTACCCGAGCCCTCGCCGGAGCCTTCTCCCGAACCGGAATTTCCGGTCCCTTCGCCTGTGCCCGTACCGGTGCCGGAACCCTCGCCGGAGCCTGTTCCGGTATCGGAGCCTGTACCCTCGCCGGAGCCCTCTTTCTTATCGTCCTTATCGTCGTCGTCATCGTCGTCGGAACTCTTATTACCGCTGCTGCCGGAGCTGACCTTCCGTCCCTCGGACAGAGTGTTCTTGCTGCCGGCCTTTAAGGGATGAAGCTCGCAGCGAGTTTTGGGTATTTTATTCTTACTGTACATTTCGCTCGTAACGTGCTCGCAGTCGGGATTGGCCCTCTGGCCGCTTTCCCTGCATATCATGACCGAAACCTCGCTGCCGGGCTTTTCAAAGTCACGGTAAGCCAAATCCTTGTGTACGGGCTGCATGACCTTCTTCCAGGCGAGGGCCGCCGGATTGGAGGAGAAGCCCGTGAGGTCCTTGGGCTGGTCATAGCCGAACCATACGGCGCCGACATAGTAAGGAGTGGCGCCCACAAACCACCGGTCGTTACTGGTGGATGTGCCGGTAGTACCGGTTTTGCCGGCGATTTCCATGCCGCTGAAGTTGGCCATGGTGCCGCTTCCGTAGCTGACAACGTCCTTCATCATGGAGATTACGTCCGCGGCGGTGTTTTCGCTCATGGCTATCTCATTGGTGGGCTTGCCGTCCAGAATTATGTTCCCGCTGGCGTCCTCCACCTTTGTATAGAGCAGGGGCTTGTTGTAGAAGCCGTCGTTCACAAAGGCGCAGTAAGCGGCGGTGAGCTCAAGGACGCTCACGCCGTTGGTAAGGCCGCCGAGGGCCATGGGCGCAAGGTCCATGTCGTTTACGGGGTCAAGAGTAGAGACGTGAAGTCTTTCGCTTAAGTACTTGAAGGAATTTTCAACGCCCAAATAACGGCAGACCTTTACCGCCGGCACGTTCCTGGAGTTGGCCAGGGCGTTGCGTGCCGACACGTTGCCCTTGAAACGGCCGTCCACGTTCTTGGGCGACCAGCCGTTGTAGGTCACGGGCGCGTCGTTTATAACCGTGCTGGGCGTTATGAGCCCGTACTCGATGGCCGGTCCGTAAACCGCCACGGGCTTGATGGTAGAGCCGGGCTGACGGGTGGACTGGGTGGCGCGGTTGAGGGTAAGATTGCCCTCCTTATCTCCGCGGCCGCCGCAAAGAGCCTTCACCTGGCCGGTGTAGGGATCCATAATTACCATGGCGGACTGAGGCTGTACCTCGCCGCGTCCCTTTTGGAAGGAGCTTGGGTCGGCGTATACGTCGTCCATAATCTTCTGAATTTCGGTGTCCTGCGCCAGATATATCTTCAGACCGGCGTTGAAGAGAACGCGGCTGGCAATGTCCTTGGTGTAGCCGTACTGGGTCATAAGGTCGGCTATTATCTGATTTATGGCCGCGTCCACATAATAGCTGTTGTAAGTTATTTCCTCCTCGGTTTTGAGGGGAACAAAGCTGAGCTCTTCCTTTACGGCCGCGTCGTACTCGGACTGAGTTATCTTGCCGAGCTCGAGCATCTTGCCGAGCACGACCTCCTGACGGGCCTTATTGTTCTTGGGGTTCTGGTAGGGGTCGTATTTGGTGGGAGACTGCGTTATGCCCGCTATGCAGGCGCACTCGGCCAAGGTCAGCTGTGACACCGACTTGCCGAAATAGGTGTTGGCCGCCGACGAAACGCCGTTGCACTGCTGGCTTAGATATATGGTGTTCAGATAGTATTCGAGAATTTCTTCCTTGGAAAGTTCATTTTCCAGCTTGAAAGCCCGGTATATCTCCTGAATTTTACGCTCGGGCCTGTAATCCTTTTCACCGGTCAGGTTCTTTATAAGCTGCTGGGTCAGGGTGCTACCGCCGAAGGTGTGGTTGTCGGTGCCTCTGACCTTGTTGTACACGTAGGTCACCGCCGCGCCGAGGGTGCGCTTTATATCCACGCCCTTGTGACTCCAGAAGCGTTCGTCCTCAATGGCGATGAAAGCGTTTTGCAGGTCCTCCGGTATGTCGTCCAAATCTACCCAAATCCGGTTTTCATTGTCGTAGAGCCGCTCCACCTCAACGGTGTTGCCGTCGGGGTCGGTGACGTAAACCATGGACGTCATGTTCAGCTTTATCTGATTTATGTCGATGGGGTCGATGGTCTCGACGTAGCCGAAAAGAGCGCCCGCGACTATGCCCGCGACAATAAGCCCTATCAACAGTGCTATCAGCAGAAGAGCTATGAGAACATTCCGCAGGGACAGCAGTATCACCATGCCCACGCTGCGCTTTTTCCTCGTTTTCTTCGACGGGCGTCCGCCCCTTGAGGACCTCGGGGACGATGAGCCGTCAGATGTCCTTGACGAAGGGGATTTCTCCGTCCTTGCGTCAACTGACGCCCCCCTCGTGCGGGTGGAGTCCTTAAGGGAACTGCCCGGCCTGGCGGACGCCGACGGGTCTTTGCCGGCGGCGGTTTTTTTGGAACCTGTGCCTACGGCGGATTTATCTATATCCTTTGGCATGATCGCACCTCCGATAAAAGTAAGCGTATACATATACTATCTATTATATTCTAAATCAAAATAATTAAAAAAGTATTACAAAAGGCCGTAAATACGCCTTAATTTTACGGATTTTTGTCCCTTTGTAAGTATTGCACAAAAATCCTCGATAAATATTGTAGAATTGTAATAAAATGCCCCTTGTGACGGGGAAAATAATATGCTAATATATATGTGTACTCGATGAGGGTACGAAAACTTTTTTCATTTTCCCTCCTTTTTAGTGGCAGACGCTGACGCGCTCTGTCATTTTTTTTGTTGATTTGTACAAAAATACCGGCCATGCCCCGGGGATTTTTTGTAAAATTACCCTTGCGGCGGTGAAGAACAAGCTGTTATAATGTAAATGAAGCGTTTTATCGGGCTAACGACCTGTGTTTTGTGGCAGATACGGAGTGTCTGTCATTTTTTAAGTGAGGAGATAATATGGACAAATTTGAGCGGCTTAACGACAAGCTTGGGACGCTTGTCATATTCAGAAAAATTTTGGACGAACCACTTATCCGTGGCCTTCGGGAGTTTTTGCGGGGCAGAGGGACCGCCGGCGCCGCGGAGCTTTACTGCGCCTTTGTATACGAGCTGTACAAAAAGGGCGACAGTCTCGCCGACTGGATCCTCGACTATATTGCCGGGGACGAAAATCCCTATGTGGAGCGCGTTATTTCCGGCAGGCGGCCCGGCCCCTTTCTTGAGGAAAGGCTTGAGGCGGAGCTTGAGATACTGGACGAGCTGGCGTCCCTTGACTGCGGCGAGCTGACCGAGGGTATAGGCGCCGGTATGCCTCTGCCCGAGTTTGACGGCCGCGAGGTCGATGCCGCCGAGGTCTTTCGCCGCCGCGTCGCCGAGATACCAACCAAGGGCTATGGTATTTTTGTGGAGTATCATATGTTCACCCTCGACGGCGGCGGCTCACCCGTGCCCGTCCGTCACCCCGACCCGCAGACGCTGGAGGGGCTGTACGGCTACGAGCGGGAGAGGGAGACCGTGCTAAAAAACACTCTGGCTCTTATCGAGGGCCGCGGGGCCAACAACGTCCTTCTATATGGGGACGCCGGCACCGGCAAGAGCAGCACCGTGAAGGCCATTGCCAATGCCATGAAGGACAGGGGCCTGCGTCTTATCGAGGTGCGAAAGGACCAGCTCTATATGCTGCCCGGGCTCATGGACAGTCTCGAGGGCAGCCCTCTCAAGTTCATAATTTTTATCGACGACCTCAGCTTCGGCTCGGGCGACGCGGATTTTGCCGCCCTTAAAGCCATACTTGAGGGCAGCGTCGGCAGCCGGGGACGCAATACCGCCATTTACGCCACCAGCAACCGCCGCCATCTGGTCAGAGAAACCATGGGCGACAGGGAGGGGGACGAGATACACGCCTCGGACACCCGGCAGGAGCAGCTCAGTCTCGCGGCCCGCTTCGGCCTGACCGTGACCTTTTTGAAACCGGAAAAGGAGCTGTACTGTGAAATCGTTGAAAGCCTCGCCCGCGAGCACGGCATAACCATGGACACCGACCGCCTCCTTGTGAAGGCCGAGGCCCACGCCATCCGCCACGGCGGACGCAGCCCCCGTACCGCCAAGCAGTTTATCGAACTGCTTGAGCAGGGCGTTATAGAGTAAAAAAGGGCTTGTAAATTTGCCTAAACGGTGTTATAATATAGACAAAACGTAAATTGGAGGGACTGACCTTGGCAGGTTTTTTTGGACTTTTTGACTATAACAAGCCCGGCCCCGGCGTCCGCAAGGACGAGGCGGAAAAGAAGGGCGCGGCCAAATATTTCGACATTCTGGGGCGGCGGATATGGAAGCTGGTGACCGTCAACTTTCTGTATCTTCTGTTCTCAATTATACCTTACCTCATAATGTGGTTCATCTGCAACAACATCATGATAGTCGTCATGATGATTTGCGGTGTCGATACCTCCGGCATTAAGGCGATAATGGACGAGTACGGAACTCTGCTGACCATACTGGGCGTATTGGTCATGTATACCCTGAACGGCGGCGGAGCGGCCTCGTGTGGTCTCGACAATGTTATACGCAAATATATCGACGATACCCATGCCTGGGTGTGGCAGGACTTCTGGGGCGCTTTCAAAAGCAATTTTTTGCAGGGCACCGTCGCCTTTGCCATCGACTGCCTCGCCGTCGCGGTGCTGACCTTCAGCTTCGGCATATATTACTTCCCCAATAAATTTGTTCAAAGTATAATTGGGAGCGGCATTTTGCTCAAGCTGATACAGACCCTGCTGCTGTTTGTGGCGCTGATGTGGGGAATGATGCACATATACATATATCCCGTTATCACCAGCTTCAAATTCAAGCTGCGAGATGTATACAAAAATTCCTTTATAATGGTGCTGGGCAAGCTCCCCCAGACGGCGGCGGCCTTTGTACTGGGGATACTGATAGCCCTTATAGTTGCCGCGCTTACGGTGATTATGCCGCTTTTCGGCCTGCTCATCGGCATAATACTTTTTGCCATGGTGGATTATACGAAGCTCTTCATAACCTATCCTCTCATTAAAAAGTATATGCGCGACCCCGAGGAGGCCAAGCGTGAGGAAAGGCTCAACTCTCTCCGCAGGGATATCGAAGCCGACGACAAGGTGTTTTCCGACAAACAGGTGAAGAACAAATGAGCCGCCGCAGCTTCGTAAAGGGAGCGTTGCTGCTTTCGGCGGCGTCTCTTTTGTGCAAGGCTTTGAGCGCGGTCTTTAAGATACCGCTGGATAAGTTTTTCATAGGCGCCGAGGGTATAGCCATATATCAGAGCGCCTATTCGATATTTAACTGGATGCTGGCGGTGGGGGGCACGGGCATACCCATGGCGGTCAGCAATCTTGTCGCCGACAGCGGCGAGGAGGACGCGGCGAGGATACGCTCCTCGGCGCTGGTCCTTGTGACCGGGGTGGGGATAGCGGTTGCGGGGGCGCTGTTCGTTTTCGCGAGGCCCGTTGCCCGCTTTATAAGCGGCGACGGGGCGGAGTTCCTCGCCATAAGAGTTATGGCTCCGGCGATAGTATTTTTGGGCGTTGTCAGTGCTTATAAGGGATATTTTCAGGGCCGGGGCAATATGCTGCCCTCGGCCGTCAGTCAGATGCTGGACAGCCTGTGCAAGGTTGGCGTCGGCCTTGGCGTCTGCGCTCTGCTGGTACCCAGGGGCATCGGTACCGCCGCGGCCGGGGCGATGGCAGGCGTGACGGCGGGCACTGTCTGCGGGGCGGCCGCGCTGCTAATCGCTGGCAAAAAATATATCAGCGTTCGCAGGGCTCCGACGCTGGGCTTCATGGGCCGCATTGTGATGATGTCCGTGCCGGTGACCCTCGGGGCGGCGGGGTTCGCCTGTGTTATGCTGGCCGACACCCTGACCGTTCAGAAGATACTGACCGGGGCCGGCATGGCCGCAGGTGAGGCGAAGGCCCAGTTCGGCTACCTGACACGGGCCTTTACGATATATAACCTGCCGGCTACCGTCATATCCGCCGTTACCATGAGCGTGGCTCCGGCCAGCGCCGAGGCTCACCGCGACGGCGACGGGGGGCTGCTTCGGGGCAACGCCGTATCCGCCGTAAGGATGGTAATGTTTATTTCCATGCCGTGTATGCTGGGGGCCGTCAGCTTCCACAGCGAGATAATGGAGCTGCTGTATAAGGGCGGCGCCCACAGCGAGCCCCTTATGTTCACAGGCGTGCTCATGCTGCTGATACCCTTTACTCAGGTGATTTCCGGCATACTCCAGGCCACGGGCTGCGTCTGGAAGCCCATAGCGTTGCTGGGTCTCACGGTGGGTGTAAAAACGGGGCTTAACTTTCTGCTTGTGCCCGCCGTCGGAGTGTCCGGGGCGCCGCTGGCGACGGTGATAGCCTACGCGGTGTCCTGCGCGGCCTTTGTGCTGCTGTTCTACAGACACCTTGGCTTCAGCCTGCCGGCGGGCGTGATTTTCAGGCCGTTGGCCGCCGCGGGCATAGCCGTGCTGGTCGGCAGGGGAGTGTACGCTCTCATGCGCGGCAGTCTCGGATTTTTAACGGCCGTGGCCGTGACGGGGGCGGTCTATCTTGTCCTCGCGGTGGCATTGAAGGCCGTGGACCTGTCGGAATTTAAGAAAAAACGGAGTGTATAACATGGAAAAAAGTGGAGAAACTAAAAAAAGCTTCGCCGACCTGTGCGGCATAATCGCGCGGCTTCGGGCGCCGGACGGCTGCCCCTGGGACAGGGAGCAGACCCACCAATCGCTGAAAAAGCATATGATAGAGGAGGCTTATGAGGCGGCGGAGACCTTTGACGGCTCCGACGGGGCGAAGATGGCCGACGAGCTGGGCGACGTGCTGCTTCAGGTGGTTCTCCACGCGCAGATAGGGGCCGAGGCGGGCGAGTTCACCATCGACGATGTGACCGACGCCGTCTGCGAAAAAATGATAGCCCGCCACCCTCATATTTTCGGCGAGGCAAAGGCCGACACCGCCGAAGAGGTGCTGGACCGCTGGGACGAGATAAAACGCCGCGAGCGGGGACAGGAGACTCTGTCCCAGGAGATGGAAGGCGTAAGCAAGGCCCTGCCCGCCCTGACCAGAGGCGAAAAGCTCTACAAAAAGGCGGTCAAAAGAGGGTTTTCCGAAATACCAAACACCGGTGATTTCGGGTATGAAATGTTCCTTGCGATGAAGAAAGCGGTGGACGCGGGAAGGGACCCCGAAGAAGAATTTGGCATATTTTTAAAAAAATATATAAAATTTGTAAAAAAATTTGAAGAAAACACTTGCAATTGCTCACAAAATGTGTTAAAATAAGCGTGATTAAGGTTTTTAAAACTTTAAACCTATATTTTTTATAAAAAAAGGGAGGTTATCAAAATGAATAAGGCCGGATTGATTGCGGAAATGGCTGAAAAAGCAGGACTTTCCAAGAAGGACACCGAAAAGGCGCTGGCTGCGTTTACAGCTACGGTTGAAGGCGCTTTGAAGAAGGGCGAAAAGGTTCAGCTTGTTGGTTTCGGTACTTTTGAGGTACGGGACAGGGCCGCTCGTGAAGGTAAGAACCCTGCCACGGGTAAGACCATTCAAATTCCCGCCACGAAGGTTCCTGCGTTTAAGGCAGGCCAGGCATTGAAAGACAGCTTAAAGTAGTATCTTCCGATAAAAAGAGACCGCGTCGGCTCAACTCCGAGCGGTCTCTTTTACATCGTTATCGAACAAAAAGGGTCATACGATAATGCCTATGGCGTTGCTGATGTTCCGTATGTCCACCCTTTCGCGGTCGCCGCCGAACTCTCCGTCGATGGTCCACGGTATGGGCGTTTCACTGGAGAAAGTGATGCTGCTGCACTTGAAGTTGAGGTAGCTCTTGGCGTTCATGTCCAGACGTATTACCTCGGAAAGCATATCCGGAATGTCGGCGAGGCTCTTTGGCGAACGTACCAGAAGCACCTCGAACATACCGTCGTTGAGTGAGATGGCCAGCTCGGACGGAGTTTTCATGCCGCCCACCTGGGTGGCGTTGCTGACCATTCCGAAGAGGAAGTCGTCCTCTATGACCTTTTCGCCCACCTCAAGCTTTATGTGGTAGGGCTTTATGCTGCCCACCTGCTTGGCCCCCTCCAATATGTAGGCCGTGTGACCGAGGACGTTTTTTATTTGCTGAGGGGTGCCGTAGGATACGGAGGTGAAGGCCCCGAACGCCGCCACGTAGGTGAAGTATTTCTCGTTGAAAGCGCCGATGTCACAGCGGAAGGGTATGCCGTGGATTATCATTTCCGCCGCGTCCTTCATGTCCTTGGGTATGCCCAGCGAGGACGCGAAGTCGTTGGTGCTGCCGGCGGGGATATAGCCCAAGGGCGGGCGTTTTTCCCTCGGCAGGGACATAAGGCCGCCCACCGCCTCGCAAAGGGTGCCGTCGCCGCCGCTGCAAACCACAATGTCATATTTTTCGCCCAGCTCCTTTATGACTTCCATGCCGTCGCCCGAGGCTTGAGTGGGTCTCGCCGTGACAAGGTAGCCGCCCTTGGTGAATATGTCTATTATCGCCGAAAGGCTGCCGGTTATCTGAGCCTTGCCCGCGTGGGGGTTATATACAAAAAGCATTTTCTTCATCTTTATGACCTCTCTTTTAATGTATATTTTACACCATTTTTTCAGTGTTGTCAAGGAGGCGTTTTATGATTATTCCCGAAAGCGTGCTCGGCCTGCTCTCCCGGCTTGAGGAGGCGGGCTTCGAGGCATATGCGGTGGGCGGCTGCGTCCGCGACAGCCTCATGGGACGCGAGCCAAAGGACTGGGACATCTGCACCTCCGCCCGGCCCGACGAGGTAAAAGCCGCCCTGACGGGCCGCCGTATTATTGAAACGGGCATAAAGCACGGCACCGTAACCGTCATCGAGGGCGGCGGGGCCTATGAGATAACCACCTTCCGTGTGGACGGTCCCTACGCCGGCAACCGTAGGCCCGAAAGGGTGGAGTTTACCGGCGACCTGACCCTCGATTTGTCCCGTCGGGATTTCACCGTCAACGCCATGGCCTATTCGCCCAAGCGTGGGCTTTGCGACCCCTTCGGCGGGCGCGTGGACATCGACCGACGCCTGATAAGGGCGGTGGGGGAGCCTCGGCTGCGCTTTGGCGAGGACGCCCTCCGCATACTTCGCGGAGTTAGGTTCAGCGCCTCTTTGGGCTTTGAAGTGGAGGAACGCACCGCCGCCGCCATGCTGGAGGAGAGGGCGCTGCTTCGAAATATTTCCGCCGAGCGCCGGAGGGACGAGCTTTTCAAGGCCCTCCAAAACGGCCGCGTCCGTCCGGCCTTTACGCGCTTTCGGGAGGTGATTGCCGAGGTGGTGCCGGAGCTTAGACCCTGCTTTGACTTTGAGCAGAGGACCGTCCACCACTGTTACGACGTTTACACCCATATACTCGCCGCCGTGGACGGCTATGAGGGCGGTGACGCGGCGGTGAAGGCCGCCCTGCTGCTCCATGACGCCGCCAAGCCGCTGAGATTTAAGCTTAAAAACGGGACGGGCCACTTCAAAGGCCACGCCGCTGTCGGGGCGAGGATGGCGGGAGATATACTCCGCCGGCTCAAGTGGGACAACGCCTCGATAGAAAAAGCCGAAAAGCTGGTACGCTTCCACGATGTACGGCTCACCGGCGGCCTTTCCCAGACGCTGAAGCTCACCTCCCTTATAGGGGAAGAGCTGATGCCGGATTTATTCGAGGTAATGAGGGCCGACACTTTGGCGCAGTCCATGTACCGTCGGGAGGAAAAGCTGGACCTGATTGAGGGCGGGCGCAAAAATTTCCGCCGTATAACGGGAGAAGGGTTGTGCCACGAGCTTGGCGCTCTGGCCGTGGACGGGAGGGACGCCGCCGCCGTCGGTCTTGAGGGCCGCCGGATAGGAGCGGCCCTGCGTCACTGTCTTAACGGCGTGATGAACGGCCGTGTGGAAAACGAGCGCGCCGCCCTCACTGAGTATATGAAGGAATTTAGGGACAGAATACGCCTGCATGAGCGGGGGATGTAAAAAACTTACTATGTAATTTGGAGGCACGGGGGCTGTACAAAAAAATCGTGCAGAACAATATCTGAACAGGTGTAACATCGCTTGTTCAGATTTCTTTTAAATTTTTTCGGCGGCCCCCGGGCAAGCCGCCTTACGTCGTCGCAAGCCTGACTTCGCTTGCGGCGACTTTTTATGCTTTGCAAAAAAGTCGCCGTTTGGCTCGTTCGGCTGCTCCTCCTTTTCCCCACAAAGTCTGTCGGCTTTGCGGGGGGCCCATGATCGCCGTCCCTCATGACGGACAAAAACCTCGCAAAAGGTTGGTAGTGAGCCAAAACCGCAGCGAGGGCCGCTTTAGGCCCGAAGCAGGCGACGCGAACGTGGCCTTTTGTGAAAAAGGAGGGGCAAGCCAGCGTTTTGGCTTGCCCCTCAAAATATTATATTCACTTATCATAATGTCAAGGGCAGAGTGTTTTTACTGCGTAAAAATCTTCCCGCTGTTCCTTGACATTATCCCACCAAACAGTAAGTTGTTAATATGGTGGTACTGAATTAAATCACTCTATCTATCAAAAAATGCTTTTCACCCACAAGTGCTGCTACCTAAAATATTGTGATGATAAAAAAATAAGCGATAATCAAGATGACAATAGCAGCGATACTTCCACCAATTATCAAATACCACTTAAAGATATTTTTCGCAGTATTTACGTCATTGTATATTGAATTGAGCTTTTCGCTGTTTATGTTTTTGTCTCTGACCTCCTCTACATCAATATCCTTTACCAACTCGTCGAGAGTTAAACCAAAGTAATCGCTCAAAAGGACGAGACGCTGAAAATCAGGGTAAGATTGACAGGACTCCCATTTTGAAATTGTCTGGCGGGAAACCTTTATCTCCGCACCCAGTTCTTCTTGCGAAAGGCCCTTTTTTTTTCGCAAGTTAATCAATTTCTCATTAAAATTCATAAGCTATTCCTCCAATATGTAATTTGGTTTTGTGATCACAATAAAGTTATAGCATATTCTGGGATTTCTTTCAACCAACTTTTATTGGAAATTTGTCGCCCGCAAGAAACATTTGATAAATTCCACGCTTTTTTACGCGATGGCAATTCTTGTTGACGTGATAAAAACGCAACGCTTCATTGCCTCTGCAAATGCCGATTTGTCGTTCTCCCAATTCTACTACACGCAACCCCTAAAGTCAACGGGGTCGTGAATAAAAGCCTGGTACACCTCGTCGCCGTAGTCCCTGGCCTCGAACTCCTTCACCAGCTGCCGGACGTGGGCGGGGAGCAGGGAGATGTCAGCGTAATCTGACGCCAAGGCGGGAACGGCGGACAAAAGCATTGAAAGCGATAGGATAACGCATAAGATTTTTTTCATTTTCATTCAACTCTGTTTTTTACTTATTTTTTTCACTTATTTTAAGAAACGGGGCCATGGCGGCCCCGCTTCGCTTGTTTATTTTATTTTATTTTATTTTATTTCGTGTCCGCCGTCGCCCACGTTGTCAACGTAGAAAGACGCGGCGTAGCCTATCTTTTCCTCGTATGCCTTGCCCACCTTTTCGATGAACTCGTTCACGGCGTCCTCACGGACGATGGAAACCGTGCATCCGCCGAAGCCGGCGCCGGTCATGCGGCTTCCGATAGTGCCGTCTATCTTCCGCGCCTCCTCAACGAGGGTGTCCAGCTCCTTGCCGGTAACCTCGTAAAGGTCGCGGAGGCTGTCGCCGCTGCCGTTCATCAGGCGTCCGAACTCGATGACGTTGCCGCTGTTGAGTGCCTCGATGCTGAGCAGCACACGGTTGTCCTCGGAAATGACGTGCTCAACCCGGTTGCGGATAACCTCGTCCTCGATGAGGTGCTTGTACTGGATAAACTGCTCCATGGATATGTCGCCAAGGCAGGTGGCCTCGGGAATGGCCTTTTGGAGGGCGGCGAGACCGGCCTCGCACTGAGCCCGGCGCTCGTTGTACTTGCTGTCCGCGAGAGAACGCTTTTTGTTGGTGTTGGCGATGACTATCTTATAGCCGTCCATCTCAAGGGGAACTATCTCATAGCTCAAATCCTTGCAGTTGAGGAAGATAACGTGGTTCTTCTGACCCATGGCCGAGGCAAACTGATCCATGATGCCGCAGTTTACGCCGCAGTAGTTGCACTCCGAGCCTTGGCCCACCTGGGCCATCTCAATCATGTTCACGGGCTCGGTTATGCCCTTTTTCTCATTGGAAAAGGTGGCCAGCGCAAGGGCGGTGGAAACCTCGATGGAGGCCGAGGAGCTGAGGCCGCCGCCGTAGGGCAGGTTGCCGTGGAAGAGCATCTCGCAGCCCAGTATCTCGTAGCCCCGCTTCTGAAGCTCGACGGCGCAGCCTATCTGATAGTTGCCCCATTTGAGGTCGCGGTAGGCGTCAAGGTTGTTTATGTCGGCCTCCACAAAGTCGGGGAGGTCGGTGGCGCGAAGGCGGATTACATTTTCGGGTATCCGCCTTACGGCTATGGTGGTGCCCATGGTCAGGGCCGCGGGGAACACATAGCCCCCGTTATAATCGGTGTGTTCGCCGATGAGGTTGACGCGGCCGGGACTCATGAATATGCGCACGTCGCTCTCGTCTCCGCCGTAGTGTTTCACAAATTCCTTCTTAAGCTCGGCTATGGTCATTTACTTGTCACTCTCCTTAAATCTTTTGTACGCTTCTCTCAGCTCGACGCTGGTAGCCTCGGGAGCGGTGGGATTGCAGTGGGCCCATGCGCCGGTCTCGCTGGAGGCGTTGAACTTCTGCTTGTCGGCGCTGCGCATGGGAGGATAGAAAGCTATGTGGAAGTGATAGTTTTCACTGGTGTCCTCGCCGTAATTGACGGGGCCGTTGTACATACACATCATGTAGGGGAAGGTGTAGCCGAAAAGACTGTCCAGCGTACCGGCGGCCTCTCTTACGGCCTTGGCCAGATTGTCCTTTTCACGGTCGTTGAACTCGCTGATATACTGCTTGTGGCTCTTGGCGGCGATGTAAATGCCGTAGGGATACTCGCTGAAGAAGGGGAGAAAGACGATGAAGTCCTCGTTTTCGAAGATAACTCGGCGGCCGTCCTCGACCTCGTCGTGTATCATGTCGCAGATAAGGCAGCGGCCTGTCTCGTCGTGGTGCTCCTTGCAGGACTGAAGCTCAAGCTCCAGCTTCTTGGGCACAACGCTGTAGCCGTATATCTGGCCGTGGGGATGGGGCATGGTAACGCCCACCACCGCGCCGCGGTTCTCAAAAATGAATACGTACTTGATATTTTTGTCGGCGCGAAGGGCCTCGAACCTCTCCACCCACAAATCCACCAGCTTGCGGACATGGTCTACCGGCAGCTCGGGCAGGGTCACGGTGTGCTCGGGAGAGTAAAGTATTACCTCGCACTTGCCGTAGGCCGGTCTTACCTTATAAATATTTGTTTCCACGTCGTCCGGAACGGGAGGATTTTGCATCAGCGCGGGGAAATCGTTGTCATATTCATAGACGTCGAAGGACTTGGGCACCTTGTCGTTGTCCGGGCCGGGACAGAAGGGACACCAATCCTTGGGCATCTGGGGCCTGTTCTGCCTGTGAGACGCAATCATGATCCAATCCTTTGTGAGAGGATGCCAACGTAATTCTGCCATAAAAATCACCTCATATAGTAAATTGATTTATGTAAATATTATACTATGAAATTTGAGTTTAGTCAAGGACTATCTTTCAAGATTTTACAAATTTGCAATAAAAATTAAATTTTATTAAATTGGGTATGGACATACCAAAGTTTCTGTGGTATAATTACATCATAATATAACTGAAAAGGAGAGAAACAGCATGAAAAAATTTTTGTCAATGGCCATTGTTCTGGCTATGATAGTTTCCTGCGTGCCGATGCTCGCCATTACGGCCAGCGCGGCGTTGGGGAGCTATGTACTGTTCGACGCTTCGCTCATTGACACGAGCGTTCACGGCGACATCCCCCTTGACGAGTACGGATGGAGCGGGGATCAGGGCGCTGTGTTCAGCTCTCAGTGGAGCGAAAACGGCACCTGGAACACCGACCCCTGGGGCCCGGGCGCTCTTATGTTTTGGCGTGTGGGACAGCGTCAGAACGGTAATGACGAAAACCTTACCGCCAATGTTTCCGGCAGCGAGATAAGCGCCGGTGCGGAAAAAATAGTTATTGACTACACCTTCGCCATGCAGGACGAGGACAATAACTACCAGACCTGGACCTTTAACGATTTGGACGGCAATCCCTTTGCCACCGTATACTACGACCAGGGCGTCAAAGCCTGCGCCGGCAGCGGCGGAAGCAGCGCCGCCGCCTATGCGGACGGCAAGGACGCGGTATACGCCCTCCGCGGCACGAGCATGAATATTACCGCGGTTAAGAGCGGCTCGGGCTGGACCGTTACATATACAAGCAACGGCAAAGTCGTGGCCACCGACAGTGTTGCCTCCGTCAATGGTATCGGCAGCATTAAGGCCAATCTTGGCCAGTGGAACAACCAGTACGCCGCCATGGGCCTTCAGAACCTAAAGATAACCGTGGACATCGACGTTGAGGCCAACGCTCCCGCCATCTGGGACAACCTTCTGAAGCAAACCGCCTCTCTTGACGGCATGAAGATAAGGAACGGCATCGACCTTCCCAGTTTCGCCGGCCTTACGTGGGAGTCCGCGGACATAACGGCCCTTGACCCCGTCAGCGGGCTTACCAACCGTCCCGACTACGGCCAGCCTCCCAAGGACGTACAGCTCACGATGAGCTTTAACGGCAACAGCAAGACCTATACCGTTTCGGTGCTGCCTCTTGACGCCGGCGACTGTATGCTGGCTTCCGCGGATTTTGACAAGGACCCCGTGGGGGCCTCGATTTCCGGCGGAGCGGCGGAGGAATCCAAGGAGTGCTACGGCAACGCCGTAAATCCCGGCGGCGGAATGAATTTGAATTTCATCAACGCCGTGGCTATCGGCTCCTTCACGATATCCTTCGACAGCAAGACCGCCCCCGACAGCCAGCTCACGGTTAAGGACGCCGGCGGTCACTTCACCATCGCCGACGACGGCGCCGCCGTCACCGCTTCCGCCCCCGAGGGCAGTGTTGCCGCTCCGGTGACCGCTCACGAGTGGAAAAAGGTGGTTGTGGCCTATGCGCCCGGCAAGATAGACGTTTATGTGAACGGAGAGCTTGTTTCCGGCCCCGGCGAATATGACGCCGCCGGCGCCCTTGCGGGCTTTACCGGCCTCAGCGTTTCCGGCTCCGGCCTTATAGACAATGTTTATGTGTTCGGGCGGGCGCTGACCGCTCAGGACATCGACGAGTACATGGCGGGCTACACCGCTCCCGTGATGAACGTAAGCGGCGGCAGCGAGAGCTATCTCGTTGACACCTTCGAGCCCATCACCATCGCTCACTATTCCGAGGGTCATGTTTACTACACGCTTGACGGCACCGATCCCACGACCGCGAGCGCAAGGTATACCGGCCCCTTCTATGCCGACGGCACCGCTCATGTAAAGGCCAGGAGCATTTCCTCCAGCGGTATTATGAGCGGAATGGTCGAGGCTTGGGTATACAACAAGCCCTGGGCCGCCACCGCCTCGGCTTACCGCATAGAGGGCGAGAACACCGTCAACAATATCAAGATAGGCTGGCCCATGTATCCGGGCGCCAAGAAGTACGAGATATACAGGGACGGCGCTCTCATCGGCACGGCCATCGGCGACTGCTATGACGAGTATGACCTGCCCATCAACAAGAACATATCCTACACCGTAAAGGCTTACGACGCGGACGGGAAGGAGCTTGTCACCGGCACAACCAACACCACCCTCACCTTTGCCATCAACGTCGCCAACTCAAACGGCTATGACGACAACGTAAACGGCGGATGGAAGCCCAACGAGGACCCCAACCGCATAGTTGAGCCTTCTCCCAGCGGTTACCACATAGGCGACAAGTATTACAGCGTCGGCCTTGACGGTATCAACAAGGAGACCTTCATGTCCCTGGGCTTCACCAGCGCCGAGGATCTGGCCAACTTCGACAAGGCTTGCTCCGTAATGGCTATCCGCTACAAGGAAAGCGACGACGGCTTCAACTGGCCCGAGGAGTGGACCTACGCTTATCCCATCTTTGTGGATATCCGTATGGAGGGCAAACAGAACGGCCTTAAGTACGACGGCGAAACCATTTCCTTCTCCTCCCATGCGGAGGGCCCCGGCTTTGCCTGCTCCAAGCTGTTCTTTGCCACCTTCCAGCCCGGCAAGGGCGACCATGAGGTGGAACCCTTCTACGTTATCCCCGCCACCGGCAATATCATCAACCATATGGACCAGCTTGAGCAGTACGAGCTGTATGACAACGCCGGCACCAACCAGCTTTCCGGCTGGTACGTGGGCCGTCCTTTCGGTCACGATTCCCGTGATATGGTACGCTTTGTTGACGGTCACGATCTCTATACCTTCAGCGCCACCAACAACAATCAGGATATGATGATACTCAAGCTTCAGGACAACTGGGTAGTTCCCGAAGAGGTCACCAACATAATTCTTAAGGGTCAGCATCAGGAGTCGCCCTCCGTATTCCATGACGGCAACGCCTACTACGTGTACACCTCCACCACCAACGGATGGTTCCAGAGCCAGGCCCGCTATTCCAGCAGCCCCGCCCTCAACCAGCCCTGGAGTCCCCTGCGCGAGGTGGCCAACACCTCTACCTTCGGCACTCAGGCCAACGGCGTATGGGGCTACGGCAGCGAGTCCGGACGTGTGGTTCAGCGCGGACACGGCTACAACTGGGGTCAGAGCGGCGGATGGAGAAAGAATAACTACCAGCGTTTCTTTGATTTGGCCATCAACAACGGTGTAGCCACCGGAAGCTGGTGCTACCGTATGGAATATGACCCCTACTGGGGCGCCATCGCCGTTCAGTCCGGCGAGTACGTATCCCTCGGCAAGAAGGCCACCATCAATGGCCGCGAGGCTCCCGAGCTCACTGACAACCTTCAGCTTCAATCCTCGCCTGTGGCCGAGGTGGACAGCGTTCCCTTCGATATCGTGGTAGACCTTGAGGTACCCACGGTCATCACCGAGGTCAACCTCACCAACGACATCTATATGGGCAGCGTTTGCGCCTCCTATTATAGGGCTTACGGCAGCAACGACATGAACACATGGACCGAGATAGCCAATGTTACCGATAACGACTATGACGACGGCGGCTTCCATGTGGGCTGGGTTACCGACACAACTCCTTACAGATATGTAAAGGTAACCGTCGAGGACGTCAAGAATATCCAGGGCGGCAACGCCTCCGCTCTTTGGGGCGGCAAGCCTCAGGAGGTAGCCATCTACGGCAAGCCCGTGGGCCATGTGGACGAAAATGTTCCGCTGGGACAGGAGATACTTGTGGGCTACGACCGCAAAAACATTGAATTTGACTCCTACGGACAGAAGCCCGTTATCGTAAACGGCAGGACCCTCGTTCCTCTCCGCGCCATCTTTGAAGCTATGGGCGCGAACGTCAACTGGGACGACGCCACCCGCACCGTTACCGCCTCCAGAGGCGACACGACCATCAGCCTGGCTATTGGCTCCGACCAGCTCTATGTGAACGGCGAGGCCAAGACTCTGGACGTGCCCGCGCAGATAATCAATAACAACACCATGGTACCCGTTCGGGCCATTGCCGAGAGCTTCGGCTGCGAGGTAAACTGGAACGACGAGGCAAGACGTGTATATATTGAGGAAGCCGAATAAATAATTTCATAAAAATATCGGGCCGCGGAAAGATTCACTATGTAATCTGGAGGCACTGGGGCTGTCCAAAAAAATCGTGCAGAACGAACGAAAATCAGCTCGCGCAGGCGGCCCTGCCGCCGAGCAAGCCCTCCCGACGGCGTACACAGGTACGCCGAGGGTGATTTTCGTTCGTAGTTCAAGGACATAAAAATGAGAAAATTCGCTCGTAAGGGCGAATTTTCTTCATTAATACACTATTTTATTTTTATTGGTTGATTATAAACCAATCGAACTTGCCTTAAATTAAGTCATTCAGCTAAAATGGGGCCCCCGCAAAACGGCGAAGCCGATTTTGTGGGGAAAAGGAGTCGCAGCGAGGTAAGCCGTGTTTCGATTTCTCAATCGAAATACGCGATACCGAGCTTGTGACGACGCAGATCTGCGCCATTTTTTTACAGCCCCATTTTTACCTTTCCAATCCCAGCGCCCTTATTTCCGCCAGCGAGGTCCACCGGCTTACGGTGTTGCCGTCAAATTCCGCCTTTACATAGCGGGCTTCCGCGGCTGTTAGGAGCCGAACGGAAATGCTGCCGCCGTATAAGGGAATACTGCCGCCGCTGTAGATAGAGGTCCAGCTGCTGTTGTCCTTGGAAATGTACAGGCGGAACGGGATGGTGCGCTCGTCCTCATAGAGCTTGAAGACCGTTTCAACGGCGGTGAGCCGCCGTATTTCGCCCAAATCAAGGGTGATGCTCTGAGTTCCCTGCGAGGTCCAAACGGTGTTCGGATTTCCGTCCACGGCGTTTGCGGCGGGATTTTGGGCTTCCGGCTCGTCGGTGGCGGCGACGGATACCGCCTTTATTTCAGTCTCCTCTATGTCGGCGCCGTAAAACTCCGCCTCGGCCAGCGAGGTCCAGTTGCTTACGGTGTTGCCGTCGAACTCAGCCTTAACATACCGTGCCTTCATTGACGAATTTATGGGCACGCTTATATATCCGTCGTAGAACGGCAGGCTGTTGCCGCCGTATATCCGCGACCAGCTCTGACCGTCGGGAGAAAGGTACAGCCGGTAGGGAATGGTACGGTCGTCCTCATACAGCTTGAAGGCCAGCTCCGCACAGGTCAGCCGATGGGGTTCGCCCAAATCAAATACGATATTTTGCGTGCCCTGCGAGGTCCAGACGGTATTAAGGTCGCCGTCAAAGGCGTTTTTCGCGGGATTTTGAGCCTCCGGCTCGTCCGAGGCTTCCGCCGAGGTAACGGTCAACCTGTGCAGGGGGGCGGCTGTTTCAACGTCGGGCGCAAGGGGCCTCATACCGTCCCAAAGGAAGAGCTTGAGACTGCGGCCGTCGATGTCCTGACCGAAGCTAAGCCTGCCGTCGCTGCCCGTGACGGCCTCCGCCAGCTTGCCGCCGTCGTACAGCGCCCCGTAAACCGTGCCCTCGCCAACGAGAGTGTAGTCGGCCGTACCGCCGGTTACCCCGTCAAGGGTGACCGATGGATTTTCGTATTCCGTAACAATATTGTAGCTTAAATCGGTCAGATAGGGCCCTGCCGTAATTCCACCGCCGCCGTCAACGGAAGTGCGGCAGCGGATGCGGCGGAGGCTCTGACCGTCGATGCCGAAGGTCCTCGTGTAGCCGATGTCACGGTTGCTGCCCAAAATTTCCGCCGTAGCCTTACCCTCGTCGTAATCCAGCGTCAGCGTTACGTGCCAGGTGGTGGAGCTGCGGTTCAGCGGATTTTCGCTTCCTGTGCCGAAGGAGGTCCAGCCGTTTTCCACCGTCTCGTCGGCGTCCGTCCCGATTTTACTCATTGTCTTTTGCGCGGTGGGGCCGTAGCTCTGCGACAGGGTCAGGATGTTTTTATACGACGTGTCCAGGAACTCAAGCCCCAGGGTGTATTCCCGGCCCTCCCAGTTCCAGGCGTCGTTTTTATCCTTTTTGCCGCCGGTGTTGAAGGTGAAGGACACCGTTGCCCTGCCGCCGTAAACGGGTGTCAGGTCACGGTAAAACTCGCCGCCGGTGACGGCGTCCGCCTGATTTAAAGCGGCGGAATTGGCGGTGCCGGTGAAGGAGGTTTCCGCGTCGGTGTTCGGGCTTTCGAATATGGAGTTGTCCATGGCGTCGATTACGCGCACCGGAAGGACCGTTACGGAACATTCCGCGGTATAGCCCCCGTCTACCGTTTCGGCGGTAACCGTACAGGTGCCGGGAGATATGCCTGTTACCGTTCCGGCGCTGACGGTGGCCACGCTTTCGTTGTCGGAGGTCCAGGTCACGCCGCGGCTGGTGGCGTTTTCGGGCAGGACCTTCGCCGTCAGCCGGTAAGTGCCGCCGGCCTTCACGCTTATACTGTCCTCCGCCATTTCAATGCCGCTGACCGGCACCTGCTCGGCATAACGCACAGTCGTAAAGGGTACCTCCGGAGCAAGATAGTTCAGCGTGGCGCCGTTAGCATCCTTTGCCAGCGCAGCTGAGCCGATGTAGTAGCTGGTGTGGGGCGGCTGATTGTAGGCCACGTTCTGCCACGCCACGCCAAGGCGGTACTGACAGTCGTGCATCAGGGTCGTGAGCCGGTACGCGGTCGGCAGGGTAGAGGTGAAGATGCGCAGACAGGGAACTTCGTTCTCGCCGTTGCCTACCCTCATTATTATTTCCTCCCGCCAATCGCCCCAAAGGTCGGCGGACAGGCAGGGAGTCTGCTTCGAGCTGTTGTTTGAGGAGCCGGGGATATAGCCCTGGCCGTCGTTATAGAACCGTCCCGTCCAGCCCCCGTCGGCGTGGTACTTTGCAAGCTGGTTGTCGTCCAAAAGCTCCCGTCCCAAATCGCCGTCCCAGTAAACGGCAAAATTGGTCATCATGCGGGAGTTGGTGCCCGGCTTTGCGCCGATGTTTCCGCCGGTCAGGTCATGGGCCTCGCCGCCCGAGGCGCTCCAGCCGATGGATAGGGCGTTGGGATGGGAGGCGGCGTAGCCGTCGTCCGCGTTTACCATTAAACCGCGGCCATTGTCGGCGTTGTATTTTTTGGAATATATGGCCTGTCCCGTGGCCGCCACTCGGAAATCCTCCGACCTGCTGTAGCCGCCGGAATCCTCCTTTACGGAAAATACCTCCTGCACGCCGTCGTTGTTGAAGTCGCTGACGTGCATGGCGTCGCCGTGGCCCATTTTTGTGTTGCCGATGGCCCTGCCGTCGTCATCGAGCACGGCGCTGCCGTACACTATCTCATCTTTGCCGTCGTTGTCCACGTCGGCGACGGAAAGGTTGTGGTTGCCCTGACCGTAGAGGGAGTCGTCGCGCTTGGAGTCGCCGTTGTGCTCCCAAATGAGATTAAGGCTGCCGCCGTCCCAATCATAGGCCCGGACCATAGCCCGGTTATAGTAGCCGCGACACATGATGAGGGAGGGGGTTTCGCCGTTCAGGTAGGCCACCGCGGCCAGATAACGCTCGCTGCGGTTGAACTTACTGTCGCCCCAATCCCCCGCGTCACGGGAGATATAGTCGGTGGTGTACAGGGCCTCGCCGGTCTCGCCGTCAAAGACTGTCAGGTATTCGCCGCCGCCGGTGGGAACGCCCTTGCCGCTGAGGTAGACCTTGTCGTTGTTGTCAACGCCGGCGACAAGTGGCCTGTCAAGCACCCGATTGACGTACAGTCCCTTGCCGTCAAGGGAACCGGGGGCGGTTTTCATGGCCACCTCGCTTTTGCCGTCGCCGTCCAAATCATAGACCATGAACTGGGTATAGTGTGCGCCGGCGCGTATATTCTTGCCCAGGTCGATGCGCCACATATATCCGCCGTTGTCAGGGCTTATTTCATAAGCGTCGATATAGACGTTGCCGGTATAGCCGCTGCCTGCGCTGTCCTTAGAGTCGCTGGGGTCCCACTTTAGGACAAGCTCGTAATCCCCGTCGCCGTCCAGGTCTCCCACTGAGGCGTCGTTGGGGCCGCAGTTGTCGCCGTAATATACGCTGGTTTTTCCGCCATGATTTTTAACGTCGGCGGGCCGGACGAGAGGAATGTCCACCCAGGTGAAGGAGTTGGCCTCGCTGCCGTTGCCCACAAGACTGCCGCGGGCGGTGTGGTTGCCCTCGGGTAAGGCTTTTACTCCCGGTTCCTCCGAGGCCGAAGCCCCGGCCTTTACCACATTGTAAACATCGTTTTCCGTGCCGGTTCGGTCGGTATAGTTTGTCGCGTCGTGGGGACCGGTGGTATAGATTTTTGTGCCGTTTTTGTAAATGTCAAAGGCCTGGTTCTCGAGGCTTTCGTCACCCAAAAGCCGCCACGACAGGTAAACTCCGTTCGATATTCCGTTGCGCGGGGCGTCGTAGGTTCGGACGGCTATGAGGCCGCGGTTGAGCTTTTCCATCTGTCGGGCGGTGGTCTGATATCGCGGCGCCTTCGCTTCGGCGCCCATTGATACCGCCGGTAAAAAGGCCGCCGTCATAGCCATGGCTGTCATCAGGCTCATAAATTTTCTTTTCATTTTAACTCCCCTTTTTTGATTAATTCTCCTTTTTGATATACTTATCTTATTTTAATTGTAACATATATGCGCTTTGCTTTACATTATGATTTTTGACCTATATATTTGATTTTGTGATATTATTGCGCGCCGATAAGTCAAAATGACAAATAAGCGTCTCGGCATAGTAAAAGGGCTGTAAAAAACTCGTTATGTAATCTGGAGGCACAGGGGCTGGCCGAAAAAATCGCGCAGAACGGACGAAAATCAGCCCGCGCAGGCGGCCAAGCCGCCGAGCAGGCTCTCCCGACGGCGTACATAGGTACGCCGAGGGTGATTTTCGTTCGTAGTTCAAGGGCATAAATTTGAGAAACCCCGCCTTTTGCAAAAAGGCGGGGTTTCCACATAAATTTAGTTGCCTTACTTTGGTTACTTGAATTTTCAATATAAATTATAAATTCAAAGCATTACGCCCTTGAACGGTCTGCGCCATTTTTTTACAGCCCCGTCTATGAATTATTTAAGTCTCTCCTCGAGAGCGTCAAGCTGCTCCTGAATACCGGCGGGGAGCTTGTCGCCGAACTGGGAGAAATACTCCTTGATGCCGGGAAGCTCGGCCCTCCATACGTCCTTGTCAACGCTGAGAAGCTCGGTGAGAGTTTTGTCGTCGATGTCAAGGCCGGTGAGGTTAAGGTCCTCCTTCTTGGGCACGTAACCGATGGGCGTTTCGGTGGCGTCTACCTTGCCGTCGCAGCGGTCAAGTATCCAGTTGAGCACCCTCATGTTGTCGCCGAAGCCGGGCCACATAAAGTTGCCCTCGTCGTCCCGGCGGAACCAGTTTACGTGGAAAATTTTGGGAGGATTGGTGAGCTCGGGCTTGTGACCCATGTCAATCCAGTGCTGGAAATAGTCTCCCATGTTGTAGCCGCAGAAGGGACGCATGGCCATGGGGTCGCGGCGAACAACGCCGGTTGCGCCGGTCGCGGCGGCGGTAGTCTCGGAGGCCATGGTCGCGCCTACAAACACGCCGTGGTTCCAGTCGAAGGACTGATATACCAGGGGGGCGGACTTGGCGCGGCGGCCGCCAAAGATTATGGCGCTCAGCGGAACGCCCTTCGGAGCCTCAAACTCGGGGCTGATGCAGGGGCAGTTGACCGCGGGAGCCGTGAAGCGGCTATTGGGATGAGCGGCCTTGGTGCCGCTTTCGGGAGTCCATTCCTTGCCCAGCCAGTCGATGCAGTGGGTGGGAGCCTCCTTGGTGAGACCCTCCCACCAAACGGTGCCGTCGTCGCAGAGGGCGACGTTGGTGAATATGGTGTTCTTCTTTGTGGCCTCAAGGGCGTTGTAGTTGGTCTTTTCGCTGGTGCCGGGAGCTACGCCGAAGAAGCCCGCCTCGGGATTGATGGCCCAGAGACGGCCGTCCTCGCCGATGCGTATCCAGGCGATGTCGTCGCCGACTGTCTCGATTTTGTAATCGCCCAGAACCTCGGGAGGAATGAGCATGGCGAGGTTGGTCTTGCCGCAGGCGGAGGGGAAAGCCGCCGCAACGTACTTCTTCTCTCCGGCGGGATTGGTAAGGCCGAGGATGAGCATATGCTCGGCCATCCAGCCCTCCTTATAGCCCATGTAGGAGGCTATGCGCAGGGCGAAGCACTTCTTGCCCAGAAGCACGTTGCCGCCGTAAGCGCTGTTGCAGCTCCAGATGGTGTTGTCCTCGGGGAACTGAACGATGTATCTCTTCTCGGGGTCGACGTCGCACTTGGCGTGCAGGCACTTTACAAAGTCCCCGTCGCCAAGCTCGTCAAGAGCTATCTGGCCCATGCGGGTCATGATGTTCATGTTGAGCACAACATAAATGCTGTCCGTAAGCTCAATGCCCACCTTGCTGAAGGGAGAGCCCGCGGGACCCATGATATAGGGCACAACATACATTGTGCGGCCTTTCATGGAGCCGTCGTATATCTTTCTGAGCATGGCGTACATTTCGGCGGGGGCCATCCAGTTGTTGGTGGGGCCGGCGTCCTCGCGCTTGGTTGTGCATATAAAGGTGCGGTCCTCCACGCGGGCCACGTCGTTTTCAGCGGTGCGGTGAAGGTAGCAGCCGGGGAGCTTTTCCTCGTTGAGCTTAATAAGTTCGCCTGTAGAAACGCCTTCCTCACGAAGGGCATCGAGCTGAGCCTCGCTGCCGTCTATCCAGACCACATTGTCCGGCTGAGTGAGGGCTTTCATTTCTTCAAGCCAAGTCAATACTTTCTGATTTGTTGTCATGACAAATCTCCTTTCATGGTAGTGAATTTTACTCCAACTTTTACCGCTTAACATTATACATCAAAATCGGAAATTTGTCTATCACTTTTTTTGTAAATTCACAGTTAGTTTTCAAATTCTACATTTTGTACAAAAAAGTCGCTCAAAAAAGCGAATTCTTCTATACTTAGTGTCTCACCCCGAAGACGAAGGTCTTTGCCGAGAGAGGATATCGCACGTTCTATCGTTTCTTTGCCGCCGAATTTTCCACTGCTCATAAGGCAGTTGACGAGGGTCTTGCGCCTTTGAGAAAAGGCCGCCTTGACAAGGGCGAAGAAAATTTTCTCGTTTTTTATCTTTACTGCGGGCTCGCCGCGCAGCTCCAGAGAGACGACGGCGCTGTCCACCTTGGGGGCGGGGATAAAGCTTGAGGCGGGGACAATCTCCAAAATTTCGGGCTTTGTATAATACTGCGTTGTGACCGTCACCGCGCCGTAATCCTTGCCGCCGGGAGCGGCGCAGAGCCTTTGGGCCACTTCCTTCTGGACCATGACTATGATGCGCCTGAAGGGGCAGCGGCTTTCAATCAAATTCATCAAAATCGGAGTGGTGATGTAGTAGGGGAGATTGGCGGCCACGCTGACGCTCATTCCGGCAAAGCGGGTGTTGAGCAGCTCGTTGAAATCTACCTTAAGGCAGTCCCGCCAGATGATATCTATATTGTTGAAGCCGGCAAGGGTCTCCTTTAGTACCGGCTCCAGGCGGCGGTCCAGCTCGATGGCAGTGACCTTTTCGGCCTTGGAGGCCAGCGCCGCCGTAAGGCTGCCGAAGCCGGGGCCTATCTCGATGACTCCGTCCGCGCCGTCCGTTGCTCTGGCGGCAATATTCATGAGCACCGACGGGTCGGTGATGAAGTTCTGTCCCATGCCTTTGGAAAAGGTGAAGCCGAACCGCGCGCACAGGCTCTTAATTATTTTGGGGTCGGTGAGGTCATACAATGAGCCCGGCCTCCTTTTCGTCCACAATCAAACCCACGGGGCAGTGGTCGCTGCCGTATACGTCGGTGTAAATCAGCGCGTCAACGATGGGCATATTTTCGGACACGCACCAGTAGTCGATGCGCCAGCCGACGTTCTTTTCTCTGGCCTTAAAGCGGTATGACCACCAGGAATAGACGTTTTCCGTGTCGGGATAGAGGGAGCGGAAGGTGTCCTTGAAGCCGTTTTCCACAACGGCGGTGAATTTTCCCCTCTCCTCGTCGGTGAAGCCCGGATTGCGGCGGTTGGTCTTGGGGTTTTTCAGGTCGATTTCCTTGTGGGCAACATTCAGGTCGCCGGCGAACAGCACCTGCTTTTTCGCGTTAAGGCCCTTGAGGTAGGCCAGAAAATCGTCCTCCCACCTCATGCGGTAGTTGAGCCTTTTCAACTCGTCCTGGGCGTTGGGGGTGTAGACGGTGACAACGTAGAAGTTCTCGTATTCGAGGGTTATCACTCTGCCCTCGTGGTCATGCTCATCGATGCCGATGCCGTAAGTAACGCTTTTCGGCTCATGCCTGGTAAACACGGCCGTGCCGCTGTAGCCCTTTTTTTCGGCGTAGTTCCAGTAGCTGTGGTAGCCCTCGGGGGCGAAGTCTATCTGTCCCTCCTGAAGCTTGGTCTCCTGAACGCAGAAAAAGTCCGCGTCCGCCTGAGCGAAAAACTCGGCGAAGCCTTTGTTCATGCAGGCCCGCAGGCCGTTGACGTTCCACGATATGAATTTCATAAGTGTATCCTTTCCGGCTTAAAGCCGAAGTATTTTTCTTATCTTAAGTCCGAGCAGCGCCGCCACGGTTCCCTTTGCGCAGTCGAGGGCGATAAACGGCGCGAAGCATACGGCCAGTGCCGCGCCGAAGCCCGTGTCCGTGACCAGCGCATACTGCGCGGTGCCGAGGAGGTCGCATATGGCCGCCCCCGCGAAGCATGCGCCTATCACAGCAGGGAAACGGAATTTACCGGTTACTTTGTCGCCGGTCAAACCGACAATTAAGGCCATGGGTATGTATGCCCAGATGTAGCCGCCGGTCGGCCCGGTCAGCATACCGAAGCCGCCGCGCATACCGCTGAACACCGGCAGACCCATCGCGCCCAGCAGGATAAATACCGCCGTGGCAATGACGGCGCGGTTACGGCCGAGCATGACCGCCGAAAGCAGCACCCCGAACACGCTTAGCGTGATGGAAACCGGCCCCGCGGGGATAGTGAACATCGAGCATACGCACATTACCGCGGCCATCAGGCCGCATACAGCAAGGTCCTTAGTCGTGAATTTTTTCATGATTATGTCCTCCAAAAAAACATTTGTTAATATTATAAGTTAATTCGGAGGTCATGTCAATATAGTTCAGCGAAAAATTGTTAACCGAACAATTTAAAAACAGTATATAAAACAGATTGTGAACCAAATACTACAACCAAGGTTTACAATTGAACGGGCCATGGCGTCCTCACGGCTCACAAAATTTCCCCGTTCGATTTGACAACACTTGCGAAAAACTCCGCCGAATCCTTGGGCGTTCGGCCGCAGGTGGCGTAGTCCACGTACACCAGACCGAAACGCTGATTGTATCCGTCGGCCCACTCAAAGTTGTCCAAAAGCGACCACTGGAAGTAGCCCGCCACATCCACGCCCTCGGCGGCGGCCCTTTTAAGTCCGGCCAGGTGGCCGCGCAGATACTCAACGCGCTGTGGGTCGTGGCATTTTCCGTCGGGAGTGATAACGTCGTTGTTGGACATTCCGTTTTCGGTGACGATTATCGGGAGCTTGTACCTTTCGTACAGGAATTTAGCCGCCCAGTACAGACAGTCGGGAGTTACGGCCCAGTCCATGGAGGTACGGGGGTGGCCCTGACAGTGACCGGCGTTATATGGTCTGCCGTCGGGACCGGCGGCTATCTCGTCGGACTGGTAGATGTTTATTCCCACAAAGTCGGGACGCTCGGAAATTATCCTCATATCCCCAATCGACGGTTCGCCAAGGGTGTGGACGAGGGTCTCGGGATATATGCCGAGGTACATGGGGTCCATCCACAGACGATCGTCCCACATTCCGCAGCCGCCAAACATCCAGTCGTAGGCCGCCTTAATGTCGGCCTCGGAATTGGTCTTTGGCATGGCCGCGCCGCCGCAGTTGGCAAAGCCGCAGACCGCGCCGTCCACTTCCGCCCGCAGCGCCTGAATTGCGCGTCCGTTAGAGAGGAGGACGTTGTGTATGCAGTGAGAAAGGTCCGGCTCGTCAAGCCTGAGCCCGGGGGCGTGGGTGCCGCTCTGATGGCCCAGCCCGATAAAGCACTGCGGCTCGTTGAAGGGAATGAAGTGCTTGATAAGGCCGCCCATCCGCCGGCCCACGGCGGCGGCGTACTCGCCGAACCACTTTGAGCTGTCCGGATTCATCCACCCGCCCCTGCGGTAAAGGCAATAGGGGTAGTCCCAGTGGAAAAGCGTGGCGTAAGGCGTTATGCCGTTCTTTAACAGCTCCTCGGCCAGTTGGCGGTAATAGTCAATTCCGTCCTCGTTTATTTTGCCCGTGCCTTCCGGTAAAATGCGGTTCCATGAAATGGAAAAGCGGTAGGCGTTGACCCCCAGCCCCTTCATCAACTCCACGTCCTCGCGCCAGCGGTGATAGCTGTCGCAGGCAACGTCGCCGTTGGCGCCTTCGTGGGTCTTGCCCTTTTGGTGGGAAAAAATATCCCAGGTGGAGGGCGTGCGTCCGCCGTCGGCACAGCCGCCCTCGATTTGGTATGCCGCCGTCGCGGTGCCCCATATGAAGTCCTTTTTGAACATATCGGTCACTTCCTTACATTTGTACTTATATTGTAATTTTACAATATTTTTTATAATATGTCAATAGAAAAGGATTGCAAAAAACTCACCGTACAATCGGAGGCACCGCCGCCGCCAAAAATCGTTCGGACTGTTCAAGGGCCAAAAAAGAAAAACCGTCTTTTCTTTGAAAAAAGGCGGTTTTTCAGATCGCTGACAAAGGTCAGCGATCTCGATGGGGCAACCCTAACGGTTTCCCCATCGGTCGCCCCTTCCGCATCGGGCGCTTGCGCTTACGAAATATCATTTTTATCGTGATAAAAATGATATTTCTACCTCGATTAAGGTGTAAAATCCCGGGTACACGCCCCGGGATTTTACGTTTTCTATCGAAAGGGGGTTCCCTTTCGAGCTTTCCCCCTAACACATAGGGTTTGTCAGTAGTCCGAAAAATCGTCTTTTCTTTGAAAAAAAACGGTTTTTCCACATTAATTCATAATCTTGCGGCGGCGCAGGTCCTCGCGGTCTTTTGCGCCGTCCGGAGGGCAAATTTTAATTCAGCGTTGCTGCGACCGCCGCGCCGGGGCCGTAGCCCACAATCTCAAGCAGATTGAACCAGTTGGCACGGTCGCTGTCGTTGCCCTTGTTGGTCAGGCGTATATACCGGGCGTCGGCGTTTATGTCGAGGACATTTACCTGGACGCCCTTGGTGGTAGCGCCGTCGTAAACCTGAGTGAAGCTCGACCCGTCGGAGGATATCTCCACGGTAAAGGAGGTGGAACGCTCCTCATACATCCAGAAATACAGGCCCAGCTTGGAGAAGGTCTTTACCTCGCCGAAGTCAAAGGTAACGTTTGTGCCCACGGTGTCATTGGCGTAGCGGGTGCCGGGGTCGCCGTCATAGGCCATTTGAAGGCTGTTGAAAGCCTCCGGCTCACATGCGGACTGGGCGGCAACGGGACTGAAAGCGGCGGGGTCATGCAGCTCGGCCACATAGTCCACAAAGCCCTTGTTAACGGAGGTCCAGGTGGGTATCTGACCTGCGGTCAGGATGCCGTCCAGCATATCCACCATGCCGGCCTCGCAGTCGTAGAACAGCTTTTCCTTTTGTCCCACGGAAACTATCTGCTTGTCTCCGTTCCAATATACAACCTTGCCCAGAGCCTCGCTGACGGCGCGGAGGGGAACGAGGGTGCGTCCGTTAGTTACGACGGGTGCGGCGTCCATGGTTTTGGCCTCGCCGTTCACGGTGTAGTCGGCGCTGCCGATGGTCATTACAACGGTGCGGCCGGGCTTGGATATGGTGACCTGCTGAGCGGCGCCGTCCCAGCCTACCTCAGCGCCCAGACCCTCGGAAATTACCCGAACGGGAACATAGGTCCTGCCGTCTTGAATGTAAGGAGCCGCCTCTATCTCGGTGACCTTATTGTTGGCGAAGGTGTAGGGAGAGCCTATTTTAAGCGAAACCGTGGCGACGGTGCGCTTCTGGAGATAGGGGTAGAAGTTGCCCACCATGCCTCCGCTGTAGCGGGCCATTTCACAGCCCGCAAGGAGAGTTGCGCCGACGGCGAAGTCTTGAGTGTTGTCGTAAACGGCGGCCCTTCCTGCCTCGCCGCCTACCCACTGAACATAGCCAACCTTGCCGTCGGGCTGGATAGCCACCTCGGTCAGGTACTTCCAGCCGCGGAGAGCGCAGTCGATGTACTCGTCCTCGGGGAGAATACCGCTGTTTATGCCCCAAAGGAAGCCGTAGGTAAAGAAGGCGGTGCCGCTGGTCTCATAGCCCTGCGGATTGTCGTCGGAGCAAGAGTAGCTGTGGGCCAGCATCGACTGGGTCCAGAAGCCGCGGCCCTGGTCGTCTACTTTCTGACAGTCGCGTATGGCCGCCGCGAAGTCGGTGTAAATCTTGAGGAAGAGGGGACGGTGCTCCCAGTTGTCGGGAGTGTCCTGAAGTATCTTTGCCAGGGCCGCGAATACCCAGCCGTTGCCTCTGGCCCAGAAATTTTTGGTGCCGGCAAGGTCGCCGGGCAGGGGATTGCGGGGGAACACATAGCCGGCGTCACGATAGAATATGTGCTTGAAATCGTCGGCCGTGGCGGGCTTCGCCCCGTCGGAAAGCTTGGCGGAGCTGGTGTAGGTCTCGCCCTCGGTGGGTATGCCCTCCTCGCCGTCGTACATAAGCTCGACGGCATAGTTGAAATACTCGTACAGCTTGTCGAGATACTGCTCGTTGTCGGTCACAAGATAGAGCTTGGCCATGACGGGCATTACCATAAACAGGCCGTCCGCCCACCACCAAAAGCCGTCCTCGTCCTTGCTCATTTCATATTCCATTACCTCGCGGGCGCGGGCAATCTTGTCGGGGTCCTTCACCACGTCAAAATTGTACAGATCCACATAGGTCTGGAAGCAGGTCTGCCAGTCGCCGAAGAGCGCGCCGGTGGAATTGACGTCACCGGTGTAGCCCCAGGTCCAATTGTCCTTGGAGCCGGTGTTTCGGTTGCCCATCCATTGGTTTGCGATGGCCCATTTTTGGCTGTACTGACGGTAGGACTCAATGCCGGTGAGCATATAAGCCTCCATATTGCCCGCGTTGTACGCGCCTCTCTCCCAGAAGGATGAGCCAACGTCGTTTTTGTGATTGTTTATCCAGTAATCGTTAACCTTTTCGATATACTGGACTACCTCGTTCCGGCTCATCACCGGGAGCTCCGCCGCGCCGGCCACCGCGGGTATAAGTCCCGTGAGCATGGCCGCCGCCAGCAGAGCTGACAGTAACTTTTTCATTTCATTTTTACCTCCTGTTTTATGATGTTAAGGCAATACCGCACAGAGATTGTGCCCATATTGCGCCGCAGATTTTTTGACGGAATTACGAAAACGACGCAGGAATACTGTCGTATTTCAAGGAGTTTTCGTAATTCCGGCGGAAAAGATGCAAGCAAGATGGGTACAAAGCCCTAAGCGGTCTTTGTGCGGTATTGCCTTAATTTTATTATAACACCATATTTCGCAAAAATAAATGTATGGATTAGTGATTTTTTGATGATTGACAAAAAATGAAAAATATGGTACATTATAGAGGGAGTGAAAAAGCATGATAGTTAAGACATATTGCGCCGCTCTGAGCGGCCTTGACGGAAATATAGTCACCATAGAGACCGACGCCTCCGGCGGCATACCCCAGCTGGACATCGTGGGACTGCCCGACGCCTCCGTTCGGGAGTCGAGGGAAAGGGTGCGTTCGGCCGTGTTAAACAGCGGCTTTGATTTTCCGCCCAGAAAGCTGGTCATAAATCTTGCCCCGGCGGATTTGAAAAAGGAAGGCTCCCAGTACGACCTGCCCATCGCCGTATCGGTACTGGCCGCCACCGAGCAGTTGAAGGTCAGTCTTGACGGCGTAATGATGATGGGCGAGCTGGGACTTTCCGGCGAACTTCGGGCCGTGGACGGAGTTTTATCCAGCGTGCTCTGCGCCAAGGCGAACGGATTTAAATCGGTCATAGTGCCAAAGGAAAACTCCGGCGAGGCCGCTCTCGTGGACGGGATAGAGGTCTACGGGGCCGCGAGCCTCGCGGAGACGGTGCTCCACCTCTCGGGATACGGCCCCCTGCAAAGGGTTAAGTGTACGGCGAGAGAGATATTTATTGAAAATCAGAAATTTGACGTGGACTTTTCCCAGGTGCGGGGCCAGCTTGCCCTCCGCCGGGGAGTGGAGGTTGCCACGGCGGGAGGGCATAACGTGCTCCTCATCGGCAGCCCCGGCAGCGGCAAGTCCATGATAGCCCAGCGCATACCCACCATTTTGCCCGATATGACCCTCGAGGAGGCTCTTGAGGTCACCCGTATATATTCCGTAGCCGGCGAGCTCAAGGGCGGCACGTCCATAATAGCCTCCCGCCCCTTCCGCGCGCCGCACCACAGCGCCAGCGCGGTTAGCATAGTGGGCGGCGGAGCGAAGGCCCGTCCCGGAGAACTGTCTCTGGCCCACAACGGAGTATTGTTCCTTGACGAATTTCCGGAGTACAGCAAGTCTGTGATGGAGGCCATGCGCCAGCCCCTTGAGGATAAGACCGTCACCGTTTCGAGGGCGGCGGCCACCTGTACATATCCCTGCAACGTAATGCTCGTCGCCGCCATGAACCCCTGCCGCTGCGGTTATTACGGCGACGGATCCGGCCGGTGCCGCTGCACGGAGAGGGACATAAAGAGCTATCTCGGCAAGGTCAGCGGCCCAATGCTGGACCGTATCGACATCCAGCTTGAGGCCCCGTCCCTCAAATACAGCGACCTGACGGCGGAAAAGGGCGAGAGCTCGGCGGAGATAAAAAAGCGGGTCAACGCCGCCCGCAAGGTCCAGCAGGAACGCTTCAAGGACGACGGCATCGGCTGCAACGCCCAGATGAACGCCGGACATATCGAGAAATACTGTCCCCTCGGCAAGGAGGAAAACGACCTTTTAAAGAACGTGTTTGACGTCATGGGCCTGTCCGCCAGAGCTTATTCGAGGATACTTAAGGTGGCCCGCACCATCGCCGACCTGGCCGGGCGTGAAAAAATCGAGGCCATGGATATAACCGAGGCGGTGGGATACAGGAGCCTGGACAGGAAGTATTGGAATTAGAGGGGGAAGGACGGATTATGAAAAATCCTGTCATAGCGATAGTCGCGTTGGACGGAAGCGGCATGGAGGCCGCGGCGCTGCGGTCGGTTCTGGAATATTTCGGCGCCTTTGTCGCCGTGAAATGGGTGGGCCGTCCGAATGATTTTATAGAGGCGCTCGGCGGCGAGCTCCCCGTCACGCCGGATTATATTATAATTTCCGGCCACGGGGAGGATAACAGCTTTATTATGACCGAATTGGGGGAGAGCGTGTACGGGCCCGGTGAGCCCCGGGGTAACTTCACGCCCGAAAACGTAAAGGAATACCTGAAAATAAAGGGTGTGGTTCTCTCCACTTGCTGTACTACCGGCGGCGGAGCCATGGCGGAAGCCTTTTCAAAAGGCGGCTGCACCTATATTGCGCCGGACGGGTATGTGGAGGGCAACTCCGCTTTGATGTTTGTAACGCGGTTTTTCTATGAGCTGCTGCAAAATAACTCTGAAATTGAATATGCCTTCAACACCGCCCAAGGCATTGACGCCGAGACCGGAATGTTTGTTATGGCGCAATAAAGGGGCCAATCGGCCCCTTTTTACGATGGTATATTCGTTATGCTTTCCTTATACTGCTGGCGGTACTCGCTGGGAGACATACCCATCTGCTTGCGGAAAATGTCGTTGAACCTCTGCTGGGCGCTAAAGCCCACGTCGATGGCGATGTCGCCTATTTTTTTGTTGGTCTCCTCCAGGAGGGTCTTGGCCTTCTGTATGCGGACGCTGAGAAGGTACTGGATTGGGCTGATGCCGTAATGCTTTTTAAAGGCCCGTGCAAAGTGGCTTGTGGATATATATACGTAATTTGAAATGTCGTCAAGAGAAATATCCGTATAATAGTTTTCCAGTATGTAGTTCTTGGCGGCCTCCAAAAGCTCGTGCAGCTTGTCCCCTTTGGTGGAAAGCGAACTTTCCCACTGGGCTTTCAGACTGCGGCTCAGCCACACAAACAGCTCCATTATGAGCAGACTTTCCAAAAATTCGCTTGCCTCGTCGGGCTCCTTTGTCTCCTGCATTATCTGCTGCATGATGCCCACAATGTTGCTGCGGTAAATGCTGGACAGGGAAAAATAGCCCGCCGAGTCGGTGTCGGAAATAAAGCTCAGAAATTCGTCAAGGCTGACGGTGGAAATTTTGCTCTCGTGCTTTTTCACGAAGCAGAACTTCAATATCCAGAACTGACAGGGATTGCCGCTGTCCATATCGAGCTTGTGGGGAATGTGAGGCTTTATCAGCAGCAAATCGTGGTTGTGTATGGGAACTATCTTGCCGTTTATTTCAAAATGGGCCCTGGACGCGTGCTGAACGTAGACCAGCTCAAACTCGTCGTGGATGCTGTTGGTCTCCACCTGATAACGGCCGTCCATTATTCTTTGAAGAGAGTGTACCACTATGGGCAGGCCCCCTTCGGAATTTATCAAATCCTCCCACAGCTTAGGCATATTTTCCATAAAAATCACCACACAGTTTTTATCATTTTTAAAATATTATAACACATTTATTTGCAAAAATCAAGAAGTTGCATAAAAATAATTTTATTTTTATAAATTGACAAGCCGCGCTCTTGGTGGTATACTAAAAACATCTAAAGAAAAAAGGTGATAGTATGAATTGGCTTCAGGTGAGCATTTTTACCACGGCCGAGGGTATAGACCCGGTGTGCGGGCGGCTGCTGGATTTGAATGTGGGCGGCTTTGAAATTGAGGATAAGGACGATTTTAACGACTTTCTGGAAAACAATCATCAGTATTGGGACTATGTTGACGACGAGCTCATGGCCAGTAAACAGGGGGAGACGAGGGTTAAGATTTACCTCTCCGACAACGAAAACGGGGCCATGCAGCTGGCGCGGGTGCGCTCGGAGCTGGCGGCGCTGAAAAGCCTTGACGCGGGCAACCGCTATGGCCGGCTGGAAATAGAGACGGACAGCCTTAGCGAGGAGGACTGGGAAAATAACTGGAAGCGGTATTTCCACCCAATCCCCGTGGGGGACAGGCTCATAATCAAGCCCCAATGGGAGGAGATAAAGGACGCCGAAGGGAAGATTGTTTTCAACATCGACCCCGGCATGACCTTCGGCAGCGGTCAGCATGAGACCACCCGCCTCTGCGTGGAGCAGCTTGACCGGAGGGTGAAGCCCGGTATGCGGGTGCTGGATTTGGGCTGCGGCAGCGGTATCCTGTCCATTATATCGCTTATGCTGGGGGCGGAATACGCCTACGCCATAGACATCGACCCCAACTGTAAAAAAATCGCGTATTCCAACGCCGCGCTGAACGGCATAGGGCCAGATGTGTATGAGGTCAGGGCCGGGAACATCCTGAGCGACGAGGGATTTAAGTCCGAGGTCGAGGCCATGGGCGGCTTTGACATAGTCGTGGCCAACATTGTGGCCGACGTGATAATCCCCCTGTGCGGAGATGCCCGCCGATACATGAAAAAGGACGGCGTCTTTATTTGCTGCGGCATAATCGAGCCTCGGCTGGACGAGGTAATGGCGGCCCTCGGAGAAAACGGCTTCACAATTTTGGAACAGAAAAACGAAAATGACTGGTACTGTATAGTAGCGGGGTAAGGGTCATGGCTAACTTTTTTGTAGACAAATCTATGCTCGACGGCTCCGTCGCCCGGATAACCGGCGAGGAGGCCGCCCACATAGCCCGGGTGCTGAGAATGAAAGCCGGAGACGGGCTCACTCTCTGCGACGGCGGGGGAATGTTTTACGACGCCGTTATAACCGACGTGCGGGGCGGAGAGGTGATTGCGGAGATAAGCGAGGGCTATCCCGCGCCTACCGAGCCGGGAGTGAAGGTAACTCTGTTTCAGGCCATACCCAAAAATCCCAAATTGGAATTTATCATACAAAAGGCCACCGAAATAGGCGTGTGCCGGATAGTGCCGGTGAACACGGCCCGTATAGTGGCCCGCCTTGAAAAGGAAAACAAGCTTCAGCGGCTGCAAAAAATCGCCGCCGAGGCCGCCAAGCAAAGCCGGCGCGGCATCGTCCCCGAGGTCTGCGCCCCGGTGACCTTTGAAATGGCCGTCCGAATGTCGGCGGAGCTGGAGCTTTCAGTAATTCCTTATGAGGAGGAAAAGAGCCTGTCCCTACGGGATTTCCTCCGTGGGAAGACCGCCGCCGAGGTGGGGATTTTCATCGGGCCCGAGGGCGGCTTTGAGCAGGGCGAAATAGAATTGGCCAGGTCCGCGGGCGTGACGCCGGTGACCCTTGGCCCGAGGATATTGCGCACCGAGACCGCCGGCCTTGTGGCCGCGGCGCTGACCCTTTACGAACAGGGGGAGATGGAATGACGGCTTATCTGGGAAAGACCTGTGACCGCGGCGTTTTTATACAGATGGCCCTCCGTGACTATACCGGAGAGCAGCGGGTGTTCGAGATAAAAACCCGGCCTACCGGCAAGCCTTACGCGGTGGACGGGCCATGTTTCTCCTTCGCCGACAGCGGGGGTTATGTCCTGTGCGCGGTGAGCGGAGGCGAGGTTGGCGCGGACCTCGAGCTGCGGCGGGACGCGAAAAAATATATGGGCGTCGCAAAGCGGTTTTTTGCTCCGGACGAGGCCGCCGCGGTGACTGAGGACAATTTCTTCGAGCTGTATACGGCCAAGGAAGCCTATGTGAAGTTCACCGAAATGGGCATATTCAGCGGCATGGAACGCTTTTCGGCCCTTGGCGGCAAGGTTGGCGGCGTTAATATAATCAAGTTTTCCGAGGGCGGCCTCATATGCGCCGCGGCCTCGGAAACGGAAACGGAAGTGAAAACAAAGTGGATATACTTGTAACGGCGTTTACCCCTTTCGGGGGAATGGAGAAAAATATGTCCTCGGCGGTGATGAACTGTCTGCCGGATGAAATAGGTGACATACGTCTGCACAAGCTGCTCATACCCACGTCCTATGACAGGGGGTTTGAGGAGCTCCATCACTATCTCAATGAACACAGGGTTGACGCCGTGGTGCTCACCGGTCAGGCCGGACGCCCCGGCATAACCGTAGAGCGGGTGGCGGTGAACGTGGGCGACGCCTCGATAGCCGACAACGACGGCATAGTTTATACGGACCGGACGCTTGTGCCCGACGGCCCAGCGGCCTATTTTTCCACCCTGCCGATAAAGCGTATGTGCGCCGCCGCCGACTGCTCGGTAAGCAACTCCGCCGGCACTTACGCCTGCAACTGCGTGATGTATAAGGCCCTTAATTTCCTGGACGGGACGGGCATACCCTGCGGCTTTGTTCACATACCCGCCTCCGGCTCCGCCGAAGGTTGGGCGGAGGAGCTTGTCAAGATGATAAAATGTCTTGATGAAAATAATGTATAATATTGACACTATTTCATAAAGCCGCCCTTTGGGGGCGGCTTGTTTTTTGACAGCGATTAGCAAAATTACGTATATTGCCCGAATTGTACACCGAACACCCCTGTTGAAAAAATATTTTTGCACATACTAAATGTATGATATATTAAACCAAAACAATCAATATGTATAAAAAATAATTTTACATCGGACAACACCAAGACGTTTTTACATATTTTTTCTGAGATTTTCACCGACATTTTTTAAACTGTGAGCGACTTGTGGAAAACATAACTATTGATTTAACGAAAAACAAATGGTATAATATTTTTGAAAATTTTGAGGGGGATGCGTGGATTACAAGAGAAAATTATTCGGAGAGGAGCAAGCGGCAAATGTGGAAATACAGTGACATCAAGCGTGGAGTGAGCATAGAATACGGTCTCACAAGGACAAGGAGCGGCCTCGGGGCGGACATGGAATGGACCTACGGGATAGAGGCGGAAATGTACGTCGATGGAAAACCGACCGGCCGAGCGTCAGTAGACGACGCGTTTTGCACACGTCCCGAAGCGGAATCATTCATTATGCTGCTGGCCGAAAACGGTGTGGAACCGTGCCATCTTGAGGAGGTAATCGTGGACAAGCTTTCATGCTGAGCGTTATAGGGGCGGCGCCGCATAGGTGCGGTTGAGCCGAACATCGCGGCTGTTTAAGCCGCCGCGGTGTTCGGCTTTTCTGCGCTTAACATTAAAAAATTGTTAAAAACATTGACAAGTCGTAAATAATATATTAAAATATCACTGTGGAAAAATTTGTGGAAAAGAAGTGAGAATATGACGAAAACCGTCCCCGACGTGGTGGCCAGAAGGCTGCCGCGGTATTACCGCTATCTGGGCGAGCTGGTGGGTCAGGGCGTGAGCAGGATATCCTCGCGCTCCCTCAGTGAAAAAATGAAAGTGACGGCCTCGCAGATACGGCAGGACCTTAACTGCTTCGGCGGCTTTGGTCAGCAGGGCTACGGCTATAATGTGTATGAACTGTACAGCGCCATAGGCGAGATATTGGGTCTCAACAACCGCTACCGCATGATAGTTGTCGGGGCGGGCAACGTCGGGAGAGCCGTGGCTAACTACACCGGCTTCAGGCTCAGGGGCTTTGTGATAGAGGCCATATTCGATATCAGCCCCGAGCTGATAGGCGGGAGCATAAACGGCATACCCATTCTCGACTCGGCGGAGCTTGGGGCTTACTGCAGGGAACATTCTCCCCACATCGCCGCCATGGCCGTGCCCCGCGGCGCGGCGGAGGAGCTGGCGAGGACTTTGGAGGAAAACGGCATTAAGGGCATATGGAATTTTTCCCATGTGGACTTGGATTGTTCCGTGCCCGTGGAGACGGTGCATATGTCCGACAGCCTCATGACCCTGAGCTATCGCATGGCAAATCCGAATAAATAAAAGGGAACAAAGGAATAATCTTATGAAAAAGCTTTTAATTTTTATCATTTCACTTGTCACCGCGGTCTCCGCATCAATGGCCGCCTTTTCCGCCGGAGGAATACCGGTTTACAGAGTGGACGGGGCGCTGCTGTTCTTTGAAAAAAGCACCGGCGAGATAACCGGCTTTGCCGGCGACCCCGCCTGGCTGACAATCCCGTCCGCCATAGCCGGATACAAGGTCACCTCCATAGGCGACCGGGCCTTTTACGGCTGTGTGAGCCTTCGGTCGGTGGACATTCCCGAAACCGTCAATCACATCGGCAGCGAGGCTTTCCGGGGCTGCACCGGCCTCCGCGAGGTGGACTTTTTCGGTACCGTGGAGAATATCCCGCTTAACGCCTTTGAGGGCACTCCCTGGGCCGGCGGTCAGGGGGAGGGCTTTGTCATAGCTGGCAGGACGCTGCTCCTCAAATACAGCGGCGCCGGCGACAAGGTCTGGGTGCCCGCGGGCGTTCAGAAAATAGCCCCCGGGGCCTTTTCAGGGAACGAAAATCTCCAAATGGTAGATTTGCCGGAGGGACTTATCGAGATAGGCGACAACGCCTTTGTCAACTGCTCGAACCTTTCCGTCATCAATTTCCCCTCCACACTTTCCTTTGTTGGCATAGGCGCCTTTGACGGGACCGCCTGGCTCAAGAACAGCGGAGAGGAGTTCGTGGAGGTAAACCATATCCTCGTGGCCTATAACGGCGAGGGCGGCTGCGTGAGCGTGCCCGGCGGCATAACCTCTCTGGGCAGCGGGGCCTTCATGTCCAACGACAGGATAACGGCGGTATATCTGCCGGACACCATAAAGACGGTCAACGAGGCCGCCTTCGGCGAGGCAGGGTCTCTGCGCACGGTGATTTTTTCGCCGGGGGTGGAATGGATAGACGAATACGCCTTCTCCGGCTCACAGAATGTGGTTTTGGTGGGGGAGAAGGGTTCTTATGCCGAATACTACGCTCAGATGAGCGGAATGACCTTTTCCGGTCCGGTGACCGTGGAGGTCAACGGGACGGAAATCGAATTTGACGTCCCTCCGGCCGTGATAGGCGGCGTTACATATGCCCCGGCAAGGGCCGTGCTTGAGGCCATGGGCCTGACGGTGGGCTGGCGAAACGGCACCGTCACCGCCAGTGGAAACGGCATTGAGCTTTCCGCCCGAGTGAATGAGACCAAGGCCGTGCTGAACGGCGAGGAAAGGGATCTCACCTCCCCGGTGATAAACCTCGGCGGCAGAGTGATGATGCCTGTACGGGCCTTCGCCGAGCTGCTGGATGCCGAGGTGCTTTGGGACGGAGACGCCCGTGCCGTGACCATAAAAATTTGAGGAGGCGCCCTAATTGAGGAAGCTGTTAAAAGTTTTTTTCAGCCAGACGATAATAGTGATATTGTTGCTGCTCATACAGGTGGGCGTGATTTTGTTTATAATGGCGAAGCTACAGGAATACTCAAAGCTTATCGGCGTCCTCTTTATCCTGCTTACGGTGGTCGCGGTGGTGCTTTTGATAAACACCGACAAAAACCCCGCCTATAAAATGTCGTGGCTGATACCGATGATGGTGTTCCCCCTGTTCGGCGGTATGCTGTATCTTGTGGTGCAGGGCCAGGGCCTGACCCGCCGGTTTTTCCAGCGGGCGAAAAAAATCGACCGCAGCCTTCTATCGACTATTCCCGAGAACTCAGATATAATGGAGGAGATACGCAGGGATTACCCCTACCGCTACAGCACGGTCAGCTACAGCAGCCGCAATCCCGGCGTGGGCTACAGGGTCTTTAAAAACACCGCCGTAAAGTACTATCCCGTGGGCGAGCTGTGCTGGAAGGATATGCTTGAGGAGCTGGAAAAGGCGGAAAAATATATTTTCCTTGAGTATTTCATTATCGAAAGGGGCGTCATGTGGGACAGCATACTCGATATACTCAAGCGCAAGGCCGCTCAGGGAGTGGATATCCGCGTCATGTACGACGGAGTCGGCAGTCTGGTGCAGATGCCGCGCAGATACCCACGTGAGCTTAAGCGATACGGCATAAAATGCAAGGCGTTTCTGCCGCTGGTGCCCTTCCTTTCCACGGTGCAGAACAACCGCGACCACCGAAAGATAATGGTCATCGACGGCAAGGTCGCCTTTAACGGCGGCATAAACCTGGCCGATGAGTATGTGAACGAGAAAAATGTTCTCGGCCATTGGAAGGATACCGCGGTGCGCCTTACCGGTGACGCGGCCTACAGCTTTACTCTCATCTTTCTCCAGCTTTGGCAGCTCACCGAGCGGTGGCGCGTCGATCTTTACAGACTGATGCCGCCAGTGAATACGGGAGTATGCGGCGACGGCTATGTTATGCCCTATGCCGACACCCCCAACGACGACTATCAGGTGGGCGAGTTCATATATTTGGACGTTATCAACAAGGCGCGCAGCTATATCCATATAACGACCCCGTATCTTATACTGGATAACGAGATGATGACCGCCCTCGTCAACGCCGCCCGCAGCGGGGTTGACGTGAAGATAATCATACCCTCCCGCGCCGACCACTGGTACGCCTTTTATGTGGCGCTGGATTACGCCAGAGAGCTGATATCAAAGGGGATAGAGGTATATGAGTACAGTCCCGGCTTTATCCACGCCAAAAACTTTGTCAGCGACGGCGAGCTGGCGGTGGTGGGCAGCATAAATCTGGATTACCGCAGCCTGTTCCTCCATTTCGAGTGCGCAACATGGATGCTCGGCTCGGGCGCGGTGGCCGACGTGGAGGAGGACTTTTCCGAAACGCTGAAGAGCTGCCGTATGCTGACCGAGGACATACTCAAGGCGCGGCCCCTGTGGAAGCGGCTTGTGAGCGCCGTGCTCAGAATGTTTGCGCCCCTTATGTAGCGAAAATTTTTTGAAACGTAAATGTAATAAAAATATATAATAAAAATGTTAAAAAGAGCTTGCATTTCCGCCGGTTATATGGTATAATCAAATTGAACGGAGGAAAGGATAAGCACATGAGGATTCTTGGACTGGATTACGGCGAGGCGAGGATAGGGCTTGCGGTCAGCGACGCGCTGGGCATTGTGGCCACCCCCCTTGAGACCGTATCCGAAAAAGATCGTGAAAAACAACTTTCCGCCGTCGTCGGCGTGGCCCGTGACACGGGCGCGGAAAAGCTGGTCGTCGGTTATCCGAGGCGGATGGACGGTACCGCCGGCCACAGGGCCGAATATACCGAGGCTTTCGCGAAAGAGCTTTCAGAACTTACAGGACTGCCCTATGAGCTGTGGGACGAGCGCCTTTCCAGCACCGAGGCACATCGGATACTGGAGGAGGGCGGCGTCAGCGGCAAAAAGCGTAAGACAAAAGTCGATAAGATAGCGGCGGTCATTATATTGCAGGGTTATCTGGACCTGCACACCGGCTGAGCCATGCAGCGCACCGGCTAAAAACCCGGACATAGCGTCTTTACGAAGTGCCGAATTTGAAGGGAGGTAATTCCGATGGAGGAAGAACCTAAGGACCTCATCGAAGAGGTCGAGGAGGATTTTGAACTCCTCGATACCGTTGAATATAAGGACGAATTGTATTTTATGCTCGTGCCCGCCACCGAGGGCGACGAGGTTGACGGCGAGGTATTTATTATGAAACGGGTCGTCGATGAGAGCGGCGAGGAAATGCTTGAAGCCGTGGAAGATGACGATATATTCGATGCGGTGTACGCTATTTTTAAAGAAAACAACAAGGACGAGTTTGAATTTTTGGATTGAGTGAGATTTAAAGGCTTGCTTGATCCCCCTGCGGTGTGCGCAATGATGGAATTAATTTAACCAACACAAATTTAACGGGAGATTGATAGGGCTGTGGCGTGCAAGCCTGCACCGTTCGCAGTAGTAGGAAGCCCAGGAGCAGTCCTGATTTCACCCACCTGCATGAGCAGGTTAAATACTCTCCATCGTAAAACGGCATTGCGGGGTCTGTATGGAACCGACTGCCGCCGGATATCCGGCGGCAGTTTTTTGCGTTTTATAAATGCGAAAACTTTTTTGTGGGAAAATATTTAATTTTCCCTTGCATTGCTGAGGAAAATGTAGTAAAATTATAACGTATGGCTGTAAATAATAATATACGGAGGTAATTCTATGTCGAACAATACTTATCAGAGCCCCCTTAATTCCCGCTATGCGAGCAAGGAAATGCAGTACCTTTTTTCCAACGACATGAAGTTCAGGACTTGGAGAAAGCTGTGGATAGCCCTGGCCGAGACCGAAATGGAGCTTGGCCTGCCCATAACTCAGGAGCAGGTGGACGAGCTTAAGGCCCATGCCGACGACATCAACTATGAGGTGGCCGAGGCCCGTGAAAAGCAGGTGCGCCATGACGTTATGAGCCACGTTTACGCCTACGGCGTCCAGTGCCCAAAGGCGAAGGGCATAATACATCTCGGCGCCACGAGCTGTTATGTGGGTGATAATACCGACATCATAGTTATGACCGAGGCCCTGCGGCTTATCCGCAAAAAGCTCGTCAACGTCATCGCCAAGCTGGGTGATTTCGCCATGAAATATAAGGATATGCCCACTCTTGGCTTTACGCACTTCCAGCCGGCCCAGCTCACCACCGTTGGCAAACGCGCCACCCTCTGGCTCAACGACCTTGTCATGGACCTTGAGGACGTGGATCATAGGCTTTCCAAAGCCAAGCTCCTTGGCAGCAAGGGTACTACCGGCACTCAGGCCAGCTTTTTGGAGCTGTTTGAGGGCGACCACGAAAAGGTCAAGGCCCTTGACATGAGGATAGCCGAAAAGATGGGGTATGACGCGGTGTTTCCGGTTTCGGGCCAGACCTACGCCCGCAAGCTGGATACCCAAATGCTGAATGTCCTGGCCGGCATAGCTCAAAGCGCCTATAAGTTCAGCAACGACCTTCGCCTGCTTCAGCACCTCAAGGAGATGGAGGAGCCTTTTGAAAAGAGCCAGATAGGTTCCTCGGCCATGGCCTATAAGCGCAACCCCATGCGCAGCGAGCGCATCTGCTCTCTTGCGCGGTACGTGATAGTGGACGCTCTCAACCCCGCCATTACCGCCTCGACACAGTGGTTCGAAAGGACTTTGGACGACAGCGCCAACAAGCGCATCAGCGTTGCCGAGGCTTTCCTGGCCACCGACGCCATATTGGAGATATACATGAACATCGCCGACGGCATGGTGGTCTATCCCAAGGTCATTGAAAGCCGCATCATGAGCGAGCTGCCCTTTATGGCCACCGAAAACATTATGATGCAGGCGGTTAAGAAGGGCGGCGACCGTCAGGAGCTCCACGAAAAGATACGTGAGCTGTCCATGGAGGCGGGGAAGAACGTTAAGGTCAACGGCGGCCCCAACAACCTTATCGACCTCATCGCCGCCGACGGCAGCTTCAACCTTGACATAGACGCTCTCCGTTCCATTCTTAAGCCCGAAAACTATGTGGGCCGCGCTCCACAGCAGACCGAGGAGTATATCAATGGGGTGATAAAACCCATTGTCGAGGCCAATAAGGATTTACTCGGACTTACCGCCGAGCTGAGCGTTTAAGCGCCGCCGAGGTATTGTTTTTAAAATTTTTTTAAAAAAAGTGAGACTTTTTCATGATTTTGCGCGTCTTTATATATAGACGCACAGGACTGCGCAAAGGAGGAAAAGCCCATGAAAAAATTGTATGTCGTCATTATGACCGCGGCGCTGGCCATGTTCCTGCTCACCGCTTCGGCGGCGGTGGAGGAGGAGCCGAAGGTGTCGGAGCTTAAGATAACCGTCAATGGCGTAAGGGTGGAGAGCGAATACCGCGAATATCCGATACTTGAGTACAGGGGGAAGGTATATCTGCCTTTGACCTATTATGACGCGAGATTTATGGGCCTTGTCACCGACTGGGACAGGGAGGCCGGCCTTGTGACCGTTTACCAGAGCAACGTCGCCGGTATGTACCGGCCATATTCCCGTGAGACGGCTAATCCGGCAAGTGTGGACGCCAAGGTCTATAACGGCGATATCCGCCTTGTGAACAAGTTTGCCTCCGACAGCGTCACCGACAGGCTCATTAAAAACAGCGACCAAAATCCGCCGCTTCTGACCTTCCGTAATATTACATATATACCGCTGACCGAACCCTATACGGCCGTGCTTGAGCTTAAGTGTGAGTTCGACGGGGACAGACTTGACATTGTCAGCAACAACTATCACCCCGAGGAAGTTAAGCTGTACAATTACGGCGGCGGTGCGGCGGCGGTGGACGGCGACTGCTATTATTATCAGGCCGCTGACGGCGGAGTTTACCGCTCCGACGGGGAAAGCGCGGAGCTTATCCACTCCGTCCCCGAGCTGGACGGCGCCTTCCCGAGGGTGAGCTTTTTCCGTGAGAATGACGTGACCTATATGCGCTACAGCGCAGGGGAAGAGGGAGAAAGGATCTTTACCGTTTCGGACGGAGAGGTCTATCCCTACGCCGGCGAGACCCGCGGCGGTGCTGTGGGTGAGACCGGCCTCGACTCCCTGAGCGACATAGTCAGCGGGCTTGTGTATTATTCGGTGAAGAAGGGCGATAAGACCATGCTGGGAGTGAACAGCGACCTGCCCTTTGATCCGGAGCGGGGGAGGAACGTCCTCTACACTCTGCACAGGGACAGCGGCGGCACCCGCTCGGTGCTGGTGCCCGGGAGCTTTTCGGGCAGCCTGGACATCAATATGTCCGGCGACGACTGGAAAATGTCCATCGGCAGGATAGGTCTAAGCTCCTATTTGGCCTCAGACCGTCTTGACCCGGACGCCAACGTGAACTTCGCCCTCCTGACCGAGGGCTGGCCCTACTTTACCGCCGACTATGCCGACGACCCATTCTATTACGACGGCGGCGGGGAAAGCGTCCTGCTGTACGTCGCGGAGGGCAGCCTTGTGAGGGTGGACTTGAGCGACAAGCCGAAAAACAGATATACCGAATAAAAAACCTGTGACTTTTTTGAAGCTTTTTTCGTCCTTTATATCAGACAATGTCAAAAGGAGGAAAAGGTTATGAAAAGAATGTTGTTCGTTTCAATACTGGCGGCGGCTTTGCTGACGGCGGTTACGGCGCCGGCGGAGGATGCGGGCCTCTCCGGTTGCGAAGGGCGGGGGCTCGCCTGCGGCGGCGCCGGGGATACGTTGGACGTCCGTCTGCTCACGGCGGATTTTACATTAAACGGCACAAAAATCAATAACGTCCGCCGGGAATATCCTCTGCTGGTCTACGGCGGGAACATATACTTCCCCCTGACCTACTACGATACCCGCTTTATGGGCGTTACCACGGATTACGACGCGGGAACCGGCACCGTCATCATAAATGACAAGGGCGTAAGCGGTATGTACCGCGATTACCTTAGAGAGGAAAGAAATCCGGACACCCTCGAGGCTTCGGCGTTCGGCGGCGACATTGTTATAAACGCCGCCTCGGACAGTCTTACCCGTCCGTATGAGGGCACCTACGATGTGGATATGAGCAGGCTCACCGTCACGAATGAAAAGCAGAGCCCGCCTCTATTGACCTTTAGGGACATTACCTATATTCCGCTGGCGGACCCGTACCTTAATCTGCTGTGCTGGGAACTCAAAACGGAGACCGACGGCTCGGCCTATTACCTTAACGGTAACAACTTCGCCGTAAAAAGGGTGTATCTGCCGAACTATAACGGCGGCGCGGCGTCTGTGGACAGTCTGGGCCATTATCACTATCAGGGCGCCGACGGAAATATCTACTGCTTCGACGGTGAAAATCTCAGGCTCCTGCTGGAAATGCCCCTTGACCGTGACAGCGGCAAGGTTCCCGAGGCCAACTTCTGCTCGCCGGACGGCGGCGCCGCATATATGTACTACCGGCTGGGCGACGGGGAAACGGGCGTCGAGCATTGGTACGTCTGCGGCTGGGACGACGGCTTGAAGGAGGTAGACTATTGGAACAGCCTCCAAAACCGTCGGGAAAGGTGGCCGGACATCGATGAGCGGGGCGGCGGGTTCACCGTCCGCTATCACCGCGTCCTTGACGAAAACGGCGTCCCCCATACCGACAGGGTCAGCTACACCGTGAAAAAATCCGGCGGGGACGTCAATGACGGAGATTATTATACGGAGGACGTCAGCGGTGAATTTAACGCGGAGGGCATAGAGTTCAGCGAGGCCCTGATGCTTGATGACAGGCTGTATTTCAAGGGTGAAAAAGAGGGCATAGCCTCCATTTATCGGTTGGAGCCCTCCACCGGCGCGGTTTCGCTGTATGCTCCCGATATCGCGGGCAACTTCCGTGTGGGGCGTATAGCTCGCCAAAACAGCCCGGTCGAAACCGTGGCCGAGGAAAGGATATTTTATACCCAAAAATCGGCCTCTGACTATGAATTTCTGGATTACGCCGCCAAGGACGAGCATCTCTGTCTTGGCTTCGCCGCCCTCGGGAAAGCCGGCGGCGGCGTGAGCGTAAAGTATATATGGAACACTAAGGGCGACATATGGAACGTGTTTTCCGCAGACAGGGACTTTGAGCTGAGCAAGACCGACGGCGTTCTGTCCCTTTCCCTCGACAGGAGCGTCGCCGGCTCGGACGTGAACTTCGCCGTCTTTGCCGACGACCCGTTCTACACCGCGGACTACGCGGAAAAGCCCTATATTTACAGAAACAGGATACGCAGAAACTCCACCATGTACGAGGACATTGAAAAGCTGCTTTACGTTGTGGACGGCTGGCTCGTGGAGGTGGACCTGACTAAGGACGTGGCCCAGTGGGGCCCATACGGGAGGTATAAGTGATGAAAAAAATAATATTTGCTATCCTGACCGTTTTGACGGTTTTTGCTGCGTCCGCCGCCTTTGCCGAAACGGCCCATACGGTTGCGGGCGTGACGGTGAACGGCGAGACTGCCGACAACTGGAAAACCGAATATCCGGCGCTGGAGTACGGCGGTACATACTATATCCCCCTGTCCTATTACGGCAGCCGCTTTCTGGGCCTCGTTACCGACTGGGACAGCGAAACCGGCCTCGTCACGGTGCGGCGGCTGGGCGTGAGCTGCGGCTGGCGGCAGTATTACAGGCCGGAGCTAAATCCGCCGGAGGTTGAGGTGGATATTTTCAAAAATGACGTTGCCCTTTATACGGATTCGTCTGACGAGGGCGCCGTTATCAAAAATTCCGAGCAGGACCCGCCCCTGCTGGTTTTCAGAGACATAACCTATATTCCGTTGGCGGAGCCGTATCTTTCCCGCCTCCGTCTGAGCTATGAAGACGACGGCCAAGGCGACCTGTATATCAAGAGCGATAATTATCACGCCTCGCTTATCAGTATGAGGCTTTGGAATTATGGCGGCGGGGCGGCGGCCTATGACGGAAAATACTATTATTATCAGGCGACGGACGGCAATGTCTACCGGGCCGCCGACGGAGGCAAGGAGGCGGGCTGGGCGCCCGGAGAGCCCCAGCTCGTATACACCGTGCCCGTGGACCCGTTGACCGGAGAGGCGGCAAGGGTGAGCTTTGCCTGTGAAAACAGCCGATGCCGGATGGACTATATCCTCGGCGGCACGGAGGACGGATACGAATACAGCTTTATATTTGGCCCCGACGGGACGCCGGTTGAAACGGAGAAGCGGGACTCCGTTCAAAACCGGCGGGCCATGGCCCCCGACAGCGAGGACTATTCCGGCGACGCTGTTATTCACTATCACCGCGACCCCGTCACGGGAGAGCTTTTGAAGGTAAGCTACAGTCTCAACGGCTGCGCGGGGGAATTCCCCGCCGACGGCGTAAGCTACAGCGACGCAAAAACCTCGGGCTACACTCTCTTTATAAAGGGTGAAAGGGACGGGGTCGCCGACCTTTATCAAATCGACATCGCCACGGGCGAAAAGACGGTCGTTGCCGAGGATATTAAGGGCAACTTCTACGTGGGCTACGGACTGATAGGCTCGGAAATGAAGGGCTATGCGTTTTACTGTCAGGACGGCAGAGAAATAATGGCGGCCGTGGATGGCGACATAAGGGAAAGGCGCGCCGCGGAAAGCATAATTGAGGCATCTATGGAGGACGAGGTTTTGGTCAAGACCAACGGCGGCGGGACGGTTGTCACCAAATACAGCGGATATTTTCAGGGCAGCTTATCTCAGAATGTGTTTGTCGCTTCCGAACCCTTTGATTACGGAATTCTGAACGGGACGGTGTACGGCCGCCGCGTGGGTGAGGCTCCGGGCGCCATTGTGAATTTTGCCCTCTTTGGCGAAGGGAGACCGTACTTCACCGCCGATTTGGTCGAAAACCCGTATTATTTCCGCGACCCGCTGAACGCTGTGCTGCTTTACAGCGCCGACGGAAAGCTGTTTCGGGTGAATATGAATGATCCGGGCGGTTATAACGAGCCGGGCGGTTATAACAGTTTGTACTACTTCAGAACAAACGTCACAATCACAGATTAAAACAGAAAGGAAAATTTGAAATGAAGCTTGGAGTTATCGGAGCCGGGAACATCGCCGGCGCAATCGTGAACGGCGTGGTACACGCCGGAATTATCCCCGCCGGGGACATTACCGTCAGCGACCTTTACGACAGGAAGCTGGCTCCCCTCAGAGAGCTGGGCGTCAACACCACCCTGCACAACGCCGAGGCCGCCGAAGCCGGCGAGGTAGTGCTGTTGGCCATCAAGCCCAATGTGGCCGAAAAGGTGCTGGCGGAAATAGCTCCCTGTATCAGGGGCAAGCTGCTGGTCAGCGTTGTGGCGGGCTTCACCCGGGAGGATATCGCTGATATCGTTGGCGATACGGTGCGCATCGTGCGCACCATGCCCAACGTGCCCGCTCTGGTAAACGAGGCCATGACGGTTCTCTGCCGCACCGAAAACGTCAGCGACGCCGACTTTGACAGCGTCATAAGGATGTTCGACGCCATAGGCAAGACCTCCGTTCTGGACGAGAGCCTTTTTGACGCGGCCACCGCCACCAACGGCAGCGGCCCGGCCTATGTGTTCGTGATGATAGAAGCCATGGCCGACGCCGCAGTGCTTCAGGGCATACCCCGCGACGTAGCCTATCTTCTTGTGGAGCAGACCATCTTGGGCTCCGCGAAGCTGGCCCTGTCCACCATGGAGCACCCCGGCAAGCTGAAGGACATGGTATGCTCTCCCGGCGGCACAACGATAGAAGCCATTTACCGCCTTGAGGAAAAGGGTCTCCGCGCCACGATGATAGACGCCGTGGCCGCCTGCGCCAAGAAGTCGGCGGAACTGGGACGGAAAAAATAATACGGCGAATAAATGACCCCCGGACCGGCATAGGCTGAACCGGGGGTCGTTTTATGGATAAGGACAAAAAGTACATTTACATAATGACGGCGGTGTTTCTGCTGGGACTGACTTTGGGCAGCACCGCCGGCGTCGGAGCGGAACCGGGAATTAGCCTCAGCGCCGACGTGACCTTCGATAAATATCTGACGGCGGCAGTCGCGGCCAATCTGCCCTTTTGGTGCGCCATTTTCCTGCCGCGTACCTTTCGCCACCGGCTGGTGTGCGGGGGAGGGGCGCTGTTGTTTAAGGGAGGGCTGCTGGGCTGCGCCAGCGCCTTTATCCTGTCCGCGCCGGGCCGGAGCTGGTATTTTTACGCCATAAACATCCTTCCGCAGATTTTTTTTACCGTGCCCCTGTACATATTTGCCATAGCCGCCGGTCTTGGACGCGGTGACGGTTCTTATACATATTCGTCGGTTTTGGCGTCTTTGGTAGCGTCTCTTTTGGTCACTTTTGTCTCATCTTGTGTACAATACCTGATTTTTCTTTGTTTTTATACAATTCAAGGTGTTTTTATAACAAAGATTTAAAATTTTTTTAGTGCATTAAGTCAATATATTTTCCTCGCCGTTTATTATAAAATAAGTCTATAGTATCGGAAACGAGGAAGATGTTATTTCATGGAATTGGTAGAAGAGTTTGCGTTTTTTTTATCAAAAAAACAGAAGGCGAGCAAAAACACCCTTCTGTCATATTGCAGGGACGTAGAGCTCTTTCTGACCAAGGAGGGCATCGGCGGCCCGGAGGAGTGCTTTGCCGTTACCCGTGAGCGTATACAGGACTATGTCAACGGTCTTGAGCGGGAGGGGAAGGCCAATTCCACCGTGCTCAGGAGCGTCAGCTCTATCCGCAATTTTTACAATTATCTCATGGAGAGAAAGCTTGTGGAGGAAAATCCGGCAATGGGGCTGGAGCTGCCGTCGCCGGAGCATAAGCCGCCGGTAGTGCTCACTCCCGGCGAGATAAACCGGCTGCTGAACCAGCCAAAGACCGCCGAGCTTAAGGGCGCGAGGGACAAGGCCATGCTGGAGCTGCTCTACGCCACGGGCATGAAGGTCAGCGAGCTCATAACCCTCGAGCTCAAGGATGTGGACTTGGAGGGCGGCGTAGTCCGCTGCAAAAACGGTGCGCGGCCCAGGATGATACCTATGGGCGCGGCTGCCGAGGACGCGGTGGGATATTACATAGCCAATATCCGTGAGCTGATGGTGGAGAACCAGCGCGTCAAGACCCTGTTTGTGAACTGCGGCGGTCAGCCCATGACCCGTCAGGGCTTCTGGAAGCTTATCAAGGGCTACATAGCCGAGGCGGGCATCGAAAAGCCTGTCACTCCGCAGACCCTGCGTCATTCCTTTGCCATGCACCTGCTCCAGAACGGAGCCGACGCCGAGGCAGTGTCACAGATGCTGGGGTATAGCGACACCGTTTCCACCAAGGTTTACAGCAATATGCTCAAGGAGCGCATAAAGAAGGTGTACAACCGCTCCCACCCCAGGGCGTAAAGCGGTATAAAATCGATGGCGTGGAGGTCCGCCTTTTGAGCGGACCTCCTTTGTTTTTTGGAAAACCTGCGAGGGCGGACCGCTCGGCCGGCGCTTTAATTGGGATTAATTAAATATTTTTCAAATGCCTTGCATTTTTTGCCGGCATGATATATAATAGTAAAGATGAAAGGAAGGATGGCAATGCCCGAAAAGAAAAAGCCCTCGTTTATGACGAATGTTCTCACGATAATTTTTTCCCAGGTGGTCGTAAAGCTCCTGGGCTTCGCATACAGGATGGTCATTACCAACGTCCCCGGCTTCGGCAACGCGGGCAACGGCTATTACAATTACGGCTTTCAGATATACACCCTGCTTTTGGCTCTCAGCTCCGTGGGCATACCCAACGCCATAAGCAAGCTGGTTTCGGAAAAATGCGCGCTTAATAACTACCGCGGGGCGCTCAGGATATTCAAGATAAGTCTGGCTCTGTTCGCCATAATCGGCGGGGCCTGCTCCTTTGCCCTGTTCTTCGGGGCGGACTTCATTTCCGTCTACATATTCAACGCGTCTAAGGCCGCTTACTCCATGCGGGTGCTGGCGCCCTCCATCTTCTTCGTGTCCGTGTCCAGTGTTATACGGGGCTTCTTTATGGGCCAGCATAACGCCAAGGCCACCAGCACCAGTCAGATGCTGGAGCAGCTCCTCAAATCCGTGACAACTATAGTCATCGTTATGTGCATGACCGGCCAGGCCCCCGAGTACATGGCCGCCGGCGCGACCCTTGGCACCACGATTTCCACCGTGCTCAGCCTTATGTACCTCCTGGGCTTCTGCAAGGCTCACGGCAGGGAGATAAAGGAGAAATACAACTCCGCTCCCGAGCTTAAGGAGAAGCAGAGCGCCCTGTCGGTGGCCAAAACCATACTTTGGGTGTCCATACCCATATCCTTGGGCTCCATCGTCACCTCCCTGAACAGGGTGCTTGACATTGCCACGGTGAACCGCGGGCTTTACAAGGCTTTTGCCGGTTTGATATCCGGCGCGGAGGCTCTTGAGAACAACGCGGTAACTCTCAGCGGAATACTCAGCAAAACCGACGTTCTGATAAATCTTCCGCTTGCGATAAACATCGCCTTTGCCACGGTGCTCGTGCCCACTATTGCCGGTGCGCTGGCGGTCAAGGATTACGACACCGCCGCGCGGAGGGTGACTTTTTCCCTCCTGACCTCGATTGTCATTGCCATGCCCTGTGCCGCCGGTTATGCGGTGCTGGCCGAGCCCATACTTAAGATGATATACCCCGCCGTTTCCGACGGAGCCCTGCTGTTCATCATGCTCACCCCTACGGTGTTCTTCTCGGCCATGAGCCAGACCATTTACGGCAGCCTTCAGGGTATGGGCAAGATATTTGTACCGGCCATAAGCATACTATGCGGCGGCGCGGTGAAGCTTATCGCCAATCTGGTGCTGATACCCATACCGGAAATAAACATTTACGGCGCGCCCGTGGGCAGCGTCCTCTGTCAGGGGATAGCCTTCTTTATCAGCTTTGCCGTCCTGCGCAAAAACCTGCCCATGAAGATACCGTACCTTCGGTATTATTTAAGGCCGGCCGTGTGCACTGCCGTTATGTCCGGCGCTGTCTGGGCGGTCCACCATTTTGCCCGTCCCTTTGCCGGCAATACCGTAGCCACCCTCTGCTCCATAGTTGTGGGTGTGGCGGTATATTTCGCCGCCATCTTGGTAATGCGGGTGTTCACCGCCGACGAGCTGGCTATGCTCCCCTTCGGAAACAGATTGAAAAAATTTGCCAAATAAAGTGCCGCTTAGCGGACAACACAAAATCCCGGGCCGTGCGCCCGGGATTTTCTAAACCCGTCACGGGGACTTCCCCGATAAATGTCTCACTCTTCCACCCTGTATATTATCGCCGACATGGCCGGGAGGTCGAGCTTGGCCCTGTGATTATCTATCTTGACAGGCTCCCGCTTTTCGGGAGTGCTGCCGCCGTATGGCTCCCAGTCGGAATTTATAAGGGGAACAAGGCTTTTCCCGCCCTCGATTTTAAGCTCGTATCCCTCATAAGCACTGCCCGAAAGGTTCAGCGCCGTGACCGTCCGCCGGCCCTCGGCCCCGCGCCTGTAGGCGTAGACAACGTGCTCCGGATCGTTGACCTGAAGCCACTGAAACCGGGCCGGGTCGTACTCCTTTTCGTGCAGCGAGGGCTCGGTCAGATAAATGCGGTTTAAGTCGCTTATGTATTTTTTGAAGGAGTCGTGGAGAGGATATTTCAGCAGGAAGTAGTCCGGCTCCTTGTTTTCGTCCCATTCACGGAACTGGGCCAGCTCGTTGCCCATGAAATTAAGCTTTTTGCCGGGGTGAGTATACATATAGGCGTACAAAGCGCGGCACTGGGGAAATTTCTGCTCGTAGCCGCCCCACATTTTTTGAATTATCGTCGCCTTGCCGTGGACGACCTCGTCATGGCTAAAGGGCAGGAGGTAGAGCTCGTTATAGAAATACATCATTGAAAAGCTCAGCTTGTGATAGCAGCCGCCACGGAACAGAGGGTCGGTGCGGAAAAAGTCGAGGGTGTCGTTCATCCAGCCCATATCCCACTTGTAGTCGAAGCCTAAGCCGCCGTATTCCGCCGGAGCCGTGACCTTCAAAAAGTTGCTGCTGTCCTCGGCTATGAGCACGGCTCCGGGGTGGAGCCTGTGGAGGCCGGCGTTCATCGAGCGGACAAAGTTGACCGCGCCCTCGTTCACGCCGCGGTTAACGTCGCCCTGCCAGTAAATGCAGTTTGAAATGGCGTCCATGCGTATCCCGTCGAAGTGGAACTCCCCCAGCCAGAAGTTGGCCGCGGATTGGAGAAAGCTCCGCACCTCGCCGCGGAAAAAGTTGAAATTTTTGGTGCCCCACTCGCTGCGGCCCGCGCCCTCGTTGGGGTACTCGTAAACTCCCACGCCGTCCAGCTCCGCCAGACCGTAGTCGTTGACGGCGAAGTGTACGGGCACAAAGTCCGTTATGACGTAGATGCCGTTTTTGTGACAGAGGTCGATAAGCCTTTTCAGCTGCGCCGCCGTGCCGTAACGGGCGGTGGGGCAGAAGTAGCCGGTCTGCTGGTAGCCCCAGCTTGCGTCGAAGGGGTGCTCGCCCAGAGGCATCAGCTCGATATGAGTATAGCCCATCTCCTTCACGTACTCTACCAGCTTCGGAGCAACGGCGTCGTAGGTGTACCAGCCGTTTTCGCCGTCGTCGGGATTTTTCAGCCAGGAGCCCAAATGTACCTCGTAAATGCTCACCGGCCTGTCGTAGCCCTTGTCCCGAGCGCGCATGAACGGCTCGTCGCTCCAGTCGAAGCTCATATCCGTTATACGGCTGGCCCATTCCGGACGCAGGTCCCCGCCGAAGCCGTAAGGGTCGCAGTGGTCCACCTCGCGGCCGTTGTGGAGATAGACGCGGTACTTGTAAAACTGTCCGGCCTTGGCGGGCAAAGTCTTTTCATAGATGCCCGCGCCGCCGTCGCCGGTCATGGGCTCGGGTGTCCAGTTGTTGAAGTCGCCGAGCACCGCCACGCCCCTGACTCCCGGCGCCCAAACGCGGAAGGTGACGTTTTCTCCGTAAATGTGTGCGCCGAAATATTCGAAAGCAAAGAATTCGCTGCCGGTAAAAAAGTCGTGATTATTCATTTGTGCCACTCCTTGGAAGCTCAATTTTATACCATTATATAATAATTTCCGCTCCGTGTCAAGAAAAATCGACCTTGACACGGAGCGGAAATTGGGATAATATAAAGGAGAAACGGAGGCGAGACCATGATAAAGATAATGTTCGTCTGCCACGGCAACATCTGCCGCTCCACAATGGCGGAATTTGTGCTGAAGTACATGGTGGAAAAATTGGGAATAGAAAATGAGTTTTACATAGCCTCATCCGCCACCAGCACTGAGGAAATAGGCAATCCGCCCCACCGCGGGACCGTGGCCCGGCTCCGCCGCGCGGGTGTGTCGGTCAGGGAGCATCGGGCGGTGCGGCTCCGGCGGGAGGACTACGGCAAGTATGATTTCATTATAGGAATGGACAGGTGGAACATCAAAAACATAAACGTCATCACCGGCGGCGACCCCGAGGGGAAAGTGCGGCTGCTCCTCGATTTTACGGAAAACGCGCGGGATGTGGCCGACCCCTGGTATACCGGTGATTTCGACGCCACTTATGACGACGTGACGGCCGGCTGCAAGGGCCTGTTGAAATTTTTGGGGAAAATCTGAAACCGTGCGCCGTGTGCGTGGATTGAATTTTGCCAGCCTTGACAAATTTATCAAAATAATGTATAATTAAATCAACGATTATTCGGGACGGTGGTACAAATGACAGACGCGCGGACCCGCGCTGCGGCGAAAAAATTTTCCGAATTTTGGAAGGGCAAGGGCTATGAGAAGGGTGAAAGTCAGGTGTTCTGGCTTTCGCTGCTTCGTGATGTGCTGGGTGTGGAGGAGCCTCATGAATTCATTTCCTTTGAGGAGCAGGTGCACCTTGACCATACCAGCTTTATCGACGGCCACATCGCCTCCACCAAGGTGCTTATCGAGCAGAAAAGCATTGACAAGGATTTGAACAAGCCCATAAAGCAGTCCGACGGCACCCTGCTCAGCCCGTTTCAACAGGCCAAGCGTTATATAACCGAGCTGCCGCTGTCCCAACACCCCCGCTGGGTCGTCACCTGCAACTTTCGTGAGTTTTATGTCTACGATATGGAGCGGCCCCACGGCGACCCGGAGATAATCGCCCTCGCCGATTTGGAGGAGGAGTACTACCGCCTGCGTTTTCTGGTGGACGCCGGTGACGAAAATATCCAAAAGGAAATAGAGGTCTCCCTGCGGGCCGGCGAGATTGTCGGCGTACTGTACGACGAGCTTCTCAAGCAGTATAAGGATCCCGAAAGTCCCGAGACCCTCAAGAGTCTCAACGCCCTTTGCGTCCGGCTGGTGTTCTGTCTTTACGCCGAGGACGCCGGAATTTTTGGCGGCCACGGTATGTTCCACGACTATCTCCGCGACGTGCCCGTCAACGGTATGCGCCGCGCCCTGACGGAACTTTTCAAGGTGCTTGACCAAAAGCCGGAACAGCGGGACAAGTACCTCGCCGACGACAACCCGCGTCTGGCGGCCTTCCCGTATGTGAACGGCGGCCTTTTTGCCGACGAGGGCGTTGAGGTGCCGCCTTTTACCGAGGAGCTTAAAAACCTTATCCTTAACCGTGCCAGCGCGGACTTTAACTGGTCCGCCATCAGCCCCACGATTTTCGGCGCGGTGTTCGAGAGCACCCTGAACCCCGAGACCCGTCGCAGCGGCGGTATGCACTATACTTCCATCGAAAACATACACAAGGTCATCGACCCGCTGTTTCTTGACGGGCTGCGGGCCGAGCTTGACGAAATAAAGGCCAACCCCGTCCTGTCCGCCCGCACAAAGGCGCTCAAGGCTTTTCAGACCAAGCTGGCGTCGCTGACCTTTCTTGACCCCGCCTGCGGCAGCGGCAATTTCCTGACCGAGACCTATCTTTCCCTGCGCCGCCTGGAAAACGAGGCTCTGTCCTTGCTTTACAAGGGGCAGATAGTGCTTGACATCGGCAACCCCATAAAGGTGAATATCGGCCAATTTTACGGCATCGAGATAAACGACTTCGCGGTGACCGTGGCCAAAACCGCCCTGTGGATAGCGGAGAGCCAAATGCTGCGCGAGACTGAAAACGTGGTTCATATGAGCCTTGATTTTCTTCCACTTAAGTCCTACGCCAACATCGCCGAGGGCAACGCCCTGCGCATGGATTGGGCGGACGTTGTGGCGAGGGAAAAACTGAATTATATCATGGGTAATCCGCCGTTTGTGGGCGGTATGATGATGACCCCTGCTCAGCATAAAGAATTGGCGGATGCTTTCCCGGAGTGTCCGCAGATTGGCGAAGTTGATTATGTTGTCGGCTGGTATGCAAAAGCAGCAAGAATAGTTCAAAACACGCAAATTCGATGTGCATTTGTGTCTACAAATTCAATTTGTCAAGGACAATCGGTTGCTTCAATTTGGAAACCACTTTTTGATATTGGTATACACATTGATTTTGCTTACCGCACGTTTCGTTGGGATAGTGAAGCGAAAATCAAGGCTCATGTACATTGCGTGATTGTTGGTTTTAGTATTGCGCCGAACAGTGCACATAGAATAATTTATTTTTCTGACCAGCCACAGATTGCGCAAAATATAAATGGCTATTTGATTGATGCCGAGAACATTTTTGTGGAAAGCAAGAACACACCGTTATGCGATGTACCTAAAATGCGGTTTGGGAGTATGCCTCGTGACGGCGGTGGTTTTGTATTGAACGAAGATGAAAAGAAAGAATTAATTAAAAAAGAACCTATGGCAGAAAAATGGATACGTCTGTATCTTGGCGCAGAAGAATTTATCAATCGGAAAAAGCGTTATTGTCTTTGGTTGGTTGGCGCAACACCGAACGAACTTCGCACCTGCAAAGAAGTAATGCGCAGAGTAGAAAGTGTCCGAAAATTTCGTGCTTCGAGCCGAGCTGCGGCGACAAGAAAATTTGCTGAAACACCTGCCCTGTTCTGTCAAATTGCTCAACCTGATACCGATTATATCATTGTGCCAGGCGTTTCCTCTGAAAAACGGCGCTATGTTCCAATAGGATTTATGAGCAAGGAAGTAATTGCATCTAATCTTGTTCAACTCATACCAGACGCCACGCTTTACCATTTTGGCGTACTTACCTCAAACATACACATGGCATGGATGCGTGCAGTTTGCGGACGGTTGGAAATGCGTTACCGCTACTCGAAGGACATCGTCTACAATAACTTTCCATGGCCCGAGCCCACCGACGCTCAAAAGGCAAAAATTGAAAAGACCGCTCAGGCTATTCTTGACGCCCGCGCACTTTATCCGGACAGCTCGCTGGCCGACCTTTACGACGAGGTTACCATGCCGCCGGAGCTCCGGCGTGCCCATACCGAAAACGACCGCGCCGTTATGGACGCTTACGGCTTTGTGGTGGGTCATCCGGCCCGCACCTCCGAAAGCGCCTGCGTTGCCGAGCTGATGAAAATGTATGTGAAGCTCACGGAGAACGCGCCGCAATGAAAAATCTGCCACGGATAAAATTTCTCCCTCTGCAAATAATAGCTCATGTAATAAAGCAAAAAGGAGAAATTTATATATGAAAGCGACAGGAATTGTGAGGAGGATAGACGACCTGGGCAGAGTCGTCATTCCCAAAGAGATACGCCGCACCCTCCGTATCCGCGAGGGCGACCCGCTGGAAATCTTCACCGAGCGGGACGGCGAGGTTATTTTTAAGAAGTATTCGCCCATCGGAGAGCTGGGGGACTTCGCGTCCGAGTACGCCGAGACCCTGTCCAAGACCAGCGGCACGCCGGTGCTCATCACCGACAAGGACAACGTCATCGCCGTGTCCGGCGCACCCCGAAAGGAGCTCCAGGAAAAGCGCATCAGCGACCGGCTGGAGCAGCTCATGGACGAAAAGCGGCTTTTCGTAATGGAGTCCGACGGAAGCGACCCCGTGCCGGTGGTTGACGGCGCGGACAAGTATTACGCGGGAGTAATGGCCCCCATCATCAGCGAGGGCGACACGATAGGAACGGTAGTCATGGTGACGGATCTCACCGGCGACGGCATGGGGGAGGTAGAGCAGAAGCTCTGCCAGAGTGCTGCCGGGTTTCTTGGCCGTCATATGGAGGCATAGAAGGTGAGCGAGGGCCGTAGGGGAGACTCGCTGCAATAGGCCGTAAAAATATCGGTGTCGGAATAAAGGGGCTGTAAAAAAATGGCGCAGAACGTTCAAGGGCTGATAGGCTTTATTTAAGGCAAATGTGAGCGTTATATAATTGTTCGGCAAAAACAAAATAATGTATTAATGAAGAAAATTCGCCCTTACGAGCGAATTTTCTCATTTTTATGCCCTTGAACTACGAACGAAAATCACCCTCGGCGTACCTGTGTACGCAGTCGGGAGGGCTTGCTCGGCGGCATGGGCCGCCTGCGCGAGCTGATTTTCGTCCGTTCTGCACGATTTTTTTGGACAGCCCCAGTACCTCCAGATTACATAGTGAATTTTTTTACAGCCCCTTTTCTATGTGCTTCTGACTACATAGGATTTTTTCGGCCGCCCCAGCGCATCGCTTGCGGCCGCATAAAATTTTTCGGAAAAATTTTCAAAAACCTCTTGACAAATTAAAAAATTGTGCTATACTATAAACCATAGTAAACCTATAGGAAAACAAATTACAAGAAATGAGGCTTTAAAATGGCAAAAAGAGAATGGAAATTTGAAACGAAACAGCTCCACGTTGGACAGGAAAAGGCTGACCCGGTGACGGATTCCCGTGCGGTGCCCATTTACGCCACCACAAGCTATGTGTTCCACAATTCCCAGCACGCGGCGGATCGCTTTGGCCTTCGGGACGCGGGCAACATTTACGGACGCCTGACCAATCCCACTCAGGATATATTCGAACAGCGCATGGCGGCCCTCGAGGGAGGCGTGGCGGCGCTGGGCGTTGCTTCCGGCGCGGCGGCCCTTACTTACACCTTTCAGGCTTTGGCGCAGGACGGCGGCCACATCGTCGCATCCAAGACCATATACGGCGGTACATATAACTTCCTCGAGCATACCCTGCCTCACTACGGCATAAAGACTACCTTTGTGGATCCCGATGCGGAGGGCGCTTTTGAGGCGGCCATAACGGAGGACACCAGGGCCGTGTTTATCGAGACCCTCGGCAACCCCAACTCCAACATCATCGACATTGAGGCCGTGGCAAAGGTTGCTCACAGCCATAATATCCCGCTTGTCGTGGACTCCACCTTTGCGACGCCCTATCTGGTGCGGCCCATCGAGTACGGCGCTGATATAGTCGTACACAGCGCCACCAAGTTCATCGGCGGCCACGGTACCGCCATAGGCGGAGTTATCGTGGACGGCGGCAGATTTGACTGGGCGGCGAGCGGAAAGTTCCCCCAGTTTGTGGAGCCGAACCCCTCTTATCACGGGGTCAGCTTTACCGCGGCCGTTGGGCCGGCGGCCTTTGTCACCTACATAAGAGCCATTCTTCTCCGTGACACCGGCGCCACGCTTTCTCCTTTCCACGCTTTCATCTTCCTTCAGGGGCTCGAGACCCTGTCGCTGCGGGTCGAGCGTCACGTTTCCAACGCTTTGAAGATAGTTGAGTATCTGAACGGCCATCCTCAGGTGGAGGCCGTCCACCATCCCTCCCTGCCCACCGAGCCCAGCCACGAGCTGTATAAAAAGTACTTCCCCAACGGCGGCGGCAGCATATTCACCTTTGAGATAAAGGGAGGTCAGGCCGAGGCTCACAAATTTATCGATAATCTGGAGATATTCTCCCTGCTGGCTAACGTGGCCGATTCAAAGTCCCTCGTTATCCATCCGGCGACCACCACTCACTCCCAGTGCAGCGAGCGGGAGCTTGAGGAGCAGGGAATAAAGCCCAACACTATCCGGCTTTCCATCGGCACCGAAAATGTTGACGACCTTATAGCCGCCCTGGACGACGCTTTTGCGGCGGTCAAGGAATAAAATATTTTGAATATAAAGAAAGAAGGAGTATATATGTCTAAAATTTACACGCAACTTACAGATTTGATAGGTAAAACGCCTCTTTTGGAGCTTGTTAACTACGAGAAGGCCAATGGGCTCGAGGCGAGATTAGTGGCTAAGCTGGAATACTTCAACCCCGCCGGCAGCGTTAAGGACCGCATCGCCAAGGCCATGGTCGATGACGCCGAGGCCAGCGGCAAGCTTAAGCCCGGCTCTGTCATCATCGAACCCACCTCCGGCAACACCGGCATCGGTCTGGCTTCCGTGGCCGCGGCCAGAGGTTACCGCATAATCATTACCATGCCCGAGACCATGAGCGTCGAGCGGCGGAATTTACTTAAGGCATACGGCGCCGAGCTGGTGCTCACCGACGGCGCCAGGGGTATGAAGGGCGCTATCGAAAAGGCCGAGGAGCTGGCTAAGGAGATACCCGACAGCTTCATTCCCAGCCAGTTCACCAACCCCGCCAATCCCGCCTGCCACAAGGCCACTACCGGTCCCGAGATTTGGGAGGACACCGACGGAAATGTGGACATATTTGTGGCCGGCGTCGGCACCGGCGGTACGCTTTCCGGCGTTGGAGCGTATCTTAAGTCCCAAAATCCCGACGTTAAGGTCGTCGCCGTTGAGCCCGCCTCATCTCCCGTCCTTTCCGAGGGCCGCAGCGGTTCCCACAAAATACAGGGCATAGGCGCGGGCTTTGTTCCCGAAACGCTTAACACCGAGATATACGATGAAATAATCACCGTGGAAAATGACGACGCCTTTGCCGTCGGCAAGGCCGTTGCCCGCGCTGAGGGCGTGCTGGTCGGCATATCCTCCGGCGCGGCGGTATGGGCCGCGACCCAGCTCGCTCTGCGGCCCGAGAATAAGGGCAAGACTATAGTCGTCCTCCTGCCCGACACGGGCGAACGCTATCTCTCCACCCCCATGTTCGCCGAATAAAAGTATCGGCCAACAATATCCGTGCGGCGGCGCCCTAAAAAATATGTAAAATTCCCTATTGAAATATGTAAAAACTTGTGATATAATAGCCCTGTGACAAGACAAGTGCCACAGGGCTATTATCATTTAAAGTGAGGTTACATTATGGGCGGTTTTTTTGGCGCGGCATTAAAAAAAGATTGTGTCTTTGATTTGTTTTATGGAGTCGATTACCATTCTCACCTTGGCACCCGCAGGGCCGGCATGGCCGTTTACAGCAATAATGGAGGCTTCGAAAAGGCCATTCACAACATCGAAAACGCTCCTTTCAGGACCCGTTTCTATGACGAGGCCCAGTCCATGCATGGCGAAATGGGCGTGGGCTGCATTTCCGACTTTGAGGCGCAGCCTATATTGGTCAGGTCACACCACGGCACCTTTGCCATAACTACGGTGGGCAAGATAAACAACGCGGAGGAAATAATTCATGAAATAATCGAAAACAAGGCGCATTTCTTTGAAATGCAGAACGGCGAGATAAACCAGACCGAGCTTATCGCCGCCATGATAAACCAAAAGGATAATTTTATCGACGGCATACGTTACGCTCAGGAGACCGTGGACGGCTCCATCAGTATGCTCATACTTACCCCGAGGGGCATATACGCCGCCAGGGACAAGCTGGGCCGCACGCCCATTGTCATTGGCAAAAAGGGGGAGGAGGGCTACTGCGCCAGCTTTGAGAGCTTTGCCTATCTGAACCTTGGCTACACGGACTATAAAGAGCTTGGCCCCGGAGAGATAGCGGTCATGGACGCCGAGGGCGTCAGGACTCTCGTCGCGCCGGGGGATAAAATGCGCATCTGTACCTTTTTGTGGGTATATTACGGCTACCCGTCCTCATCCTATGAGGGAAAGACCGTTGAAGAAATGCGCTATGACTGCGGCAAATATCTGGCTATGCACGACAGCCTTGTGGATATACACCCAGATATGGTGGCCGGCATACCGGATTCCGGCACGGCCCATGCCATCGGCTATTCCAATGAGTCCGGCGTGCGCTTTGCCCGTCCCTTTGTCAAGTACACTCCCACCTGGCCCCGGTCATTTATGCCTACCCATCAGAGCGAACGCAATCTCATCGCCAAGATGAAGCTCATACCTATTCACGATCTTATCGACGGAAAGAGCCTGCTGCTGATTGACGACTCCATCGTCCGCGGCACCCAGCTTCGGGAGACCACCGAGTTCCTGTACGAAAGTGGGGCCAAGGAGGTCCACATCCGCACCGGCTGTCCGCCTCTGCTCTATGGCTGTAAATATCTCAATTTCTCCCGCTCCACCTCGGAAATGGAGCTTATCGGCCGCCGCGTAATCAAGGAGCTGGAGGGTAAGGACCCCGACCGTGAGACCATAGCCGAATATGCCGACCCCAACAGCGAAAAGTACGAGGCCATGGTAAAGAGGATAGGGGAGACCCTGCACTTTACCTCTCTGCGCTATCACCGGCTGGACGATATGATAAAGTCTGTGGGCATCGACCCCGACAAGCTGTGTACATATTGCTGGAACGGTAAGGAGTAACAGGGGCCGTAAAAAAAGGCGCAGACCGGCGTCGTCACAAGCTCGGTATCGCGAGTTTCGATTTAAAAATCGAAACTCGGCTCACCTCGCTGTGACTCCTTTTCCCCACAAAATCGGCTTCGCCGTTTTGCGGGGGCCCCATTTTGGCCGGAAACCTTAATTTAAGCCAAATATATGTGATGATAAACTCTGTATAGAATCAAAACTATGAATTAATGTGACAAAACCGCCTTTTTACGAGAAAAAGACGGTTTTTCTTTTTAATTTAAGCCTTCATGCTAAGCGGCGGGCTTAAGGCAGCCCGCCATACACCGTTTTGTTACATTAGTGCTCCGTAGGGCGGCTTGCCCTCAAGCCGCCGAAAAAATTTAAAAGAAATCGCCGCAAGCAAAGTTAGGCTCGCGACGACGCCGTTCTTCGCGATTTTTTCGGCCGACCCCGTGCCTTTATGCTACATAGCGAGGTTTTTGCAGACTGATATGTTTTAACAAAAAAACAAATTATCTCATACCATGGTATGAGGTGATTTTTATGCCCATAATTTATCTCAGCCCCTCCTCTCAGGAGGGCAATATGTATACCGGCGGAGGCAGCGAGGAGTATTACATGAACCTCATCGCCGACGCTATGGAGCCCTATCTGCAGTCCAACGGCATTCGTTACGTTCGCAACGACCGCAGCCAGACCGCCCAGCAGTTTATCAATCAGTCCAACCGTGGAAATTATGACCTGCATCTGGCCATTCATTCCAACGCCGCGCCAGAAGGTATGTATGGCGCCAAGCAGGGGGTGGATGTATACTATGCCCGCGGCAGCGCCAAGGGCCGCAGGGCGGCGGAGATTTTCGCCCGGAATATGCGGGATATTTACCCCGGGCCCTCTCTTGTGCGTTCCCTTCAGACTACCACCATCGGCGAGGCCGTCAAGACCCGCGCCCCGGCGGTTTTCATGGAGATTGGCTATCACGACAACACAGCCGACGCCAACTGGATAAGGAACAATATACAAAATATCGCGCGGAATTTGGTGCTTTCCCTGACACAATATTTCGGTCTGCCCTTTATCGAGGCGACTCCGGCCAGGGCCGGTGTGGTGCGCCTGACCTCCGGCAGCCTGAACCTCCGCGCCAAACCCGATTTGACCGCCAGCGTAATTACACGCATCCCCAACGGAGCGAGGGTCACCGTCCTTGGAGAATGGAAGGGCTGGTATGTGGTGCGCTACGGGAACAACGTGGGATACAGCGACGGAAGATATATACGGTTTGTATGAGGCTGTAAAAAAATTGTGCAGAACGGCGTCGTCACAAGCGTAACTTCGCTTGTGACGATTTCCTTTTAATTTTTTCGCGGCCCCCGGGCAAGCCGCCCTACGGCGCACTACTGTAGCAAAGTGGCGTAGGGCGGGCTGCCTTCAGCCCGCCGCTTAGCACGAAGGCTTAAACTAAAAAGAAAAACCGTCTTTTTGTAAAAAGGCGGTTTTTCCACATTAATTCACAGACATTATACAAATCTCTCTATAAAGTCCTTTACCCAGGGGTCCCATTTGTCCCAGTCATGTCCGCCCGGCTCCTCAATATAGGAGTACGTGAGATCGAGCCCTTGGGCGAGATCCCTGAAACGGCGGTTCTCCTCTATCATGAAGTCCTCGCTGCCGCAGTAGTGGACGATTTCCGGAGCCTCGGGGCTGCCGGAAATATCACTCACAAGACGGAAGATGTCGTGCTCACTGTCCCTCAGCTCCATATCGCCGCAGATGGCGTGAGCGAGGAGAGGATTTTCCTCCGCGATGCGCACGATGTCGCAGGCGGGGGAGAAAGCTCCTATCATACTGAACAGCTCGGGGTTGCGCAGACCTATCTTGAGAGCGCCGTAGCCCCCCATGGACAGACCCGCGACGGCGGTGTCCTCGCGCTTTGGCTCAAGACCGAGCTGCCCTTTCAGAAAGCGGGGCAGCTCCTTGACGATATAGGAATAGTAATTTTCTCCCGTGGTCATGTCGGAATAAAAGCTCCGTCCGCCGTCGGGCATGACGACGGCCAGATTTTTTCCGGCGGCATACCTTATCAGGGAGGACTGGTTCAGCCAGGAGCCGAAATGCTGCTGATAGCCGTGGAGCAGATACAGCACCTTCGGCGGATGGAACCGCCTGTCGGGAAGGATTATGTTAAGGTTTGTATCATTTGTCAGCAGTGTTGAACGGAAGGTACATCTGAAAATTGCCAATTTGAAGGCTCCCTTTCTTATTTTTAACGGATTTTAGCCCTTGTCGGTCAGGAGCTTGTTGACCTCCTTGATAAAGGTGGTGGCGTCGGTAAACTGACGGTAAACAGAGGCGAAGCGCACATAGGCTACCTCGTCGATGTCCCGAAGGTTTTCCATCACCTTTTCACCTATCTGGGCGGAGGTCACTTCGCGCTCGAGTGAGTTTTGCATCGACGCCTCGATACGGTCAACGATGGCGTCGATCTGCTCGGTGGCCACGGGGCGTTTTTCGCAGGCTCGGGCAATACCGCGTATTAGCTTGTCCCGGTCGAAAAGCTCCCGGGTCTTATCCTTTTTAATAACCATGATAGGCAGAGTTTCGACCTTTTCATAGGTGGTAAATCGTTCCTCGCACTTCATGCACTCCCGCCGGCGGCGGATAGCCTCGCCCTCGTCGGTGGGGCGTGAATCGATTACCTTACTGTCGCGGTGGCCGCAATATGGACAACGCATTATTATCCCTCCAATATGTAATAAATTTTATTGACCTATTTATTTTCAAGGGCGGTTATCTTGTCGATACGCCGCTGATGGCGGCCGCCCATAAACTCGGCCTTCATATAAGCGTCAACTATCTCCTTGGCCAGCTCCGGCGAGGTGGTGCGTCCGCCCAGAGCGATGACGTTGGCGTTGTTGTGCTGCTTCACCAGCTCCGCTACCTGCACGGAGGGGCACATACCGCAGCGTATGCCCCTGATTTTGTTGGCGGCGATGGAGATGCCTACGCCGGTGCCGCAGCAGAGAATGGTGAAGTCGGCCTTGCCGTCAAGATACTCTCTGCACCCTTTTTCCGCGAAGTCAACATAGTCCACGCTCTCCTCGCTGTCCGTGCCGCAGTCGGTTACGACGTGGCCCTCGCCTTCAAGATAGGGGATAAGCTCCTGTTTGAGTTTGTATCCGCCATGGTCGGCGGCAATGGCTATTCTCATATATATTCGTCCTTTCAGGAATGTATGTTCAGTTTTTCGTCACGCTCACGCTCGGCCTGCGGCTTTCTCAGATATATCACGCTCAGCTCCGCCGGCGAGACGGGGGGGTTATCCAAAGCCGCCGCACATACCGAGGCCGCCCGCTGGAGCCTGAGCTGGGGCGGAGCAAATTCCGCTCTGCCGCCTATGAGGGAACGTATTTTTCCCATGTACGGGCTCACTCCGTCGCCCACGAAGATTACGCTTTCACTCAGGCGGCCGCACAGCTCCTCAATCTCCAGAGCCTCCGGAGCGGATACCGAGGCGATTTTTCCGCCATCGTACCGGTAAGCCGCCGTGTAGACCTGATTTCGCCGTGCGTCCATTATTGGCACTATAAGTCTGTCGGTTGGGGCGATATTGTAGGCCAGGGCCCTGAGGGTAGACACACCGGCGCAGCTTTTGTCACGGGCGTAGGCCAGACCCTTAACCGTGCCGACGCCTATCCTCAGTCCCGTAAAGGAGCCGGGGCCGGTGCTGACGGCAAACAAATCTATGTCCGCGAGGGCGAGACCGGCTCCCTTGAGCACATAGTCCACCATGGGCATTATGGTCTGGGAATGGGTCAGTCCGTTGGTAAAGCTTGCCTCGCCGGCGATAACGCCGTCCCTCATCACCGCGGCGGTGGCGGTCAGGGCGGAGGTGTCCAAGGCTAAAATGTTCATGGCGTCACCTCGATGAGCCTGTCGTTGTCCCCTTCGCCGCGGGTTATGGTGACGTTAAGGGCGTCGCCGGGGATGAGCTCTTCAAAGCCGTCTGGCCATTCGATGAGGGAAACGCCGCTTTCTATCTCCTCCTCGAAGCCTATGTCCAAAAGCTCATCCGGAGACGACAGCCGGTACAGGTCGTAATGCTTAAGGCTGATGCTGCCGTCGTAGCGGTGCATAAGGGTGAAGGTAGGGGAGGACACTCCCCGCTCGATGCCGAATGCCCGGGCAAAGCCCCGAACAAAGGCCGTTTTCCCCGCGCCCAAATCCCCTCTGAGACAGATGACCTTCGGCGGGGTGACCGAGGACGCCAGAGCGCGGGCGAAGCTTTCCGTATCCTCCGTGCTGTGGGAAATGTATCTCAATGTTAAAACTTCTTTCTAAAAGAGTCCGGTTATCACGCCGTTTTCGTCGATATCTATCTTTTCCGCCGCGGGGACCTTAGGCAGACCGGGCATTACCATTATGTCGCCGGTGAGCAGGACTATAAAGCCCGCGCCGGCGCTGATGCGGGCCTCCCGCACGGTTATGCGGAAATTTTTGGGCCGGCAGAGCAGACTGGGGTCGTCGGAAAGAGAGTATTGCGTTTTTGCCATGCAGACAGGCAGTTTGCCGTAGCCCATGGCCGCAAACTCGTCGATGGCCTTTTTCGCCGCGGGCAGGAAGTCCACCCCGTCGGCGCCGTAAATCTCCTTCGCGATGGTCTCGGCCTTTTCATAGCAGTCGGTGTCAAGGTCGTAAATGGGCTTGAAGTGACTCTCCTTAGTCTCAAGGGTCTCAAGCAGCTTTTTTGCCAAAGCCTCGCCGCCTTCGCCGCCCTTGGCAAATACCTCGGATACGGCAAATTCCGCCCCGAGAGCCTTACAGCAGTCCTCAACGGCGGCCAGCTCCTCCTCAGTGTCGGTGGGGAAGCGGTTGATGGCCACCACGCAGGGCACGCCGTATTTGGCTATGTTTTCGATGTGTTTTTCAAGGTTTGGCAGGCCCTTCTTAAGAGCCTCCACATTGGGCGCGGAAACCTCGGCCTTGCTTACGCCGCCGTTGTACTTAAGGGCGCGGCAGGTGGCTACCAGCACCACCGCGTCGGGACTGAGTCCGGCGGCGCGGCACTTGATATCAAAGAACTTTTCGGCGCCAAGGTCCGCGCCGAAGCCCGCCTCAGTGACAACGTAGTCGCCGAGCTTGAGCGCCAGCTTTGTGGCTATAACGCTGTTGCAGCCGTGGGCGATGTTGGCGAAGGGGCCGCCGTGCATTATGCAGGGGGTGTTCTCTAATGTCTGTACCAGATTGGGCTTTATGGCGTCCTTGAGCAGCAGGGCCATCGCGCCCTGGGCCTTGAGGTCGGCGGCGCATACGGGCTGACCCTGATAGTTGTAGCCCACGATTATTTTGCCAAGCCGCTCCTTAAGGTCCTCCTTGTCCGTCGCGAGGCAGAGAATGGCCATTATTTCGGAGGCCACTGTTATCATAAATCCGTCCTGACGGGGGAAGCCGTTTACCTTACCGCCGAGGCCGACGATTATCTCGCGGAGCGCCCGGTCGTTCATATCCATAACTCTTTTATAGGTGATGCGCCGCACGTCGATGCCGAGGGCGTTGCCCTGATGTATATGGTTGTCCAGCATGGCCGCCAGCAGATTGTGCGCGGCAGTTATGGCGTGCATATCGCCGGTAAAGTGGAGGTTGATGTCCTCCATGGGCAGCACCTGCGCGTAGCCGCCGCCGGCGGCCCCGCCCTTGATGCCCATTACCGGACCCAACGAGGGCTCCCGCAAGGCGATAACCGCGTTTTTACCGAGGCGGCACAGAGCCTGTCCAAGTCCGACCGTCGTTGTGGTCTTTCCCTCGCCGGCGGGGGTGGGGTTGATGGCCGTTGTAAGCACAAGCTTGCCGTTGGGCCTGTCTTTTACCCTCGCGGCCAGTTCGTCAGAGAGCTTGGCCTTGTATTTTCCGTAAAATTCCAGTTCGTCCTCGAGGACGCCGATTTTTTCGGCAACCTTCGCTATGTGTTGCGGTCTTGCGCTCTGGGCGATTTCGATGTCAGTCAACATACTCTGTACCTCCGTTTAAATTAGTATTTTTTTACAGTACTATTCTACCACATATTTTGTAGATATTCAAGAACTTTTCCGCAATATATATGAAAAATCTATTGAAAAATTTTGTGAAAGGTGCTATAATAAGCATGTGAAATTGTGAAAATTATATGAGAGGACGAAATTCCGATGAAAATATTGATTGTTGATGATGAAAAGCTGCTTGTGAAGGGTATAAAATTCAACCTCGAGCAGGACGGTTATGAGATAGAGACGGCCTATGACGGGGAGGAGGCCCTTAAGCTGGCTCGGGACAAGAGCCTTTCCCTTATAATACTCGACCTTATGCTGCCCAAGATAGACGGCCTCACCGTATGCCAGAAGGTGAGGGAGTTCTCAAATGTGCCCATAATCATGCTCACGGCCAAGGCCGAGGACATGGACAAGATTTTGGGACTGGAATACGGGGCCGATGACTATCTTACCAAGCCCTTTAACATTCTTGAGCTAAAGGCCAGAGTAAAGGCCATTATCCGCCGCTCGTCTTCCGCGGCTCCGGACCGTTCCACCGTCCGCAGCGGCGACGTGGAGCTGGACTACAACCTCCGCCGCATCCGCATAGGCGACCGCAGCATCGAGCTCACCAGCAAGGAGTTTGACCTTTGCGAGCTCTTTGTCTCCAATCCCGGCAAGGTTTACAGCCGTGAAAATCTTCTTGATATAATCTGGGGCTACGACTACCCAGGCGACATCAGGACGGTGGACGTTCATGTCCGCCGCCTGCGCGAGAAGATAGAGCCAAACGCGGCGTCTCCCAAATATATACTCACCAAGTGGGGGGTAGGTTACTATTTTAAGGAAAATTAGAAGTATTTTTGCCAGCATACGCTGGAAGCTGGTTGTGACCTACTTTTTGCTGGTGTCGTTTACGCTTGTGTTTATCAGCTTTTATGTCACCAACTCCATGCGTCAGTACACCCTCAATCAGAAGGAGGTACAGGTGCTGAGCCAGGCCAACGTCATCTCCGGTTACATAGCCCAGTATCAGGACCTCAGCGAGTCCAGCATAAACTTTCTCCTTCAGCAGCAGCAGCTTGGCAGCGGGGGACGTGTGCTGATGCTGGACAGCGACGCGACCGTCACCTTTGACTCCAACGACGGTGCCATGCAGGGACGGCTGATGCCCTCGCCGCTGGTGCTGGACGCTCTGCGCGGCAACAATAACGCCGAGGAGGGCGAGGACGCCACCGGAGAGCTTATCATAAGCGCCGCCGTGCCCATAACCCGGGACAGGAACGTGGTGGGCGTGATTTACTATCAGGCGTCCGGCACGGAAATTACCGAGTATATGGACAAGATACGGGGCATACTTTTCATGCTGACCGTGCTGGTAAGCGTACTCGTGGGCGCGGTGGGCTTTGTTCTTGCGGGCATAATTACCGAGCCCATACGCCGCCTGACCCGCCGCCTTGAGGAAATGTCCGAAAATGACGACGCCGATGAGCTGGATATCACCGCGGGGGGAGAGATAGGCACGCTCGTGGCCAGCTTCAACAAGATGACCGCCAAGATAAAAACTCAGGAGGAAAAGCGGCAGGAGTTCGTGTCGAACGCCTCTCACGAGCTTAAAACGCCGCTCAGCTCCATCAAACTCATTTCCGATTCCCTGCTCAACGCCCCAAACGCTTCACGGGAGACCGTGGAGGAATTCCTTACGGACATGAACGTGCAGGTGGACCGGCTGACGAGGATAGTCAACAAGCTCCTCACCCTGACAAAGATGGACAGCACCGCCAACGTCGCCAGAATGGAGTTCAGCGTGCTCAACCTGAGCGAGATATGCGCAAATGTGGTCAAGGCCCTTCGGCCTTTGGCGGAGCAGAAGAACATCAATCTGGACTTCTATGCCGACGGCGCAATTTATTCCCGAGTGGAGAGGGACCGCATTTGGGAGGCCATATACAATATCCTTGACAACAGCATAAAATACACTCCCGCCGGCGGCACGGTCTCCATGGACGTTTCCAAGGAAAACGGCAACGCCATCATAACCGTGGAGGACACCGGTATAGGCATAGCCCCCGACGAGCTGTACAAGATATTCGACCGCTTCTACCGGGTGGATAAGGCCCGGGCCAGGGAAACCGGCGGCACGGGTCTTGGACTTTCCATCGCTCTGACGGCCGTGGAGCTCCACGGCGGCAATATACAGGTGGAGAGCGAGGAAGGCAAGGGGAGCAAGTTCATCATCATTATTCCGATAACCTTTAAGTGATAGGGGGTACGGGAATGAAAATCACTTTCAAAAAATTCACGGCCCTTCTTTTCGTCCTGCTTATTACGGCCGCCGTGTGCGGCTGCGGCGAAGGGGAAAGCCAGTACAACATTTATTATAAAAACGCCGACGGCACCTCTCTGGTAAAAGAGACCCACAAGACCGACCTGCCCGAGGATGCGGACAAAACAGAAATAATCGCCTATCTCATCGGCGAGCTTTCCCAAAGCCCCGATACCGAGGGGGTCATCAACACCCTCCCCGACGGTACCGAGCTTATTAAGGCCGAAATGAGAAAAAAGACTGCGGTCGTGGATCTTTCAGAGAAATATTACCGCAATCAGGGAGTGGAGGAGCTTTTGGCCCGATACTCGATTATCAGCACTCTCTGTGAGGTGGACGGCATCGAAAGCGTGGAGATACTTGTGGAGGGCGAGCCTCTTATTTCCACGACCTCCGGTGGCGAAATAGGCGTGGTAAGCATGAGCGACGTGGTCTACAGTCCGCAGGACAGCTCTGCCACCCAAAAGGTGACAGTCACCCTTTATTTCCCGGACAAAAACGCGGAATACCTCGTGCCTGAAAAGCGTGACGTGGAGGCGCAGGCATCCCTTTCCACCGAGCGGCTCATACTCACGGAGCTTATGAAAGGACCCAAGAGCTCCGACCTGGTTCAAGTCATTCCCTCAGACATTAAGGTGATAAGCACCGAGACCAAGGACGGGGTGTGCTTTGTGAACCTTTCCGGCGACCTGCTGGATAAGGTGCCCGGCGGCAGCGCGTCCACAAATATGGTCCTGTTCAGCATAGTCAATTCCCTGACCGAGCTGGACTCTGTGGGCAGCGTTCAGATACTCATCGACGGCAAGGCGGGCGCGGAGTTCGGCAACCATGTGTTGGACGCTCCGCTTGAAAAGAATAAGTCCCTTATAAAGGAATAGAACCCGGCTGGAAATTTTTAATCGAGGAACAAACTTTATGGCAGCACTTTTAACCGCAAACGGAATTTCCAAATCCTTTGGAGAGCGTGTGTTATTCAAGGATTTAAACTTTACCGTTGACGAAAATTCAAAAATTGGCTTTATCGGAGCCAACGGCGCGGGGAAAACCACCCTGCTGCGCATACTCACCGGTCAGGAGGACTGCGAGGGCGGCCTGATAAAAAACGGCTTGTTAAAAATAGGCTATATGGAGCAGACCCCTCCGGACGATGGGGAGCTTACGGCCTACGGCTATGCTCTCGGAGTGTTTTCACGGCTGCTGGAAATCGAGGAACTGTTAAGCGAAATTCACCGTAAAATAGAAAAAAGGGAGGGCGACGTGGACGCCCTTGTTAAGCGTCAGGACGCCCTCAACAACGAGTATTTCCGCGGCGACGGCATGGTTTTTCGGGCAAAGACCCGGTCCATGCTACTGGGGCTGGGTTTCCTTGAGGAGGAATTGGACCGCCCGTTGAGCCAACTTTCCGGCGGACAAAAGACAAGGCTGGGGCTGGCCAGGACCCTGCTTTCCGACGCAAATCTGCTCCTCCTTGACGAGCCGACCAATCACCTTGACTTTGAGGCTTCGGCCTTCCTCGAGGACTTTTTGAAGAATTATAACCGGGCTTTTGTGGTGATAAGCCATGACCGTTACTTTCTCGACAAGGTAACCACCTCCACCCTTGAGCTGGAGAACGGCGCGATAACCGCATACAACGGAAGTTATTCCGTCTTTATGAAGAAAAAGGAGGAGGCCCGGGAGGCCGCCCGCCGTAAATATGAGAACACCGTGGCCGAGATAAAGCGTATCGAGGGCATGATAGAGCAGCAAAAACGGTGGGGCCAGGAACGTAACTATAAGATAATCGCCAATAAGCAAAAGTCCATCGACCGTCTTGAGGAGGGGCTGGAAAAACCCTTCGAGGGCAGCGAGGGACTGCGGTTCCGCTTCCCGGAGGCGGCACGCAGCGGGGACGATGTGCTCACCGTCAGGGACCTTTCAAAAAGCTACGGAGAAAAGCGGCTCTTTGAAGGGGCCTCATTTGAGATAAAGAGGGGGGACAGGGTGTTCCTTCTGGGGCCCAACGGTTGCGGAAAGTCTACCCTTTACGGCATAATCAAGGGCTCCGTGCGCCCTGATACCGGCACGGTCAGCCGGGGCGTAAAGCTAATAGAGGCATACTACGACCAGGACCGCAGCGACCTGAGCGGAAACAAGACCGTGCAGGACGAGCTTTGGGACGAGTATCCGTCCATGGTGCGCTCGGAGGTGAGGGGCGCGCTGGCGGCGTTCCTGTTTAGGGACGACGATGTGCTGAAAACGGTGGATAAGCTCAGCGGCGGCGAAAAGGCGCGTCTTGCCCTGCTGACGGTAATGCTCCGAGGGGCGAATTTTCTGCTCCTGGACGAGCCCACCAACCACCTTGACATCGCCGCGAGGGAGGCCCTTGAGCAGGCGCTGGAGGACTTCGGCGGGACGGTGTTCATCATAAGCCACGACCGTTACTTGATAAACAAGCTGGCGACCAAGCTCTTGGTGTTTGAGGACGGAACCGTGCGGCCGTACAGCTTCAACTATGATCAGTATGTGGAATATAAGGCCGGACGCGATACGGCGGCCGCGGTCGGAGCGCCCAAAGAAGAAAAGCCGGCAGTGAACGACTACAGGCGTCAGAAGGAGCGCCAAAGCGCCGTCCGCCGTTTAGAGGGGCGCATAAAACGCCTCGAAGAGGCGGTGGCCACAGACGAGACGGAGATAGAGCGGTTGAACGGCGAGATAAATTCCGCGGGCAGCGATTTTGAAAAAATAATCGGTCTCAGCGCGGACCTCGAGGCCGCCGAGAAAAAGCTCGACGAGGATATGTCCCTATGGGAGGCCGCCAACGAGGAACTCGAGAGTATGGACGAATAAGCAAAGGAGCTGTAAAAAAGGACGGCACGCCGTCATACACTTCTCCTCATAAGTGTAAAAAGACCCGCAAGCCGGTTAAGACTTACGGGTCTTAAATCTTTATGCCTCATTTTTTATCATGCTTCTATTTCGCTGTGCGACGGCGCATTTCAGAGCTTTTTCCATATCCGGCGTAAGCTCCGGAGAGTCCTCGTCAAACGTAATTGGCATCTTAGCCGCTTCCTCAACCTCTTTTAATTGTTCTGAAGTAGGTTTTTGCCCTTGATTAACAGAATAGGTTACTATCATAATATATATCTTCCTTATCTCATTAAAACCTCAAATTACCGCGGAGAAAAATTTCAATAAAAATTTCAAAAAAGGCTTGCAATTTGAGAAAAGTTATGCTATAATATGAAAGTACTTGCGGATATGGCGGAATTGGCAGACGCGTACGGTTCAGGTCCGTATGAGAGCAATTTCATGCAGGTTCAAGTCCTGTTATCCGCACCACGCCGGGGCAAGCGTCCAATCGCTTGCTCCGATTTTTATGAATAGGAGCTCGGCTCGCGCTTACCCACAAAGCCCGCGGCTCTTTATGTTTTTTGGGTGATAGTTATGTACAGAAAAATCAGTCAGGAAGACGCGAAAAAGCTCATCGACGCTAAGTCCTGCTTTGTCCTTGACGTCAGGACGGAGGACGAGTTCGTCCAAGGTCATATAGAAAACTCCGTCTGCATACCCGTGGACGATTTGGACAGCCGCCTGGACGAGCTTCCCGGAAAGGACGCCCGTATACTGGTATGCTGCCGCAGCGGTAGGAGCAGCCGCCTGGCCGCCGAATACCTGGACTCGCAGGGCTACGAAAACGTCTTTGATCTCGGCGGCCTGGTCTACTGGAAGTACGGTTACGTGGAGTGGGACTGAGACCTCATTTCGGGCCGATTATCCAGCGGTTTATCAGCATGGCCTTAAGTTTTTGGCAAATCAGCTCTTCCACTTCGTCAGGGTCGGACCCCGCTTTAAGCACCATGTCGGCGCTTCGGGGAACGACTCTTTCTATTTTGCGGATTATTTTGTGACCCGAGCCGCAATACAGCCTTAGCTTGGTGCGCAGCAGGTCGGTGCTCATGCTGCGGAGCTGGCGGCCGAGCTGCCGCGCAAGGGCCAAATCAGGAAAATCCTCGAGATAAAATACAAAATCTATGTATGGGGACAACGCCTCGACCGACCTGCCGAAGGGGAAATCCATTATCACGCAGTCCAGCTTTTTGTTGACTATCAGGCAGTCGAGCGCGGCCTTGATGTCTCCCACATTGACGCGGTTGAAATTGCCGTCGTTTTCCAGCCAGCCGGCGTTGGGACAGGCGCAGGACGGAAAATCCTCGAAGCGCAGCACGGTCGAACGCTCGATGCGCTTCGCGATACCGCTGCATATTGCCGCGGCGTTGCTGCCGAGTATGCCCGAAACAGCCACAATAATGGGCCTCATATTTCATCAACCCTTGAAAACGTCGATGTTTTCAAATATATAGGCCACCCAGCTCGCCAGCGTAAAGGCCGCCGCTATCCAAAGCACCACGGCGCAGGCCGTGGGGAACCTCCACTCGAAAAATATAGAAAACAGCACGGCAAAAATCTGGACGTTGGTCTTTATTTTACCCCACCAGGAGGCGGCGATGACCTTGCCCTTGTCCACCGCGACCACCCTCATGCAGGTCACGAAAAGCTCGCGGGCAATTATGATGGCCACGGGCCACACGTTTATGGTGCCGTTTTGAATGAAGCACAAAAGCGCCCCAAAAACCAGAATTTTGTCCGCCAGAGGGTCCATTATCTTCCCGAACGAGGTGATTAGATTGTACTTTCTGGCGATGTAACCGTCGAAAAAGTCCGTTATGCTCGCGACGGCAAAGACTATGCCCGCCCATACGGGATGCTCAAGCAGTATCAGCGCCATGGTGACCGGCACCAGAATTATGCGGAACATTGTAAGTTTGTTTGGTAAGTTCATGAAAAATCCTCCTCTTTATTCTGTTTGTTCTCCATACAGGTCGTATTCGCCCGCGTCGAGAATTTTTACCTTCACTATATCGCCGCCGGAGGGCTCGAGGGTGGAACCGAAATATATCAACGGGTCCGCCTCGAGGCTTTCGCCGCCGCTGCGTCCGTAGTAAAGCCCGTCCTCGAAGCCGTCGGTCATCACCTCGAGGGTCTTTCCCAAAAGCCCTTGATTTCGCTCAAGCGACAATCTTTGAGCCAGTTCCATGGCCACCGAGCGCCGCCGCTCCTTTACCTCATCGGAGAGCTGATCGGGCAGCCGAGCGGCGGGGGTACCCTCCTCGGCGGAGTAGGCAAAGACCCCTGTCCGGTCAAAGCGGGCCTCCTCCATCAGGGACAGCAGATTTTCAAACTGCTCCTCGGTCTCTCCCGGAAAGCCGGCTATAAGGCTCGTCCTTATGACTACGCCCGGAATTTCCCGCCTAAGCCGTGCGACCAAGTCGAGTATCTGCTTACGGTTGGTGCGGCGGCCCATGCGCCTAAGCACCTCGTCGTCGCCGTGCTGTATCGGTATGTCAAAATATTTTACGATTTTATCCTCGGTCTTTACAGCTTCAATCAATTCGTCGTCCACGGCTTCGGGGTAGGAGTAGTGCGTCCGCACACGGGTTATGCCGTCGATTTTGCACAGCTCCCTCAGCAGAGGGGCTATTTTTCTTTCGCCGTAAAGGTCCTCGCCGTAACGTGTGGTGTCCTGAGCCACTACTATCAGTTCTTTGACTCCGTCGGCGGCCAGAGCCCTCGCTTCGGCGATTATATTTTCCATGGGGCGGCTGCGGTAGCGGCCGCGGATATTCGGTATGGCGCAGTATGTGCAGCGGTTGCTGCAGCCTTCGGCTATCTTCAGATAGGCCACGTGGGGGAGAGTGGTGCGTATGCGCGGCAGGCAGTCGGGCACCTCTTTGTCTATGCCGCCGATATAGGCGTCTTTTTTGCCCTTAAGCCCTGCCTCAATGGCGTCGGCAATCCTGTCGAAAACCGTTGTTCCGATTATCACGTCCACCTCCGGCAGCTCCCGCTGGATTTCTTCGGGATAACGCTGGGCCAGGCAGCCAGCCGCCGCCAAAAGACGGCAGTTCCCCTTTTTGTACTCGGCCATTTCAAGGATGGTGTTGATGGATTCCTCCTTGGCGCTGTCGATAAAGCCGCAGGTGTTCACAACAATGACCTCCGCCTCGGCGGGGTCGTTGACTATTTCGTAACCCCGCTCGGCCAAAAGTCCCAGCATATTTTCCGTGTCGCAAAGGTTTTTGTTGCAGCCAAGGGACACAAAGCCGATTTTAGTCACGTTATCACTCCTCAAAATCACCGTCTATATCGTCAAACGAGCTTTTAGCGTTGATCGCGCCCCATATATCGTGGGGGGAAAAGCCCCGGCGGGCGAAATATCCGAAGATGCGGTTCCTTTCCCTGCGGCTGCTCAAGTCCGCCCCGTCAAAGCGGTGTTCCATTTCCGCCTCGATGCGCTCTCTGGGGTCCGTGTCCAGCCCGTCTATCGCCGCGTCGATGCTTTCACGGCTGACGCCCTTTCGGAGCAGGTCGGCCCGTATGCGCCCCGGTCCGTGGCCCTTGAGCCTAACGCTGTCGGCGGCGTATTTTTGGGCGTAGCGTGCGTCGTCGATATAGCCGTAGTCCTTCAGAAAGTCCAAGGCGCCGTCAATATCGCCGCCGTTGAAGCCCTTTTCTTCCAGTCTTTTACGCAGCTCGTTCTCGGTGCGGTCGCTGAAAGACAGTAGCTTAAGAGCGTATTCTCTGCAATTCATATCACACAAACTCCATAAAAACCAAATTTGCCAAATCCGTCCCCCGTCGGGTAAGCCGAAGGTTCCCGCCCGAGAGCTCAAGCAGTCCCTGTCCGACGAGCTTTTCAACCGTCTCGGGGAACTCTCCGCCGTAGGGCACGCCCTGGGTCATTCGCAGTCCAAGCCAGAATTTCTCCCGAAGCCGCTCCTCGGCGGTGACGGTCTCGCTTGTTGCGCCTCTGCCCTCGCCCCTGATGTAAGCGGCGATGTCCGGAGAGTTGCAGCTGCGGCGGCCGCCGTAATATGAGTGGGCCGCCGCGCCTATGCCAACGTAGGGCGCCAGCGTCCAGTATTTTATGTTGTGACGGCACTCATAGCCGGGCCGGGCGAAGTTGGATATCTCGTACTGTCCGAGCCCCATGTCCTCAAGAAAGTCCCGCGTCAGATAGTATATCTCCCGTTCCTCGTCCTCGTCGGGGAGGGGAAGCTCCGCCCCGTAAAAGGGTGTGTTTTCCTCAACGATGAGGGAGTAGGCGCTGACGTGGTCGGGGACCAGCTCCCGCGCCTTTTCAAGGGTTTTCCTGACGCTCTCAAGAGTTTGGCGCGGTGTGGAAAGCATGAGGTCGATGCTTATATTTTCAAAGCCCGCCTCCCGCGCCGCCAAAAACGCTTCCTCCGCCTGAGCCGCCGTGTGTATGCGGCCCAGCGCCCGAAGCTCGCCGTCGTTGAAGCTCTGCACGCCGAGGCTGAGGCGGTTTACGCCGGCCCTTTTCAGCGCGGTAAGGAGCTCGCGGCTCACCGTGCCCGGGTTAGCCTCCACGGTGAATTCCTCCGCCTTGGGCAGAGCGTCGCACAGGCGGACCAGCCCGTCCCCGATGGAGGTCGGTGTTCCGCCGCCAATAAAAACCGTATCAAAATTTTCGTTATATTGCTTAAACTCCTCCAGTACCGCGGCCACGTAGTCCTCCGCCCCCGTCCTGTCAACGACCGAATAGAAGTCGCAATAGGGGCATTTTTTTACGCAGTAGGGTATGTGTACGTAAAGTCCCTTTGGCTTACTCATCTAATTTCAGCACCGACATGAACGCCTCTTGAGGCAGCTCTACGCTGCCCACCTGACGCATACGCTTTTTGCCTTCCTTCTGTTTTTCAAGGAGCTTTTTCTTACGGGTTATGTCGCCGCCGTAGCACTTGGCAAGCACGTCCTTGCGCAGGGCCTTCACCGTCTCGCGGGCAATTATCTTGCCGCCGATGGCCGCCTGTATGGGTATCTCAAACAGCTGGCGGGGAATGGACTCCTTTAATTTTTCCGCGATGCGACGGCCTCTCGCATAAGCCTTGGAGGAGTGTACAATAAAGCTCAGCGCGTCCACAGCGTCGCCGTTTAGTAGGATGTCCAGCTTGACAAGATCGCTCTTTTCGTACCCCAAAAGCTCGTAGTCAAAGGAGGCGTAGCCCCGGCTGCGGCTTTTGAGGGCGTCGAAAAAGTCGTAAATTATCTCGTTAAGCGGCAGTTCATAGTGCAGGTCTGTCCTGTCGGCGTCGATGTAGGTCATGTCCTTGTACACACCCCGGCGCTCCTGGCAAAGCTCCATAATGGAACCCACATAGTCCTTGGGCGCGAAGATGTGCGCGGTGACCACAGGCTCCTCCATATAGTTTATTTCCGCGGGGGAGGGGAGATTGGTGGGATTGGATATCATAAGCTCCTCGCCGTCGGTTTTTATTACCCTGTACACAACGCTGGGCGCGGTGGTGACAAGGTCGAGGTTGAACTCCCTCTCCAGCCGCTCCTGTATTATCTCGAGGTGCAGCAGCCCCAGAAAGCCGCAGCGGAAACCAAAGCCCAGCGCCACCGAGGTCTCGGCCTCAAAGGAAAGCGAGGCGTCGTTGAGCTGCAGCTTTTCAAGCGCGTCCCGCAGGTCGTTATATTTTGCGCCGTCGGCGGGATAGATGCCGCAGTACACCATGGGATTTACCTTGCGGTAGCCCTCGAGCGGCTCGGAAGCGGGGTTGTCCGCGTCGGTCACCGTGTCGCCCACCTGGGTCTCCTTTACGGTCTTGATGCTGGCGGCGATATAGCCCACCTCTCCGGCGGAAAGTCCGTCAGCCGGACGGGTGCCGTCGGGGACCAGATAGCCGGTCTCCACCACGTCAAACTCGCCGCCGCCGGCCATGAAGCGGATGCGCATACCCGGGCGGAAACGCCCGTCCATTACGCGCACATAAACTATGACCCCTTTGTACGAGTCGTAGTATGAATCGAATATAAGCGCCCTCGGCGCGGCGTTCGGGTCGCCGTGAGGCGCGGGAATGTTATTTACTATATACTCCGGTATTTCTTCAATATTAATGCCCTGCTTGGCGCTTATGCGGGGAGCGTCCATCGCGGGGATGCCGATGACGTCCTCGATCTCCTTCGCGACAACCTCGGGTCGGGCGCTGGGCAAATCTATTTTATTGATGACCGGCAAAATTTCAAGATTGTGATCCAGAGCCAAATAGGTGTTGGCCAAGGTCTGCGCCTCGATGCCCTGAGCCGCGTCCACCACAAGCAAGGCCCCCTCGCAGGCGGCCAAGGACCGTGATACCTCATAGTTGAAATCCACATGGCCGGGGGTGTCTATGAGGTTCAGCACATAGTCCTTTCCGTCCTTGGCCCGGTAGTTAAGGCGTACCGCCCGGGCCTTTATGGTGATGCCCCTCTCACGCTCCAGCTCCATGTTGTCAAGAAGCTGGTCCTCCATCTCGCGGCTCTCCACTTCTCCCGTCAGCTCCAGCAGACGGTCGGCAAGGGTGCTCTTGCCGTGGTCAATATGAGCGATTATGCTGAAATTTCGTATATTATCTTGCATGGTTCTTCTCCCGAAAGTCATAATTATTGTCTATATAATACCACAAAATTTTCCTGTTTGCAAGGGGTTAGAGACAGAAAAAATAAAATACGCATATTGACAAGGCCCGCCGGTGTGTGATATACTGTGACTTACGGAAATTTCTCCAAAACGACCTGCGGGAGATGAAAATTTTGACCTACGATATAATTTTTGATGTGGACGGCACTCTCTGGGATACCACCGACATCTGCGCCAGGGCCTGGAACGCCGCCATCACGGACAATTCGGACATAAGTCCCGACCTCACGGCGGACAGGCTGCGAACTCTGTTCGGCAAGCCGATGGACGTAATTTTCGCGGCGCTGTTCCCGGGAGTCGTCCGGGAGGAGAGGGACGCCCTGGCGGTGAAATGCTGCGAGTATGAGGCGCTTTTCCTCGACCGCGAAAAGGTGCCCCTCTATGAGGGAGTGGCCGGCACGGTTAAGGCCCTTTCCGAGAAAATCGGCCTCTATATTGTCAGCAACTGTCAAAAGGGCTATATCGAGTCGTTCCTTAAAAACAGCGGCCTGGGCCCGTATTTTACGGATTTCATGTGCTACGGCGACACCCTTGCCCAAAAGGACGAGACAATGCGGCGGCTCATAGAAAAGCGGGGCCTGAAAAATCCCGTCTATGTGGGAGATACCGGCGGTGACGCCGAGGCCAGCCGGCGGGCGGGGGTGCCTTTTGTGTATGCCTCATACGGCTTCGGCGAGGTGGAAAAATACTGGAAGAAGATAGACCGCTTCGACCGGCTTAAGGAACTGTTTTTATAAAAAATTTCCCCGGCGGTGCAGCAAACCGCCGGGCTTGTTCGTTTTATTAGTGTATCGATACAAAACAGGCCAGGCGCCTGAACACGGGAGGCGACATAAGTGAACGGTGAGGACAGGGAATACTTTTCCGCCGTCTATGAAAAATATGCGGATACGGTGTTCCGCCTGGGGCTGGTATGGCTCAACAACAGGGCCGACGCCGAGGACGTGACCGCCGATTTGTTCGTCAAGCTCATGGGACGGCCCCGCGCCGCCTTTAAGAGCGGCGAACACGAGAAAGCCTTTGTCATACGCGCAGCCATCAACCTCTGCAAGGACCGGCTTCGGCGGAGAAAATTCACCGCCGAAAGCTATGACGACGGTATACTGAATTATATGGACACACCGGAGGAAATCGGCCTCATGGAGGAGATATTGGCCCTGCCGCCTAAGTATCGGGCCGTAATCTACCTGCATTACTGTCAGGGATATTCGACGGCAGAGACGGCGGAGCTGCTGGGGCTCAGGGAAGGGACCGTCCGCAGCCAGTTATCCAGAGGCCGCGAAAAGCTGCGCGCTCAACTGAATGAGGGAGGTATCAACTGTGTATAGGGAACTGTTTGATAAAATTAACGCGAGCGATGAGCTTAAAGCAAAAATTGAAGAAAGGATCGATGCATCTATGAAAAACAAAAAAGGCTTCAGCCTTAAAATAACTCTTTTGGCGGCCTGTCTTGTGCTTGTGCTGTCCGTTGGGGCCGTGGCCGCTTACCGTTACCTCACCGCCGGCCAAGCCGCGCGTGAGATGGGCGACAAAAAGCTTGCCATCAGTTTTGATGGCGGCGAGGAAATGAACATAACCGCCGAGGAGTCCCCCTACCGCGCCACGCTGCTGGGCGTGTGCTCCGGCGAAAATCTCAGCGATTTCGGCAGCTCCGACGAGGAAATTGCTCCCGAACGCACCTATGCGGTGCTGGCGATTGAACGCACGGACGGGACGGAGGTGAGCCTTGATGACGGCTTGATGGTTTCGCCCCTCGTTCAGGGCCTCGACCCAATGCGGTTCAGCGTATTTTCCATGGGCGGCAGCAGTACCCGACGGGTAATTGACGGGACAATGTACTGGATTGTCGAGTGCGACAGCATCGAGTGTCTGGCCGACAGACAGATGTATATGGCGGTTTACGATGGTTTGGCGCCTAACACCGCCTATTCAATGGACGCCGAAACCGGCGAAATCAGTCCGAAGGCCGAATATGATAAGGTAAATATGCTTCTAAAGTTCCGGCTCGACCCCTCCAAGGCCGATCCGGACAAGGCACAGGCCCTCATCGACAGGGCGGGTGAAAGAGTTGAGGGTAACGACAGCGGCGAGGACGGCGACAGCGGCGGTGACGCCGGAGAGTTCAGGCTCGTCGTGGGCGACCCGCGCATGGTCGTGACGGACGGCGGCGTTGAAGAGGAAAAGGTATATATTATCGAAGAAAAGTAAAAACGCAGAACACCCGTCTTTTACCGGTTGAAAAGACGGGTGTTTTTCTCGTGTTTTTTTTGTGTTCAACCCTTGTTTAGTTCTTTATTGATCCTCTTTTCCTTGATTTTCTCCGTTACGGTTATAACCCCGCCTATGATGAGATAGATGACAAAGAACGTGGGCAGCACATAAATGAACCAATAGGGCCAGGGATTAAAGATACTGAACAGTCCGGCCGCCCAGCTTCCGGCAAAGGTTATGGCGGCACAGCCGATAAAATGTATGGCAATGGCCGATGGCAGGGGCAATTCGGTATCGTAGACCAGCGATATCAGTCCGTACAGCGCCGACGCGAACAGCCAGACGGTATACATTCTCATCACCGTTATGCCGTCGGACTGCCAGGCGCCGAAGCTCCACATACAGGCTGTGGTGACTGTCCAGCCTATGGCAAGGCTTACGCCTAAATGGGAAAATAATTTTTTCAACATTTCAATATACCTCCATAACAAAGTTCCTGAACGATTTGACATATTTCCGCGAGATAGTCAATTTGCCGCCGTCTTTCATGTTGGCGGTGTAATTGCCGGAAAATTCAGCCTCCACCGAGGCTATGTGGTTTACGTTGACCAAGACTCCCTTGCTTATACGAACGAAGCCCTTGGCGGCCAACGCGGTCTCAAGCTCATAAAGTCTTCCCCGAGCCTCGTATTCGAGCCCCGCGATGTAGGCTGTTATTTTACTGCCGCCAGCCTCAAAGCGGGTCACGTCCTTAAGGTCGAAAAGATATTCTCTGTCGTTTTTCAGAAAAAACATTTTGTTTGAGCTTTGCGCCCCGTTCAGCAGACCGAGTATGTTTTTCACCTGTCCGCTGTCCGGGTCGCCGCGGACGATGACCTCCGGCTCCGGCAGCCGCGCCGGTTCAAATCTGACCTTCATGTTATCCCTCCTTGCAAAAATAATATAGCACATATCGGGCCTTTTTACAAGAGATTTTGTATAAGCGGTCGAAAACTCGCGATAAGATGCAAAGGGGCTGCCCCAAAACTCACTATGTAATCTGGAGGCACTGGGGCTGTACAAAAAAATCGTGCAGAACGGACGTCATCGCAAGCCTAACTTCGCTTGCGGCGATTTCTTTTAAATTTTTTCGGCGGCTTGAGGGCAAGCCGCCCTACACGCATAAAGCGACGCTGTAGGGCGGGCTGCCTTCAGCCCGCCGTCCCACATGACGGACAAAAAATCTCGCAAAAGGTTGATAATGAGCCAAAGCCGCGGCGAGGGCCGCTTTAGGCCCGAAGCAGGCGACGCGAACGGGACCTTTTGCGAAAAAGGAGGGGCAAGCCCTCGAGTGACGACTTTTCCGCAGGAAATGTCGGAACGGAGACCGGCTTTGCCCCGACGCCGCCGAGGGTGACTTTCGTTCGTAGTTCAAGGGCATAAACTAAAAAGAAAAACCGTCTTTTTCTTGTAAAAAGGCGGTTTTTCCACATTAATTCATAGGTTTGATTTTTTGCGGAGCTTATCTACACATAAATATGCCTTTCAGTCAAATGGGGCCCCCGCAAAACGGCGAAGCCGATTTTGCGGGGAAAAGGAGTCACAGCGAGGTAAGCCGAGTTTCGATTTTTAAATCGAAACTTGCGATACCGAGCTTGTGACGACGCCGATCTGCGCCATTTTTTTACAGCCCCTTAATTATCCGAGCCTTTTTCGTCCCACAGGACGACCTCGCCGCTTTCGCGGGTCTTTTTTAAATCAATTATGCGCTGGTTCGACGAGCCCCTGAACTTGAGGGAGATGTTTTTAAGCTCCTCCTCGTAGCGACCGTCCACAAGAATGTCGATTAGGCTGAGCATTTCCGCCGTGACCTCGCAGCTGGGGTGAGCGCCGGGAGTGTTAAGCTCCTCATAGGTAAAGCCCGAAAACACCCATATATCCTTTTCCGGCAGCTCGGAGCGCACCCGCTTTATAAAGGGGAGGAGGGCCCGTTGGTTATCCGGCTCGAAGGGCTCGCCGCCCAGCAGGGTCAGACCCTTGATATAGGCCGGCCGGAGCAGACGCATCAGCTCGTCCTCGGTCTCGGCGGTGAAGGGCTGGCCGTACTCGAAATCCCAGGTCTGGGGCTGAAAACAGCCCCAGCACTTGTTGGTGCAGCCCGACACGAACAGCGTCACCCGGACGCCGACGCCGTTGGCTATGTCGCAGTTTTTTATTTCGCCGTAATACATAGGCCCACCCCTTACAGGTGCAGAACGCGCTCTTTAATTTCCTGCGTCCGTCCCTGATTCCAGTATTGGGTGCCGATGTAGCCGCAGGTACGGCGGGCGACGTTCATCTTGCTCTGGTCGGTGTTGCCGCAGTTGGGGCACTGCCATACCAGCTTGCCGTCGTCCTCCACTATCCTTATCTCTCCGTCGTAGCCGCAGCACTGGCAGTAGTCGGATTTGGTGTTGAGCTCGGCGTACATGATGTTGTCATATATGAACTTTATTACCTCGACCACGGCCTCAATATTGTTCTGCATATTGGGCACCTCGACGTAGCTTATGGCGCCGCCGGGGGAGAGCGCCTGGAATTTGGATTCCAGCGCCAGCTTTTCAAAGGCGTCGATTGGCTCGGTAACGTGAACGTGATAGCTGTTGGTGATATAGTTCTTGTCGGTAACGCCCTCGATTATACCGAACCTGCGCTGTAAGCACTTGGCAAATTTGTAGGTGGTGGATTCGAGAGGAGTGCCGTAAAGGGAGTAATCGATATTTTCCGCGGCCTTCCACTTGGCGCAGGCGGCGTTAAGCGCCTTCATTATCTCAAGGCCGAAAGCCTCGCCCTCGGGCTCGGTGAGCTTTTTGCCGGTTACCTCGTAAACACATTCCCACAGACCGGCATAGCCCAGCGACAGGGTGGAATAGCCGCCGTGGAGAAGGCCGGTTATGGGCTCGCCCTTTTTCAGACGTGCCAGAGCGCCGTACTGCCAAAGTATGGGGGCCGCGTCGGAAAGCGTGCCCTCAAGACGCTCATGACGGCACTGCAACGCCCGGTGGCAGAGCTCAAGACGTTCGTCAAGAACCTTCCAGAACTTTTCCTCGCTCTTTCCGTCCTTGCAGGCGGTGCAGGCCACGTCCACCAGATTTATGGTGACAACGCCCTGATTGAAGCGGCCGTAATATTTAGGCTTGCCCTCGCTGTCAACGTAGGGGGTCAGGAAGCTGCGGCAGCCCATGCAGGTGTAGCAGTTGCCGTTGCCGTTTTTGTCTATCTTCAGCTTGAGCATCATTTTTTCGGAAATATAGTCGGGCACCATACGCTTGGCGGTGCATTTGGCCGCAAGGCGGGTGAGATACCAATAAGGAGAGTCCTCGGTGACGTTGTCCTCCTCAAGCACATAGATGAGCTTGGGGAAAGCGGGGGTGACGTACACACCGGCCTCGTTCTTCACGCCCTGATAGCGCTGGCGGAGCACCTCCTCGATTATGAGGGCGAGGTCCTTTTTGAGCTGGGGGTCCTTGGCTTCGTTCAGATACATAAACACGGTAACGAATGGGGCTTGTCCGTTGGTGGTCATGAGGGTTACCACCTGATACTGAATGGTCTGCACGCCCCTTTCGATTTCTTCACGGAGACGGGCCTCAACGATAGAGGATACCTGCTCCTCGGAGGGCTGCACCTCAAGGGCCTTGAGCTCCTCGCGGACGGAGGCGGCTATTTTCTCTCTCGACACCTGAACGAAGGGGGCCAGATGGGTGAGAGAGATGGACTGGCCGCCGTACTGACTGGAGGCCACCTGAGCTATTATCTGGGTGGCGATGTTGCAGGCGGTGGAAAAGCTGTGGGGCTTCTCTATCATGGTGCCGGAGATTACGGTGCCGTTCTGGAGCATATCCTCAAGGTTCACCAAATCGCAGTTGTGCATATGCTGGGCAAAATAGTCCGCGTCGTGGAAGTGTATGATACCCTGACGGTTGGCCTCCACTATCTCCTGAGGCAGAAGAATACGCTCGGTGATGTCCTTGCTGACCTCGCCGGCCATGTAGTCGCGCTGTACGCTGTTGACGCTGGGGTTTTTGTTGGAGTTTTCCTGCTTTATCTCCTCGTTGTTGCACTCGATGAGGGTGAGTATCTGGTCGTCGGTGGTATTGGACTTGCGGACCAGACTGCGGGTATAGCGGTAGGTTATGTAACGCTTGGCCACCTCAAAGGCGCCGTGGGCCATTATCTGCTTCTCCACCAGATCCTGTATTTCCTCAACCGACAGGGCGCGGCCCATCTTTTCGCAGGTCTTCATTACGGAATCGGAAATCCGCAGTATCTGCTTGGGAGTCATTTTCTCGTCTTCCTCGACCACGTTGTTGGCCTTGGTGACCGCGGCGGTTATCTTGTTGATATCGAAATCGACCTCGGTCTTGTTTCTCTTGATAATTTTCATACTAACCCGTCCTTTTGTTATGATATTTTTTCATTTCCCTTTTTCGTACAGGTACTATTATAACCCATATCTTGTAGTTTGTCAATAGGAAAAACACAATATCTGTAAAAATTTTTTTGAAGCGGGCACAAGATGTTGAAAACCGCGGACAAAAGAGGGGCCGCAAAAAGCCGCGCGGACCGATTTTGCCGATATCGTGCGGTTTTTTGAGCGGCCCCCGGCGGGGTCGGGTTTTGCTTCGCCACGCTTCGGAGGCGTTTATTTGAGTGTCTCCTCCAGCCGTGTCCTTATGGCCTTGATAAAGTCATGAGAATTTACCACCCTGGGGGCGGGCCCCTCCCAGAGGCCGGCCAGGTCCTTGGTCATTGTGCCGCCCTCGAGGGTGTCGATGCAGGCGGCCTCCAGCTTATCCGCAAAGTCGGAGAGGGGTTTGTTGCCGTCCAGCTCGCCGCGCTTGCGCAACGCGCCGCTCCAGGCGAAGATGGTGGCGATGGGATTGGTGGAGGTTTCCTCGCCCTTGAGATATTTGTAGTAGTGGCGTGTCACGGTGCCGTGGGCGGCCTCGTACTCATAGTTGCCGTCGGGACTTACCAGGACGCTGGTCATCATGGCCAGCGAACCGAAGGCCGTGGACACCATGTCGCTCATAACGTCGCCGTCATAGTTCTTGCAGGCCCAGATATAGCCGCCCTCGCTGCGTATGACGCGGGCGACGGCGTCGTCGATGAGGGTGTAGAAGTACTCGATGCCGAGAGCCTCGAATTTTTCCTTGTATTCCTTTTCGTATATGTCCTGAAAAATCAGCTTGAAGGTTTGGTCGTACTGCTTGGAAATGGTGTCCTTTGTGGCAAACCACAGATCCTGCTTTGTGTCGATGGCGTACTGGAAGCAGGAGTGGGCGAAGGACTCTATGGAGCTGTCCTTGTTGTACAGGCCCTGAAGCACGCCGGGGCACTCGAAATCGTATATAGTCTCGCGGAAGGAGGCTCCGTCCTCGCCGGTGAACACCAGCTCCGCCCTGCCCTTTTCGGGGACCCGGTACTCGGTGCCCTTGTAAACGTCGCCATAGGCGTGACGGGCGATGGTTATGGGCTTTTTCCAGTTGCGGACGGCGGGCTTCACCTGACTCAGGAGAATGGGCGCCCGGAACACCGTGCCGTCAAGGATAGCGCGGATAGTGCCGTTGGGACTTTTCCACATTTTCTTTAAGTGATATTCCTCAACTCTCTGAGCGTTGGGGGTTATGGTGGCGCACTTTACGCCCACGTGCCACTTTTTTATGGCCTCGCCCGCGTCGTGGGTCACCTGGTCGTCGGTCTCGTCCCGGTAGGGCAGTCCCAAATCGTAATACTCCGTATTCAAATCCACAAAGGGCAGCAGCAGCTCGTCCTTTATCATCTTCCAGAGTATGCGGGTCATCTCGTCCCCGTCCATCTCCACGATTTTATTTTCCATTTTGATTTTTTCCATATTAATCACTCCTTTGCGTTGTTGGCGTAGTAGTTCATTAAGCACCCGTCCAAAATTATCTGTTTTTCATCGGCGGTCAAGCCGTTGACATACAGAGTTATAGGCTCGGCGGAGCCGTCCTTTTTCAGAATGGTGGCGGGTATCTCCTCGGCGCCCTCGGCTATGGCCCCGCGGATGCCGGGTACGAAAACGCAGTCGCCGTCGGTGTAGTTAAACTCGGTGTCTCTGCTTATGGTAAAGGGGAGTATGCCCCAGTTGATGCAGTTGCTGCGGTAACGCTTGGTGGCGAACTCGTAGCATATATTGCCGAAGCCGCCCAGCACCTTCTGGCAGGAAGCCGCCTGTTCACGGGCGGAGCCGTCGCCGGGCCTGTTAGCGAATACGCAGGAGCCGAACTGGGTGTTTTCCATCAGCTCGTTTGCGTCCCCGACCCTGGAAAGGAGCTCGGTAAGCTCGGCGGGCTTTTCTCCGGCCCGGCGCCGCGATTCAACGGCGGCCACGGCCTTGCTGCGGCCAACGTACTCGGGCACCCGTCGGGACAGGGCAAACTCGCTGAGTCTCAGGGGATTGCTGCGGTAGGAGCTTGTCTCGCCGGAGGGAATGAGCTCGTCGGTGGTAGTGACCTCGTCGTGAATGACCGCCGCCAGCTTAAGCAGCAGATTGTCCGCAAGGGGGTACATTTTAGGCCAGTCGGTAATATTGGGGCCGAGGCGCAGCTCGTAGTCCGGGTCGGCCTTGCCGAAGCCCTGATAAACTCTTTTTTCGTAAACGCCCTTATCGAAGCGGTAGGTTTTGTCGTATTCGGGAATTTCGACATCGGTGGCCGCGGTGAGCGCGCCCTTGTTGAGGGCGGTGGCGGCGATAGAGCGGGCGTCCATAAGGGCCACGCCGCTGAGCTGGCCCTCGCCGGGCTTGGAGCCTTCCCTGTTGGGGAAGTTGCGGGTGGTGTGACGGATGGAAAGTCCGCTGTTGGCGGGTACGTCTCCCGCGCCGAAGCAGGGGCCGCAGAAGCAGGGCTTGAACACCGCGCCCGCTTCCATGAGCTCCGCCTGAACGCCGTTCCTTACCAGGGCCAGATTTATGGGGGTGCTGCTGGGGTAAACGGAGAGATTGAAATAACCGTCGCCTATATTTGCGCCGCGAAGGATGGCCGCCGCCTCGCAGATATTTTCGAACATACCGCCGCTGCATCCGGCGATTACGCCCTGGTCCACCATGAGCCTTCCGTCCGTCAGCTTGTCGGTGAGGCTGAATTTAACCTTCGGGCCGAACTGCTCCGCCGCGCCCTTTTCCACCTCGCGGAGGATGTCGGCGGCGTTCGCCTGAAGCTCGTGAACCGTGTAGGCGTTGCTGGGGTGGAAGGGCAGGGCTATCATGCACTCTATCTCGCTGAGGTTGATTTTGATAACTCTGTCGTAATAGGCGCCGTTCTCGGGCTTGAGCTCGGCAAAATCCCCAAGGCGGCCGTGAATATCGTAGAACTCCCTCACCCTGTCGTCCGTGTGCCATATGGAGGAAAGGCAGGTAGTCTCGGTGGTCATGACGTCGATGCCTATGCGGAAATCCATGGACAGGCTCGCCACGCCCGGGCCGGTGAATTCCAGCACCCGATTTTTCACAAAGCCGTTTTTGAAGGTTGCCCCAACGAGTGCTATCGCCACGTCCTGCGGGCCGACGCCCTTTTTGGGCGCGCCCTCGAGATACACGAGGACCACCTCGGGCGCGTTCACGTCATAGGTGTTTTTGAGCAGCTGCTTAACCAGCTCGGGGCCGCCCTCGCCGACGCCCATGGTACCGAGAGCGCCATAGCGGGTGTGGCTGTCGGAGCCGAGAATCATCTTTCCGCAGCCGCTCATCATTTCTCTCGCATACTGATGGATAACGGCCTGATTTGCGGGCACGTATATGCCGCCGTACTTTTTCGCCGCGCTGAGGCCGAACACATGGTCGTCCTCGTTAATGGTGCCGCCAACGGCGCAAAGGCTGTTGTGGCAGTTGGTCATGGCGTAGGGCAGAGGGAACTCCCTGAGCCCGCTGCCTCTGGCGGTCTGGATTATACCCACGTATGTAATGTCGTGAGAGATGAGGGCGTCAAATTTTATCCTCATTTTATTCCGGTCGCTGCCGGTATCGTGGCCGCGCATTATCTTGTAGGCCATGGTGCCTTCTCTGGCCTCGGAGGGAGCCTTTGCGCCCTTATCCGAGATACGGCCGTCAACTAAGTACGCGCCGCTGTCCTTAAGCTCTAATCCCTTCATGGATGCATCTCCTTTGGTATTTCGTCTTTGAAATACGGTATTTTAAGTTATTATATCATAAATTTGACCCTTTATCAATACTGAAAATTATTTTTATTTTTAAATAGGGCTTGACAAACGGCATACATTTATAGTATAATAATTCCGTTGCCAGTGTAGCTCAGTCGGTAGAGCAGCTCATTCGTAATGAGCAGGTCGCAGGTTCGAGTCCCGTTACTGGCTCCACCGGCGTGACGCCGGACCCAAATCGCGTTTCGGAATAAGCCGGGACGCGATTTTCAGTTTACTTTCATTAGACAAAAAGGCAAAAAAATCCCACGGCGATGAAATTTGCGATTTATTTCATCGTGCGTGGGACTTTATTCATTATATAATATTATGGTTTGACGCGCTACATAACGGTGACGGGTATGGAATATATCAAGCCGTTATAGTTGGCGCTGAGCACGGCCCGGCCTGGGGAGAGGGCCTTTACTATCCCGTTTTCAATGCTGACGCAGCTGCCGGTGACCGTAAATTCCGCCGTAAGGCGGCTGCCGTCCTTGCCAAACAGCACGGCGGGCAGGGCCTCGCCCACGGTCATTGTCTCAAATCGGCCCGCCCTGGCTATTCCCGCCGGAATCACGGCGGTGACCGAGCCTTCGCTTTTAGCCACGGAAACGGTGTAGGGCTCGTTTGGCTGAAGCGTGAAGGTAACCTCTCCGGCTCCGGAGGTCAGGGCTCCCCGGTGGCTCACGGTCACGGTCAGGGGAGTTCCGTCCGCGGCCTCGGCGCTGACAGTTACGGGTATACCGGCAAAGAGGGCGTATATCTTGCTGTTGCCGGCGCCGGCCTCGGCCCCGCCGATACGGTAGTGCACGCCGTTAATTTCCTCGGGCGCGCTTGTGAGCATCACTCTGGCCGTGCCGGTGATGCCGGCGTTAAACTGGGAATTGAGCACGTCCGTGTACTGGTTGATGATGATATCCGAACGCGCCGAGGCGAAATCCACAAAGCCGGACATATTCCAAAGCCAGAAGTCGCGGCGCTGCTGCGCTGGCCCCCAGTCCCAGCGGAGCAGGTCGGCGGTTTTGCCGGCCTGATGGGTGGAGATGAGGTCGTCTACCAGCGTCTGCATGGAGCTTTTGCTTAAAATCGTGGAGAGATATACCCTTGTGCGTTGGGCAAATTCATTTCGGAAATCGGGATTTTTCAGCAGTCCGGCGATAAACTGTGTGGCGTAGGCCGGATGACGGGCCTCGGTGTCGGGCTCGGTGCCGAAGGCGCTGAGCCGCAGAGTGTCATGCCACGCGCCCTCGAAGGCGATGTCAAAGTCGTGTATCATGAACCTCCATTTGCCGTCGGCCCCGTATTTATTGGGGTCCGCGCTTTCCTCGGTCACCCGCCAGAGCTTGAAGTTGTTGCCGGGCCAGTCGTCATTGCCGGAGAAAATGTAAATTATAATGTAGTCGATGAAGTTGTCTATGTCCACGTTGGCGCAGAATTCCGCATAAACATCGGGGGAGGTTATGTCCTTTTCAAGGACAAGACTCTTTACGTAGTTCCACTGATCGCGGTAATAGCTCTCTCCCAAACGGCCGTCCATGTCGCCGTCGTCCGGGCCGGAGGAATATTCCATTTTATCCACGTAGACCGTGCCCGTGTCGGAAAGCGGCTCGTAGGAGGGCGGCAGAGTCCAGTCGCGGTCAAAGAATACCACGTCGTCGTTGTCGAGGCCGTAGTGGACGGCCACATAGTCGTCGTCGTACTGCTCGCGGCACTCGTAAAGCCCCCAGTATTCGCCGTTCAGGAACAGCGCCTTGGGAACGCTGGCGGCGGTATCCGCCCTTGTCTGCGCGCCGAGCCTCTGTGCCACCACGTCTCGGAGGTCGGTGTTGCTGTAATCGGAAATACGGAAGGTCACCTTGGAATATTTGGTTATTTCCCTGCCGCTTCGGTCAAGGTTGCCGGGGATTAGGGGATATTCCAGAAATTTGCCCTGGCCGGGGTCTGTGTTTTTGAAATAAACTCTCAGTGATTTTTTCGGATTTGAACGCGAACCGTGGCCGCTGACCTTAACGTCGATGGTTCGGTTTATGTCACAGACGCCCTGGGTGTTGAAGTGCTGGAACACCGCGGGCACCTTGTGCTCGTAATTGTAATTGGAATATATGCCGTTGTTCCTGTCCCAAAGGTCATAGGGCGTCACCGTAAGATTGACCAGAGGCACGCTGCCGAAATAGTTGATGATGTCCGTGCCGATAAAATAGGTATGATTCACAACGGCGCTGGTTTGGCCGCCGCTGATAACCGCCGCCCGGATTACCGTGCCGGCGGGGATTTGGACCGGGGCCTCGTCCATGCCCATGCGGACCTCGGTTGTTTTCGCGCTTATTACGATAGGTCCGGTATAGAGCGTGGAGCCCGACGTGGGCAAGGAGCCGTCGGTGGTGTAGTATATGCTTCCGCCGCCGTTGAGCTCCAGCGTGACGGTATCGGAGTAAACTCCGCCGCCCACGGAAAAAACCGGCGGGGCCGGGGACCCATCGGCAAAGGCTGCCGCGGCATACAGCATAAGCGCGGCCAACAGCATGAGAACTTTTTTCATTTTATATTCCTCCTTGTGGCAATTCCCAATTTAATTATATATTAAAAGAGAAAAAATTGCAAGATAATAATTGACATAAAGATAAAAATATAGTACAATTACAGTATAAAAGTATTATAGAAGATGATAGGAGGAATATATATGAAAAAGTTTACGTTCGTTCTTATCCTTGCCCTTGCTCTCTGCCTGGGCGTGACGGCCCTTGCCGCGGATATTACCGTGACGCTCAACGGCGCGCCCATAGACACCAGAGATGTCAACGGCACGCCCGTGCCGCCCTTTATCCAGAACGGCACAACCTACGTCCCCGTCAGGGCCATCGCCGGGGCGCTGGGCCTCGATATCGACTGGGACGGGGCCACAAGGACGGTTTTCATCGGCGATAGGGGCAATGCCGCGCCGGAGCAGGGCGACAAGGTGAACATATACGTTGACGGAGCAAAATTTACGCCCCGTGACGCCAAGGGCGCCGAGGTCGCGCCCATAATAAAGGACGGCACCACATATCTGCCCGTCCGTGCCATAGCTCAGGCTTTTGGCAAAAAGGTGGACTGGGACGGCGCAAATCAGACTGTCGTCATTAAGGACGCCTCAAAAATCGACACGGCAAAAACCTATAAAATAGTGGCTCAAGGCACCAACAGCGCCGTGACTCCCGAATACGGCAGCAGCGGCAGCGGCCTCACGGTCGATACTTTCGCCGGCGAACAGGGCCAAATATGGAAATTTGAGCCTGTGGACAACGAGGAGGGCTTCTACTTTATCGTCAATCTCCAAAGCGGCTGCGCTATGGACGTAAACGGCCAGAGCCGGGAGCCGGGCGCAACCATCTTACAGTACAACAAGGGGACCGGCGATAACCAGAAGTTCATGCTTGTTCAGCGGGAGGACGGTTCATACAAGATTTATTCCAAAAATTCCATGCTGCCCTTCGAAAATTCCGCCGGTATACTCAGGCAGAATTCAGAGCGGGACAGCGCGGTGCAGAACTGGGTCATCGAGGAGGCCGAGGCTCAGGCCCAGCCGCCGAAAACGCCGGCATACAAAAAAATCGTGGTAAAGGGCAGCGATACCGCCCTCACGTATTCGGTGAGCGGAACCGCTCTCAACGCCTCGGCGTATACCGGGGCGGATACTCAGCAGTGGCTGTTTGAGGCAACGGCCGAGGGGTATTATGCCATTAATACCAAAAACGGCGGCAAGAGCATAGACGTTGCCAACAATTCCACTTCCGAGGGAGACCCGCTGATAACCTACGCCTCCTCCACTGACGACAACCAGCGTTGGATACTGGAAAAGCAGGCGGACGGCGGCTATAAGCTCAAGAGCCTCCATTCCGACCTTTACGCGGCCGTAGCCGCCGGCGGAGAACTTGTACAGACGGCGGCGGGCACGGTATTCGACATAACCGAAGCGGAATAAAAACATGACAAAACATAAAACTCGCCGAGACAGCTTTGTAAAATTTGTCAACAAAAGTAAATTCAAGACCACCGGTTCAACCGGTGGTCTTGAATTTTAAAAAAGTTCGCGCAATTTTAATTTACTTGTTCTGTCCGGCAAGAGACTGCTCGTAGGACTTTATCATGTTCTTGACCATGCCGCCGCCTACGCTGCCTGCCTCACGGCTGGTAAGGTCGCCGTTGTAGCCCTGCTTGAGGTTTACGCCGACCTCGTTGGCAACCTCCATCTTAAAACGGTTGAGGGCCTCGCGGGCCTCGGGAACAAGCTGTCTTGTGTTTCTGCTCATTTTGTTATCCTCTTTCTTTTTTGTGTTTTTTCTGTAATGTGCTGTACTTGAAGTACGCTATTATTGTGCGCAGAAACATTCAATATAATCTTGCAATTTACCCCATAAATTCTTTTTTGTCTCTGAAAAATTCGTCAATTCTTCTTTTCAGGTAAAAATTCTCCTTTTTTTCCAAGTGAGGGTCGTCGCGGAGCAGCTTTTCCGCCGCTTCGCCGCTCTCCTTCAACAGTTCGATATCGTCGGCCAGACTTGCTATCCTCAGCTCGGGCAGACCGTGCTGGCGGCTGCCGAAAAATTCGCCCGGGCCGCGAAGGGCCAAATCCTTTTCGGCTATTTTAAGGCCGTCGCCGCTGTCCACCATAATTTTCATGCGCTCGAGAGTCTGCTCGTCGGTATTTTGGGCGAACAGCACGCAGTAGCTTTTCGCCTTCCCGCGTCCGACGCGGCCACGAAGCTGGTGGAGCTGACTGAGACCGAAGCGTTCGGCGTTTTCAACTATCATCATTGTGGCGTTGGGCACGTTGACGCCCACCTCTATGACCGTGGTGGAAACAAGCACCGAAATTTCGTTCTTCGCAAAGGAGTCCATTACGGCGTCCTTTTCGGCGGCCCTCATACGTCCGTGGAGCAGGCCCACGCTCACGCCGGGCAGTGCGGCCCGAAGCCTTTCGGAATATGAGGCGGCGGCCTTAAGCTCGGTGGCCGGATTTTCGTCTATGGCGGGACAGACTATATATGCCTGATGCCCCGCGGCCACCTCCCGGCCGATAAAGGCGTTTATCCTTTTCCGCATATTTTCCCCAACGCAGAAGGTGTCTATCTTCTGCCGTCCCGGGGGCAGCTCGTCAACTATGGAAACATCCATGTCGCCGTACATTATCAGGGCCAGAGAGCGGGGAATAGGGGTGGCGGTCATTGCCAAAATATGGCAGCCCTCGCCCTTCTCCGCAAGGCGGGTCCGCTGGCGGACGCCGAAGCGGTGCTGCTCGTCGGTTACGGCGAGGGCCAACCGCGGAAAAATAACGCTGTCCTCGATGAGGGCGTGGGTACCGAACAGTATGTCTATATCGTTGTTTTCAAGGGCGGCGGTCAGCTCGGACTTGCGCTTTTTCGTAAGGCTGCCGGTTATGAGCCGGGCATGGATGCCAAGCCTTTCAAACAGCGGCCCCAGTTCGGAAAAGTGCTGGGCGGCCAAGATTTCCGTGGGGGCCATCATTGCCGCCTGGAAGCCGTTTTTTACGGCTATATACATTGCCGCCGCCGCAATCATGGTTTTTCCGCAGCCAACGTCGCCCTGAATAAGGCGGTTCATGGGATACGGGCCCGACATATCCGCCGCGGCCTCGGCGACGACCCGCTTTTGGGCGCCGGTGAGCTCGTATGGCAGCAGCGCGGTCAGGGGAGAGATATCCGTGTCGGCGCAGCGGAAGGCCGAGCCCTTCCGTCCCAACAGCTTCTGCCCCCGCAGGGCGGTCTGCAAAATGAAAAACTCCTCAAACACCAGACGCCGCCGCGCAAGCTGGGCGCTTTCCATGTCCGTGGGGAAGTGAATGTTGTTCAGGGCAAAGGCCAGTCCGCACAGACGGTGTTCCTCGCGGATACGGACGGGCAGTGTCTCGGGCAGAATTTCCTTGGTGAGCTCCAGCGCACCAAGCACGGCCTTGCGTATGGCCCTTTGGGGCAGGCCGGCGGTGGCGGCGTAAACGGGGGTGACAGCCTTGGTAAACTGTTCCCGCCCTACGGGTTCAAACTCCGGCGAAACCAGCTCGGGCCGTCCCATCGCGGCGGTGACTTTCCCGTAGAATGTGTACTCCCTGCCCTGAATAAGCATATTTTTGATGTATTTGTTGTTAAAAAACGTCACGGGCAAAAAGCCGCTCTCATCTCTGAGAGTGGCCCTGTATACCGTCAGTCCGCCGCTGACGCGCCCGTTGACGGGGGTGAAAACCGCGGCGGTTATACAAACGGTCTCTCCGACGGTAAGGTCGGCTATTTTTTTTACGGTCCGCCTGTCCTCCAGCCGCACCGGGTAATAGGTCAGTAAATCCCAGAGGGTGAAGATGTCAAGCTTGTTGAACTTTTTTTCGTTTGCCTCGCCTATGCCCGAAATCGCGGTCACGGGGGCGGAAAGGGGAGAGGACATAATTCTCCCTCCTTAGGGATTGAGATGATCGTAGTCCGAGCTTTCGCCGGTCCTTCGGCGGATAAAGCGGTCGATGGCGCAGCTAATCGCAACGCCCATAACCGCGCCCACGCCGGGCAGAAGAATGTTTTCTTTCCAGAAGCCGCCAAAAACGGGATAGGGTATGATTACGGCGAAAATGATTGTGAAAAAGGCGCAGCTCAGCCCGAAAAACACCCCTCTAAGTCCGCACATAAAGCAGCAGATAAGAGCCAAAAGCGGAAAGATAAGGCAGTAGGCCATCACGCAGTAGCCCATTTCGTTGCCGGTGATGGAAAAAAATTTCGGCCAGTAGGCCACCGCCGCGGCCCCTAACGTCAGGAGCAGATGCCCCCATATTACTTTGCCCATAATATACCCTCACTTCACCATTATTTTTACTCAACGGAAATTATATAGTAGTATACCGGTTGACCTCCGTCGTAGAACAGCACGTCCGCGTCTGGATACGCCTCGCTCAGCAGCTCCTCAAGGGCGGCGCTGTCCGCCTCCGAGGCGTCGCTGCCGCGGTACACGGAAATCACCTCGCTGTTTTCGTCCGCCAAATCGGCCGTCAGCTCGGCGGCCGTCTTGTTCAAATCCTCGCCCACGGAGGCTATCCTGCCTCCCGCAAGGCCCAGATAGTTGCCCTTGGCAATATCCATGCCGTCAACGGTCGTGTCGCGGACGGCAAAGGTAACGCTGCCGCTTTTGACGGTCTTGACGGCCTCCTTCATGGCCTCGAAAAGTTCCTCGGGAGAAAGCTCCGGCAAAAAGGCCATCGCCGCCGCGATACCCTCGGGTATGGATTTTGAGGGCACCACAAATATTTTCCTGTCGGTCAGGTACTGCACCTGCTCGGCGGAAAGGATTATATTTTTGTTGTTGGGTAAGATGATGACGTTTTCGGCGTTGGCAGCGTTGGCCGCCGCCAGAATATCCTCCGTGGATGGGTTCATGGTTTGTCCGCCCTCGATGATTTCGTCCACGCCCATCTCACGGAAGGTGTTCGCCAAACCCTCGCCGGCGGCCACCGCGATAATTGCCAGGGCTTTTTCGGGCTTGGCGGGAGCTTCCGCCGGGGTCTCGACGCCGGTGTGAGCGGCCTCGTCCGCGCCGCCGGTGAGACTGCTGTGCTGTAGACGCATATTGTCGATTTTTATGTTGACCATTTCACCAAGCTTGACGGCCTGTTCAAGAACATATCCGGGGTTGTTGGTGTGGATATGTACCTTGACTATCTCCTCCTCGTCTATGATGAGCATACAGTCGCCTTTGGAGCTAATGGCGTTCCGGAGGCCGTCGGCGGAGGCGGAGGGGTCGGCCTTGTTTATTATGAATTCGGTGCAGTAGGCATAGCGTATTTCCTCTGTGTCCGCTGACTGGCGGGACGCGTCCTCGGCTTTAGCCTGAGCCTTGGCCCCGCTCATGGGCACAAGGGTCACGTCCTTGCCGTCCATGGCCAGGGCAAAGCCCTCCAGCACGAACATAAGTCCCTGTCCGCCGGCGTCCACAACGCCCGCCTGCTGGAGCTGGGGCAGCATTTGGGTGGTCTTGGCGAGGGTGCGGTTGCCCTTGGCGATAACCGCGTCCAGCAGGGCGGCCACGTCCCCGCCCTCATATTCCTGAGCGGCCTGGGCGCACTTGCGTATGACCGTGAGTATAGTGCCCTCGGTGGGCTTCATAACCGCGCTGTAGGCGGTGTCGCTGCCCTCCTTGAGGGCGGCCGCGAAATCGGAAACGGAGGCGGTGTCGAGGCCCTTAAAGACCTTGCTCACGCCCCTGAATATCTGTGAAAGTATAACGCCGCTGTTGCCCCTCGCGCCCCTCAGTGTGGCCTTGGCCACGGCGGAGGCCACCTCTGACAGCGAGGAATAGGTGTTGTTTTCTATCTCCTTTGCGGCGTTCATGAAGGTAAGGCCCATATTGGTGCCGGTGTCTCCGTCAGGTACGGGAAAAACATTCAGCGCGTCAACGGCGTCCTTGTTCGCGCCCAGCCTGTTGGCGGCGGAGAGCACCATGTTTTTGAACAGCGCCGCGTCAATTCTGTCGATCATGACCATTCCCCCTTAGTCGCTGGTGACCCGGACACTGTCAACGTATACGTTGATTCCGGCCACCTCGAGACCGGTCATGGCGGCCACCTGATACCGGACGTTGTTCATGATGCTGTCGCAGATGGCGTTGATATTTACGCCGTACTGAACTATGATGTGCAAATCAATGTGCAGGGCGCCCCGCTCGTCAAAGCTGACCTTGATGCCCTTGCTGATATTGCCGGCCTTGAGAAGATTTACTATGCCGTCCTTGGTGTTTTTGAAAGCCATGCCCACAACTCCGTAGCACTTGTTGGCCACGCTGCCCGCAATGGCGGAGATAACGCTGCCGCTGATGGTTATGCTGCCCAGTTCGTTTTCAAAAATTCCGGCCATGTATATTGCCTCCTTAATTGTCATTCATATTTATTGAAAATATTTTATCACAAAATCCGCCGTTTGTCCATACCCAATTTTATTTTTTCGGCCCACACGGGAGAAAATTCCGAAAAAAATATTTTTTCACCCGCACAGTGACGAAAAATTTTAAATTGATATTTACAAATAAAATTATTTGTGCTATAATAACTCTGTATGTATATATGTGAAAATTTATGACGAATGGTGTTTTATATGAAAACTAACTGTTTTCTGAAGGTGGTAACGGCGGCGGTCATAGTTATCGTTCTGGTGGTCGCGCTGATTTATTTTTCGAACGGCGGAGACAAAAACGGCGACCTTAGCCTGAGCGGCGACACCCCCGACGGAAGGTCCGGCGAGGAAGAAATCATTTACGTGACCAACCAGCCGGCCGATGAATTCCGCCGAAATACGGCGAGTGAATTTTAATTTAACTTTGGAGTGAACAATGAAAAACAGTTCATTTGAATTGAAAAAAGTCATACCGGCGGTAATCATCGCGCTGGCCGTGGCGGTCTCGGCGCTTATAATCTTTTTCTGCGTCCGCCGCGAAAACAGGGATTTCAGCTCCCGCGTCCAGGACGTGGTGAAGGTAAACGCCCTCCGGCAGGAACGTGCCGACCTCTACTCGCAGATAGAACTGCTGGAAAAGGAGCGGGACAAGACGGAGACGGGCGGAGCCGTATTGTTTTTGTGCTTTGATTACGCCGACAGGAACCTGTATGAGGTGATATATCCCACGGTCACCTATCACGAGTTTCGGGCCGTGTTTACCTTTGCGCCCGGACAGGTGCCCGCCGTCGGTGAAGCCGACGCCGGCGGCCTGACGCTGGCTCAGTACCGTGAGCTGCTGGCCTCGGACTGGGAGGGCGCCATAAAGTATGACCCCGACACCGATTTGGAAGCGGTAAAGGCGGGATTTGCGGCCATTGACGCGCCCTTCCCCGAGATAATGGTTTTTGAGGACGGAGAGTACAGCCCCGACATGGCCGGATATCTTAAGAGCGTCGGCATAAACCTCTGCATCTGCGACGACGACTCCGACGACGGTATGCTTAAGGTGGACAGCGAGCCGGTTATGTACAATCCCTCGGTGGTGAAGCTTCGGGCCAACAGGGCAATGAACAGCGGCACGCCTCTTGCCGTCACCACCGGCCACGTAAAGCGTTATGTGGACGACAAGGAAGGCGACTGCGACCTTGAAAAATATGAGGAAATGATGCGCTGGCTGAAGATAATGCAGCATCAGGGGGGGCTCAGGCTCCAAAATACTTACGACACCGACACCGTGGTGGAAATGCTGAACTACAGCATGGAACAGGCTGAAAAGAGCCAGAAGGAGATAGAGCGGCTCACCGGCCTTATTGAGGACATAAACGGCGAGATATCGGATATCACCGACAGGGCCGTGTAAATCTGATACAGTCAAATGAGCAAAATGCGGTAAGATTTTGTATAACTTTAACATTGATTATTGCAATCCGATGAATTATAATGAATTTGTAAAAAGTGTATGCAAGGGAGCATATGCTTATATAGGAGGATTATTATAATGGCAGAAAACATTACCTCTATCTTTGGATGCAACGTATTCAATGACTCTGTGATGAGAAACAGACTCCCCGAAAAGGTCTATAAGGAGTTCCGCAAGACCGTAAAGACCGGCGCTCCCCTTCAGGAGGAGGTCGCCGACGTCATCGCCGAGTGCATGAAGAACTGGGCCATGGAGCATGGCGCGACCCACTACACTCACTGGTTCCAGCCTCTCACCGGCGTAACGGCCGAGAAGCATGACGGATTTATCGAGCCGGACGGCAACTGCCGTGCCATTATGAGCTTTACCGGTTCTTCTCTCATTAAGGGCGAGCCCGACGCTTCCAGCTTCCCCTCCGGCGGTATTCGCGCCACCTTCGAGGCCAGAGGCTATACGGCGTGGGACTGCTCATCTCCCGCCTTCCTTAAGAAGGATCAGGGTACTACCGTGCTTTGCATACCTACGGCGTTCTGCTCATACACCGGCGAGGCTCTGGACAAGAAAACTCCTCTTCTGCGCAGCGCCGAGGCCATTAACAAGCAGGCATTAAGAGTTCTTCGCGCTCTTGGCGACACCGAGACCCGCCGTGTCATTTCCACCGTGGGCGCGGAACAGGAATACTTTCTTATCGATAAAAAGTCCTACGCCGCGCGTAAGGACCTCTTCATCACCGGACGCACCCTTTTCGGCGCAAAGCCTCCCAAGGGTCAGGAGATGGAGGACCATTACTTCGGAATTATCCGCGAGCGCGTTTCCAAGTTCATGCACGACGTGAACATGGAGCTCTACAAGCTGGGAGTTTTTGCCAAGACCGAGCATAACGAGGTCGCCCCCTGTCAGCACGAGCTGGCCTGCATTTACAGCGAGTCCAACATCGCCACCGACCACAACCAGCTTGTCATGGAGACCCTTAAGCGCGTGGCCCTGCGTCACGATTTGGTCTGCCTGCTCCACGAAAAGCCCTTCGAGGGCATCAACGGCAGTGGCAAGCACAATAACTGGGCCCTTTCCACCGACGGCGGCGAGAACCTTCTCAAACCCGGCAAGGATCCCCAGAACAACACCCGTTTCATGCTCTTCCTGTCGGCGGTCATCGAGGCCGTCAATATACACGGCGATTTGCTCAGGGCCAGCGCGGCCAATGTGGGCAACGACCACCGTCTCGGCGGCAACGAGGCTCCTCCCAGCATTATTTCCGTATATCTCGGCGACGAGCTGGGCGAGGTAGTGGACGCCGTTGTAACCGGCAGAGAGGCTTCCGTCAAGGACAAGGAGGAGGTAGCCTTCGACGTGGCGGCCATCACCAATATCGACCGCGACACCACCGACAGAAACCGCACCTCTCCCTTCGCTTTCACAGGCAATAAGTTTGAATTCAGAATGGTTGGCTCCTCCGCTTCCATCGCGGGCCCCAACACGGTTATCAATACCATAGTGGCCGACAGCCTCCGCAAGATAGCCGACCGCCTCGAGGCCGCCGGCGATGTTGAAGCCGAGGCCAAGGTAATTATCAAGGACCTCCTTACCGCCAACAAGCGCATCATCTTCAACGGCGACGGCTACAGCAAGGAGTGGGTTGAGGAGGCCGCCCGCCGCGGTCTGCCCAATCTGCCTCAGTCCATCGACGCCTATCCCGCTTACATAACCGAAAAGGCCATCAAGCTCTTCGGCGAGAACAACGTATACAGTGAGGTAGAGCTTAAGAGCCGCTACGAGATAAAGATGGAAAAGTTTGTCAAGACCACAAACTATGAGGCTCTCACAATGCTCGATATGGCCCGGCAGGAAATAGTTCCCGCCGTGGGCGACTACGTTGCTCATCTGGCCGAGTCCAAGGCGCTTATGGAAGATATCGGCGTGGACGCCTTTGTTGAGAAGGAGCAGCTTGCCAAGGTGACTCCCCTCTATAAGGAGCTCTATCAGGCTACCGATACCCTTGACGGCGCTATCAAGGCGTCTCATGCGATTGAGGATTTGGACGAACAGGCCAAGGCATACAAGCAGAACGTCATCACCGCCATGGACGCCGTGCGCGCCGCGGCCGACGCTCTCGAGCTTATAGTTCCCAAGGACTTCTGGCCGATGGAGACTTATGCCGACATTTTGTTCTATCAATAATCCATATTTGAAATAATAACCATTAAGGCCCAAAGAGTATCCACACTTTGGGCCTTAGTTTGGGAAACGGCCGAAAATACCCAATGAAGGGGATAAGATTATGTCAATGACCGATATAATATTCAGCCTGCTGACAATGCTTGGAGGCGCCGCCCTGTTCCTTTACGGAATGAATGTCATGAGCGGCGGCCTTGAAAAGGTAGCCGGCGACAGTATGCAGCGGCTCATCGAAAACCTTACCAGCAACCTTATCAAGGGCGTGCTTGTGGGCGCGGCGGTGACGGCCCTGATACAGTCCAGCGGCGCGACTACCGTTATGGTGGTCGGCTTTGTAAACGCCGGAATGATGACCCTGCGTCAGGCGTCGGGGGTTATAATGGGGGCCAACATAGGCACCACCATAACCGCTCAGATACTGTCGCTGGCGGGCATCGACGGCGAACAGTGGTATATGCGGCTGTTCAAGCCCTCGACCCTGGCAAATTTCCTGCTGCTGGCGGGTATTGTATTGATTATGTTCATGGGCAAGGAAAACAAGACCCGCGTCTATGTGGGCGAGATAATACTGGGTCTGGGCGCCATATTTATCGGCATGAGCATAATGACCGACTCGGTTTCCGCAATGAAGGATTTGCCCGTCATGCGGACTATCTTCACCGGCATAAGCAACCCCATTCTCGGCATTATAGCCGGCGCGCTGATAACCGCTCTCATTCAGTCCAGCTCGGCCTCGGTGGGTATTTTGCAGGCGTTCACCTTTACCGGTCTTGTCACGTGGAGCAACGCCCTGCCCATAATAATGGGCGCCAATATCGGCACCTGCGCGGTGACCATAATATCCGGCGCCGGGGCCAACAAGGAGGCCCGCCGGGCTTCGATACTTAACCTTATATTCAAGGTCACCGGCGTCGTGCTGTGCTTTGTGGTAATGTACGGCCTCGATTTGTTCCTGCACTTCGACTTCTGGGACAAGCGGCTCACCACCAACGGCGTGGCCAATATCCACTCCGTGTTCAATATACTCAGCACCCTTGTGCTGCTGCCCTTCTGCAACCTCTTTATTAAGGTGGCCTGTCTCATAATCCCCGACGGCGAAAAGGGCGAAAAGGGCAAGGCCCAGGGCGTGGATTTGGCCCTTATGGACGACCGCTTTATGCGCGCCCCGGCCATAGCCCTGCGCCAGGCCATGAGTGAGGTAATAAAAATGGCCGAGACCGCCCTTTCGGGCTTTGATATGTCCATGGAGGTGGTCGAAAACGGCCGCATGGAGCTCGTGGATAAGGTCAAGGGCATCGAAAACGACATTGATAAAATGGAAAGCGGAATTTCTCAGTACGTGACCAAGATAGTCGCCCAGCACCTGAACGACGCCGAAAAGCATACGGCTACCACTATTCTCCATGTTGTGACCGACCTCGAGCGCGTTGGCGACCATGTGCTGAATATCTGCTACTGCATCCGTGATTTCAAGAACAGCGGCGAGGGCGCGGCGCTCTCTCCCGGGGCGTTGGACGAGCTGGGCACCATGGCTTCCGCCGTGCGCGAGTCCCTTACTCTGGCCGTGGACGGTCTGCGTTACTCCGACTCCGGCAGGGCTATGCGGATACAGCCCTGCGAGGCGGTGGTTGACGAGATACGCGACGTGCTCAAGGACCGCCATGTGGACAGACTGGTAAACAATAATTGCAGCGTTCGGGCGGGAATAGCGTTCCTGGATATAATCAACAACCTTGAGCGCATATCCGACCATTGCAGCAACGTGGGCATATCTATAGAACAGCTGGGCAATATTGACAGCGATATTGACGCTCACAAATATGTCAGCCACCTGCGCAGCCAGAACAGTGAGCTTTACGACGCCATACTGAACGAGTACCAGACCAGGTTCGCGCTGGAATGAATAAATCGGCCATAAAAGGAAAAACTCCCCTTGAGGGAGTTTTTTTACTGTGCTATGGTTGAAAGGCTGGTGTTTATGACTCTTCTGTACGGCGCGTTAATTGGCGTTATCAACGGTTTTTTCGCCTCGGGCGGAGGCATAGCCGCGGTGCTGATATTGGAAAAGTTCCTGAAGCTGGAAACTAAAAAGGCCCACGCCACGGCAATCGCGGTTATACTGCCTCTGTCTTTGGCGTCGCTGGCGGTTTACGGCTTTAAGGGCTACATCGACTGGCCGCTGGTGCTCAAAGCCTCGGTGGGCGGTACGCTGGGCGCCGCCGTGGGAGCCAAGCTGCTGGAACGGCTGCCGAAGAAATATATAAAAATATGCTTCGGCGCCGTCATGGTAATCGCGGGATTTAAAATGATGTTACACTAATACGGTCGGTTTACGGCGTATACGGGAAAATGACTACTTAATACGGAAAGGTTGTGTCACAATGTTCGTAGCTGTCGCGGGCTTCCTCTCGGGCATACTCAGCGGCATGGGGATAGGCGGAGGAATGATACTTATACCGGCGTTGACCATTTTTTGCGGCGCGGGCCAGCACGCCGCCCAGACCGTAAATCTGTTTTATTTTATTCCCACGTCCGCGGCGGCCCTGGCGGTGCATCTAAGGGACAAGAACATCGCTCTTCGGCCCGCCCTGAAAATGGCTGCGGCCGGCCTATTGTTCGCCTTGGCCGGAGCGTGGCTGGCCTCGGCGGTCAGCGACGCTTGGCTCCGACGGGCTTTCGGGGTCTTTATCGGAGTGTTCGGTATAAGGGAAATTTATCTCGGCCTCCGACGCAAGGACGGCCCATCGGCCCACGGACGCGGCAAATGAGCGTCCGCGGGCCCTATTTCTTTTTCTTTCTCCTTCGGATAACCGCGATGACCGCCGCCGCGAGCATCAGCGCCGCCAGTATTATCATGGGCAGAAGTATGCCGGAGCGTTCGTAGGTGACGCGGACCGTGGCGGTCGGGCCGGTGATGTCAAATACGGCGTATTGGCCGCGCATACTTGAGGGGACGCGCCGCCAGCCTCCGCCGGTTTTTATGCTTACGGCGGCCGTCTTGCCGCCCTTGCCGCCGGGAGCAAGGAGGCGGAGGGTCACCGAGCCGTTATCGCTTAAATCGGCGCCGGTGAGCTCGATGTCATAGGCGCCGCCGTTTTTGCGTGCGTGAAGCTCCGCCTCATCCGTAAAGCTGCCCTCGGCCAGCGCCAGCGGCAGTTCGCCGCTTTTTTCCGAGCTGGATATCACGGTAATATACGGCGTGTAACGGCATACAAGCTCAATGTCGGAGGTGACGGTTTTGTCCTCTATCTCCGGCCAGCGGCCGAAGAAGCCCTGCTTTTCCGGCACGGCCGGATATATTATGCGTCCCACGTCGCTGCCGTACATGATGTCCTGAGTGTCGGTTACCTTTCCGTCGGCGATAAAGGTCACGGAAAAGCTCACCAGCCGCTCCGGAACGCCGGCGGTATTTGCGATGGAACCGTAATCCGCGGGCTCGGCAATGCCGGAATAGCTTATGCCGTCGATGCCGCCCAGTCCGCGGTCAATGAAATAGTTGCCGGTGACGGCGGACCTGTCTCCGCAGCCGCCCAGCACCGCGCCGGAAAATTCATCTCCCTCCACAACCGAAAGGGATATGCACCCGGACAGTTTTTCGCCCTTGCCGGCGATGCCGCCGGTATATTTTTTGCCGGTGACCGCCGCCTTGGAATAGCAGCGGCGGAGGCCGGCCGAGGTCTGTCCGGTGATGCCGCCCACGTAGCTGCCTGAGGTGCTTTTGGCCGGGCCGTAGCTCTCGCACTCGTACACCGTGCCTATGTCGGCCAGCCCGACAATTCCGCCCACGCAGTTCTTCTTTCCGGTTACCGCACCGTCGTTCACGCAGTTAGCCAGAATTGCCTTGGTGGTGTAGGTGAAGTTCAGCGCGTCGGGCTTTTCTATTTCGTCCTCCGGGTCACGGGCATATTCCACCGCCATTGCGCCGGCAATTCCGCCCACGTTGCGGTCACCCTCCACCGCGCCGGAGTTGGTGCAGCCGCCAACCTTGCCCTGGCGGGAGCTTTCGATGTTCTCGTCGGAGGCGTCCACAAATATCTCGTCATTCCGGTCGTTTTCGAGGTTGTCGAGCTCTCCCGCGGCCAGCTCCGCGATGAGGTCCAACTGGTCGTTTATTTGGCTCAGACTGTCCAGTCCTTCCTTATCGGAAACGGCGGAGCGCAGATTGGACAGCTCCTCCGATATCCCGCTGAAGCTGTCAAACAGAGTGTCGCCCGCCGCACGGAAGTCCTCGCCGGGAGTGACGAACCTGGGGTCGTTCTCGGAGGCGAAGTCCGAAACAATGCCCGAGGCGCTGTCCATAACGCCGCCGATGTCCTCCGCCGCGTAGGACAAGGACTTAAAACCGGAGCCAATGAGTTCTTTTGCCTCGGCCAGCTGGGCTTCCGCCTCGTCGGCAAAATCGTCTATTTTTTCTCCCGCGCTTTCCGCCGAGTCCAGTATTTGGCCGGCTTCTCCGCGGTCAAGGACGCCGCTCAAATCGGAAAGACCGTTTTTTATCTGCGCCAGGCCGTCGTCAAAATCGTCCACCGCTTCTCCGGCCTGTCTTGCGGCCTTGCGGAAGGAGTCGTAGTTTAGCTCGGTGTTCAAAATCAGTTCGTCGATACTGTCCGATATCGTCCGCAGGTCTGCGGCGCCTTTTTTAAGCCCGTCAATTATCATCCTGAGCTGCTCGGCTATCGCCTCGCCGTTTGTAAGCACGTCGTCAAAGCTCCCGGGCCGGCCGCTGATAATGCTTTCAATTATCTCAAGAGAGGCTTTCATGGCTTCTCTTGAGGCGGCGGCGTCCCTTATCGCGGCGGCGAGCGCCGTAAGCGCCGCCCTTTCGTCGGCCTCGCTTTTTGCGCTTATGCCGTTGTCAAGGGCCCTAAGAGCACTTCTTGCCCTGGAACGGGCGGCGCTCAGGCCGTCCTCCGCTTTACTTATTTCATCAAGCGTCTCCCTGATAGCCGTAAAATCGGCGCTTTTCAGCTCGCTCAGCTCGTCGCTCAAATCAGGCAGACTAAGCTCCACCGCGTCAAGGGCGTCGGAGAAATAATTCATGGCGTTGTCGATATGCTCCGTGCCGTTGTCCAATTCGCCGGCAGTATCCGCAAGCCTGCCGACGGTATCGTTTAGCGAGGCCGACAGAGCGTTTATTTCGGCGACGTTGTCATTTACGAAATCATGGGCGCTGTCGGCCAGGGTCTCCGCGCCGCTTTTTGCGCTGTCGGCGTAGCCTCTTATCCTGTCAAGATACGCGCCGGCCTCGCCGCTGAGGTCCTTGGCGTCGGATATCATACCGTTTATCATGTTATCAAGATTTTCCAGTTCTTTTTTGACCTCGCCCAGTGTGGTTTCCGATATGGTCAGGGTTATGTAGGGCTCGGCCTGCCCGGTGATGCCGCCGACGTCCTTGCGCCCACGGACGGTGCCGTTGTTCACGCAGCCGAGAATATATCCGGACTGGCGGCCGGCAATGCCGCCGACATTATAGCCTATATGCTGATAGCCTATGCTCGCCGAGTTGGTGCAGCCCTGAATTATGCCCGTGTTGTACCCCGTGACGCCGCCGGAGTCCGTGTGGCCCAGGACGCTTTCCTCCTCGTTTTCCTCTCGGCTTGAAAGTATGTTTTCCACCACGGCCCCGGCGTCGGTGTCTATGTCGTAAAGACTGCGCTTTTTATCCTTTGGAGAGGTGTTCACCGCCGCCTTATTCTCGCAGCCGGAAATATAGCCCGTGTTTTTGCCGGCGATGCCGCCGGTGGAGTTCTGACCCTCAACGCTGCCGCTCACGGTGCAGGAAATTATCTGTCCCGAGTTTTTACCGGCAATGCCGCCGACATTGTTTTCGCCTTCCACGATGCCGGTGAAGGTGCAGTTTTGTATCGTGCCGGCGTTTTCTCCGGCAATGCCGCCGACGTGGTTTTTGCTCCCTCCGGGCGTCACCTTGCCGCTGACGTTCAGGCCGTACACGCCGCCGCCTTCCTGTATGTAGCGGAACAGACCGAGGGAGGAGCCGTTTTTGGTTATCGAAAGGTTGGTGATTTTATGCCCGTTGCCGTTGAAGGTGCCGCCGAAGGTGGGTATGGGGGAGAGAGTCACGTCCTCCATGTCGATGTCCGCCGTCAGCTCGACGGTTTTGCCGATTGACCAGGTGTCAAGAGTGCAGTCCTTGGCAAAAGCGATTAGCTCCTCGCGGCTGGACAGCGTAACGGTGCCGTCCTCGGCCCTGACAGTGGGTACAAGGCCCACGGCCATGACCGCGGCCATGGCGCCCGCTCCGGCCCGGCGCATATTTTTGATGGAGAAGGAGGTCTTGTCTATGAAGAAATCCCCGAGTACAAGCAGCTGAGGCAGCAATCCCATTACCAGAACTATGGATATGAGCGTTCCGCGGCTGAGGCAGACGCCGATGGAGGAAATTGCCGGCTCGGAGGACAGCAGTCCGATGGCCGCCCCCGCCGCCGCCAGTATGGAGCCGGAGGTGAACACCGTGGGAAAAGCCATATCCAGCGACTGCTTTATGGCATCCAGCTTGGACATTTCATGCCGCAGCTCGGTGTAACGGTTGGTTATGACGATGGCATAGTCTATGTTCGCGCCCATCTGTATGGAGCTGACGATTAAATAGCTCATGAAGAATAGGGGCTTATCCATTAGGGTGGGGAAGGAAAAGTTTATCCATATGCTCCCCTGTATCACCAAAATCAGTATTATGGGTATGCCCGCCGACTGGAAGGTGAAGAACAGCACCAGCATGACGAACAAAATCGACAGTATGCTGATGAGGGTGTTGTCGTGGCCGAAGGTGGAGGACAAATCATAGTCGTTGGTGGAGTTGCCGGCCAGCGTGACGTCGTCGTAGTACTTTTCCGCCGTTGTTCTGACCGTCCCCAGAAATTCGAAGGTCTCGGCGCTTTCCTCGGGCAGGTTCAAATTAAGCACGAGGCGGCTGTGGTCGTCGCCCTCCAGCTGGAGCTTGCCGTCGCTGAGCTTCTCATCAAGCTCGGCCAGAGTGCCGGCTGTATCCTCGTCCAAATCAACATAGCCCTCCTCGGTCATGTCATAGACAAAATCGAACAAATCTACAAGGGCGATGCGATAGTCGTCGATGCCTCCTACTATCCGTCCGTAGTTTTCCTCCTTTGAGGCATAGGCCGTGTAAACCAGCCTGACAAGCTCCACGTCGATGTCGGTAAGCTCCGCAAATTCTCTCGGACTCAGCTTGTCGCCCACGCTGTAGCCGTCCTTTGCCTCCACCGACGCCAGCGCGGTAACACTGTCAACCTCGTCAAAGGATTTCAGCTCCTCCGTCAGCGCCTGCTCCTTTTCGTAATCGCCGGAAGGAATGATAACCGCCAGCGTATTTGTGGAGCTGAAGGTGCCGTCTATCATTTCCTGCGCTATCTGAGCGTCGTTTTTTGCTATGGTGGAAAGCTCCGTGTAGCTGTACACATAAGGGCAGGACTTGGACAGGAAAAAGCACACAACTATCAAGGCCGCAAAAAATACGGGCGCAATATGGCGCAGCTTTACGACCAGCTCGTTCCAGGCCGTTATTTTGGGCACAAAGCTGCGGTGGTGAGTTTTGTCGATAAGAGGGCTGAAGGAGAGCAGCAGTCCCGGCATCAATGTAAATACGGTAATGATGCTTATGATTATGGCCTTTATCATTACCATGCTCATGTCGAAGCCCAAACGGAAGTGCATGAAGCTCATTGCGCCAAGGCCCGAAAGAGTGGTAAGACAGCTGCCGGATATTTCGGGTATGGCCTTGCACAGGGCCTGAACGACGGCGTCTCTTGGCTCGAGACTCGCCCTTTCCTCGGTGTAGCGGTGGCAGAGGATAATGGCGTAATCTATGGCCAACGCCAGCTGTAAAACCACGGATATGGAGTTGGAAATAAATGATATTGTGCCGAACATGAAGTTTGTTCCCTTGTTCAGCAGGGCCGACATACCGAAGGTGATTACCAGCACCGGTATCTCCATATAGGTGCGGGAGGTCAGGGTCAGCACGGAAAGTATTATGACGCAGGCAATGACCATGACGAGCCGCATTTCCGCGGCGGTGGTATCGGCCTTTGTGTTGCCGAGCTCCGCAGACACGTAAAGGTCGCGGCCCTTAAGCCGCTTTTCGATACTGTCAAGGGCGGTCTCACAGATTGGGTTGTCGGCCTCGCCGTCAAAGGTCACCGAAAACAGCGCCGCCGCGTCGTTGTAATGAGCCTTGGTATCGTCGAAGGCAATTTCCTTGACGCCTTCGATTTTTTCCAGCTCATCTTTGATTTTTTCGGCGTCGGAATAGGCGATGTTGTCCACCATGACCTCCGCCGTGGCGTAGGTGGTGAATTCCTCGTCCATCATGGTCAGGCCGCGGCGGGTCTCCGAAGCCTCGTCCAAATAGTCGGTCAGGTTGTTGTCCACCTTGACCCAGCCCGTGGAAAACAGGCTGAATATCGTCAGAAGTATGTATATAAGATAAAAGCCCTTGCGTCGGTCAACTATGAACGCGGCCACCTTTTCAAGAGGTTTGTTCATGAAAAATCCCCCAAAAAATATTGACAAGTGTTGATTAAACGATTATAATTATATTATATATACGATGGTAAAGGTTTGCAATATGCAGATTTTTTAATTTTGACGTATAATCAACACCGCAAAGGATAAATGTTGAGCAGGAGGGAAATTATGGCCGAAAAAGAGGACCGCAGGGTGCGCAAAACAAAAAAGCTCATGACGGACGCCTTGGCCCGGCTTTTGATGCAAAAGCCTCTAAGCGCCATAAGCGTAAGGGAGATAGCCGAGCTTGCCGATATAAACCGGGGCACATTTTATCTTCATTATCGGGATATTTATGACATGGCGCGTCAGCTTCAGGACGAGATAATAGAAAAGTTCAACCGAATTGTGGACAGTCATGCTCACAGTGAAAGCACGGACGAGCTTTTCCCGCTTTTGACCGAGCTTTTCAGCCTGTTGGCGGAAAATGCCGAGTTCGCCCGCGTCATGACCGGCAAAAACGGAGACGCGGCTTTTATGGACAAGCTGAAAAACATAGTACGGGAAAAATGTCTTGCCGACGCCCGAACTATGTTCAATATCAAAAGCGCCGACGATTTCGAGTATTTCTACAACTATATCGTTTCCGGCTGTATAGGGGTCTGTCATGCCTGGCTTGTGGGCGGAATGAAGGAAACTCCCGCGCGTATGGCCGCCATCGTGGAAAATATGATACTGCATGGCGGCGAGGCGATATCGTGACCTCTATCGCGCATTATTATTTTCGGCAACATAAAAAAATTTTCAAGCGTCTGTTCTGTATGCTTTTTAAAAAATTCACAAAAAAACTATTGCCACATTTAAATAAATGTAGTATAATTTATATAATAGGGTTTTACCCGGAAGAAAATTGAATGGGAGATGTGAAAATGAAAAGAGTTTTAGGATTTGTCCTGACGGCGGCAATGCTCGTCCTTTCCATGACGGGCCTGTCCCTGACGGCAATGGCGGCTGACCCGGCTGTCACCCTCAACGGCGAGGCCGCCGTCCTGACAAAAGCGCCGATAGTTAAGGACGGTACGGCCTACCTGTATCTTGGCGACGTGTGCGGTCTGCTGGGCTATACCTTGTCCGAGGATGGCGGAACGGCCGCCGCCTCAAGAGGCGAGACCATGGTCGGCGTTGAGGACGGCGCCAACGAAGTGAGGGTCAACGGGAAACCCGTTTCCCTCGCGGATGAGGTGATTACCGTTGACGGGGACATATATATACCCGCCGGCGCCATTTCCGCCTTCGGCGGCGGCGCGGAGCTTAATGAGGAGACCAATACCGTTGAGATAAGCTTTGACTTTATGAGCGGTCTGTATTATCAAATCGTTCAAAAGAGCAGCGGCAGGGCCTTTACCCTCGAAAACGGCAATATGGGCGACGGCGTGCGCGTAGTCCTCGGCGAGGCCGACCCCTCCGACGATAAGCAGGTGTGGAGGTTCGTAAGCCGCGGCGACGGCCGTTACGCGGTGACCAACAAAAAGGCCCTGCGCTCCTTCGATATACCCAACGGACGCAGCGACCCTGAGCTGAACCTTATAATTTACGGCATTACGGACGGCACAAACCAGTGGATACGCCCCGTTGCTCAGGAAGGCGGCGGCTATCTGCTGCAATGCGCTCATGACGACGCGCTGTACCTGACCGAACGCGCGGACGGCGTTATCGCCCAAAACGTCCTTGTGGGCGACGACACCCAGATTTTCGAGCTCAGGGAGATGCCCGTGACCGCTGACGCCGCCTCCGGCGGTGAAAGCCCCGTTATCACCGACTATGACAAGCTCAACGGCAAGCTTGTGAATATACATATGGTTTCCGGCCACGATTCCAGCTACGGAATAATATCCGCCGACGGAGAGAGCCTTGGACTTTCACCCTTTGAGCTTGGAGACGTTGTTGGCGAATTTAAGACTGCCCCTGACCGCAACGCCGTCTGGAGAACGGTGGCCAGGGGAGATGGCCGTTATCAGTTCGTTAATAACGAAAGCGGCCTGGCCCTTGCGGTAAGGGACGGCACCCTTGTAATGGAGGAGCCCTCTCTTTCCACAAATCAGGCTTTTGAGTATGTCGAAACGTACAGCAGCGGATTAGACAGATATGACGGCCTCAGAAATGTCGCCACTGGCCAGTACGTCATAGCCGAAAACGGCAAAAGACTTGCTCTTTCCGACAGCGCCGACATAGAGTACGGCTGGGTGTGGATAGACGAAACCGCCTATATGACCCCCGACACCTACGGTCAGGAGACCGTGGGCGGAAAATATTACCGCATCTACCTTGCCGGACAGAACAGGGTGGTCTCCACCGCCGAGGCCAGCACCGACAACAGCGCCCGCATTGTGGCGGCGGACCCCGCTGACAGCGACATACAGGTATGGGACTTCATGACTCAGGGAGGCGGAGCATATATAATCACCAACAAGCTCAGCCGCCGCAGCATGGATATCCCCGGCGGGAGCACTGAAGCCGGGGCCTCCGTGACACAGTATGACACCAACTTCGGCAACAACCAGATATTCATTCTTGAACCCGCCGGCAGCGGCGCCTATTACCTTAAGAATAAGAACTCCGAGCTTTATCTGACCGAGATAGAGGGTCAGTTCAGCCAGCGGGAGCTTGGCTATCGCGGAGGAAGTCAGACCTTTACCCTTACCGAGGTAGGGGAAAGCGACGACCGCGTTATCGGCGCGGCGGCCACCTTGTTCCTGCTCAAGGGTGAGGACAAGGTAGCCAACGCCAAGGTCCAGTGGGGCACCTTTACCGGAGCGGCCCGCTTCGACGTTTATCGCAGCGTTGACGGCGGGGCTCTCGAGCTGATGGCCTCCCTGACCGGAACGAGTATCGACGACTATGATTTGGAAATAGGCAGGAGCTACGTCTATGACGTTTACGCTCTGGACAGGGAGGGCAGCCTCATCGACCACGCGGTCACCAAGCCCGTCGAGCCCTATGAGCTGCCCGCCGACCTTAAGACCAGCTCCAACCTTGAGGAGTCCGGCTTCGACCGGCCCAACTCTCTCTATGTGGACGGGGTTTATTACAGCTTTTCCGCATGGGGCGGCGGTCCCAACGGCGGCTTCGGCCAGCTGATGATGTCTACATCTACCGACGATATCACCTATACCGAGCCTGTTGAGGTTCTTAATTACGAGGAGATACTCGCCAACGAGACCTGCAAGGACTTTGACACCGTCCGCTTCGAAAGCCAGAACTTCATTTACAATCCCGTTACCGGCGAGTTTGTGTTTATCGCTCACCTTGAGGCCGACGGCGGCTACGGCACGGCCATGACGGCCTTCGCCTCCGGCAAGCCCGGCGAACGCTGGACCTTTCACCGCGCCATCCGTCCCGAGGGCGGAGACACCCGTGATTTGAACGTATATGTTGACGACGACAACAAGGCATACCTTATCGCCGCCATCAACGTCAACGCCGACCTCGCCCTCTACGAGCTGAACGAGGGCTGGACCGACGTGGAGCGCCTTGTATGTATAGTCAACCACAACAGCTGGCGTGAGCTGCCCAGCATGATTAAGGTGGACGGTATGTATTATTTGTTCACTTCGGGCACCGCCGGCTGGTATCCCACCCAAGGTATGTACAATACCGCTCCCACCATCGACGGCCCATGGTCGCCTCTGAGACCCGTGGGCAACACCACCACCTTCTCCTCTCAGTCCGGCACGGTTTTCCGCATGAAGCCCGACAGCGACAACTACGTTATGAGCACCTACCGCTGGATGTATTTCTGGCAGGACGCGGTGGTAAAGCGCACCACCAACCGCCGCTACCCTGTGACCGTGTCCAACGGCTTCGCCTTCTACGATTTTTATGACGAGCTTCTTTACAACTGGGACAACGATAATGTTATACCGGTACAGAACGGCCGCATAGTTTCGCAGGATATGCCCACGGTCAGGGACTATATCGAGGCCGACGGCGGCGAGGCCAACGACGGTGATTACCGTTCCGTCTGGGAGTCCGGCGTGCAGTGGCCCTACACCTGGGAGGTAGATTTGGGCGAGGTGCGCTCTCTCAGCGAGGCGCAGATTTCCTGGCTTATCTGGAACGGCTCCGAGCCTTACTACCAGTACCGCATAGAGGGTAGCGTGAATGGCCGCGACTTCACAACCCTTGTGGATAATACCGAGGGCTATACGGATTACGGCTTCACCGTTGACCGGCTCTCCGGCAACGCCCGCTTTGTACGGGTAGTGGTGGAGAACGCCAAACCCCGCAGCCATCCGGACGACAACAATTATCCCGCGCAGTTATATGAGGTCAAGATTTTAGCCAAATAAAAAGGGTCTGTAAAAAAATGGCGCAGACCGTTCAAGGGCTGGAAGGCTTTATTTAAATAAATGAAAGGAAAAAAATTCAAATTCAAAATCAAAATAATTTAATTGACGTAGAAAAACCGCTCATGCGAGCGGTTTTTCTTTGCATTATGCCCTTGAACTACGAACGAAAATCACCACTCGGCGTACCAATGTACGCCGTCGGGAGGGCCTGCTCGGCGGCAGGGCCGCCTACGCGGGCTGATTTTCGTTCGTTCTTCGCGATTTTTTTGGACAGCCCCGTGCCTCCAGATTACATAGTGAGTTTTTTACAGCTCTTCTATTCTATTCCGCGCTCATTATAGGCCGCAGGGTTCCCTTTTCCCAAAGGAAGGCTTTTACTTTCGCGTCCTCGGGAATTTCAAGCTCGACGGCGGCGCTTGTGCCTGTCACATCGGCGGCTTTGACGGCCTTAAGACCGCCGTCCCCGTATGCGGCCAGTATTATCCATCCATTCTCCCGCGGAGCGGTGAGGGTAAGCGTTGCCTTCGCCCGGCCGCCCTCGCGCGTTATTATAAGGCTGTCGGCTGCGGGGACCGTGGAACGGTAATATCCCACCGCGTCAGAGCTGCCGGCCATATCGGTGACGTTTTCAAAGCTTACCAGTTCGTAGCCGCCAATCGTCTCGGGGAAGGTCACCCCGCTGTAAGCCGTGGGCACGTCGAGATCCTCGGCGGGCTGTATATCGGCGCCGGTGTTTATGTCCACGTATCTCTTGTGCGGCGTGCGCGCAAGACGGCTTATCTCCTCGGCTGAAAGCGCGGAGTCATAAATTCGGAAGTCGGCCGTCCGGCCGTTCATATCGGGGTTGTCGTTGGCATTTTCGCCGAAGGCGTACCACATGGTGCGGCCTATATAGCTGCCGTTATTATTGAAGTAATCCTCGATAAGGCGCGGCTCGGAATTTTTTGAATTGTTGGATGTCTCCGTGACCTTTTTGCCGTCAACGTACAGCGTAAATTTTCCGCCGCTGTACTGAGCCGCAAGGTGGGTCCATTTCCCGGGGGTGAGGCCGCCGCCCTGAGCGCGGACAGTCTCGGCGAACTTGGTGGCCGACGAGGTCTTGTCCGTACCGGCCTCGCCGAAAATGTTGGCCCGCTGGTGACGGCCTATGTCGAAGAAACGGGTGTTATTCTGGTTGGGGGTGTTCAGATTTACCCAGGCGGTTACGGTGTATTCCTTCATATGCTTAGTCAGGCCGAGGGGGAGCTTTATGACATTGCCGGGAGTAAGGTTTGCCGCGCCGCCGCCGATAGCCGGACTGCCAACGGCTTCGCCGTCAAGCCCGTTGCCGGCAACGTCGGTCAGGCCGTCGGTGAAGGTATATCTGAGAAGGGGAGAGGTCACGGCGAAGTCTATGACCTCGTCCGTGTCGGTGAGGGTGTACTCGCCGAGGGCGGTTATTTCCTCACGGAGCAAGCCGTCGGAGCCGGTCTCGCCCAATAGCTCACCGTCCTTGTAAAGGCGCTGCTTTTTGCCGTTAGACTTTACAATGAGGGTCATTTCGCCGGTTATCCCGCCGCCGAGGGTGAGGACGTCGCCCTCCCTTTTTGCGGTGAATTTTGTCCCCAGGGGCACGTTGTCGTTGCTGCCGGTGAGGGCGTAATTCCCGTCAACGGCCCTGTATACGCCGGGAGTGTACTCACGGTTCTTCTTCGCCAGCAGGTCTACGGCCTTGGCGTTGAAGTCCTCGCTGTCCGTGGCGGCGTTGTCCACCATAAGTATGGGCAAAAGCTCGCTCCACTCGTCGTAGTCCGGGTCGGTGAGGATTTTTATGTTGTTCCTGTTTGCGTCGTTGATGAGATGCTCGCCTGTGGTCTGGGCCTGCATTATGCGGAGCTTATAGAAATATTTGTCGCTGTTGTTTTTCAGCTCGGCAATTTCCTCCGCCAGCTTTGCCCGCATATTGTCATATGAGCTCTGACTTGTCCAGTTGGAACGGAGATAACCGTCCTCGTCGCGGCGGTTGATAAAGCGGCTGTCCGCCCATGAGCCCGTGACCTGACCGAAAAGCACGATGGCCGCACGGCTTCCGTTATTGGTAAGTCCGCCGTAGGTCAGAGCGTTTATGCTGCCGTTATTTGTATGTACATATTTGGCGATGCCGTCGGCGGTCAGTTTGCTCATGAGGTCGGTCCAAGACTGCTGAGTGGCTCCGCCGTTGTCGGATTGGATATCGAACAGGCTCTGGAAATCCAGCACGATTATTTCGCCGGGGTGCTTTTCGGCCCACGCTGCGATTTTTCTCGCTATGCCGTCGGGACCGGTGAATTTGTCCGAGATGCGCCCGTGAGTGGTGTAAAACTCCCCGTCGTCTTTATAGCGGGACAGGCGCACGTCAAAGTAGCGGACGCCGCTGTTCAGCAGGGTTTCCACGTCGGCCTCCTGAGCGCGGGAATAGGCGACAAGTCCAAATTCCCATAAGAAACTGCCGGCCGCCACACTGCCGCTGTCGCCCAGCTTTATTCCCGCCGCGTCCGGGTCTGAGTTTTCGTTCAGTCCGGCGGTAAAGGCGTCGTGGGCGCCCAGCATATGCAGCTCGACAAGCCGCGCGTCGTTCGACACGTTGTCCTTAAAAAACCATTCTCCGCCGTCATTAGCGTGAGCGATGCCAAGCGTCAGCATGAGAATTGTCAAAACTGTCAAAAATTTTGCCTTCATTTTGTCCGCTCCTTACCATAAAATATATATAAAATTATATCATTTTTTTACATCGGTGTCAACACCAATTTGCTCTTGCCTTTTCAGGAAAAATGTGATATTATAAATACAAAGGGGGACGGGATAGTGACATACGGTGACATCGAGGAGGGGGTATTTGTATCCCGTCCCAACAGATTTATCGCTAACGTGGTTGTTGACGGCGTGAACCGTGTCTGTCACGTGAAGAACACCGGACGGTGCAGGGAGCTTTTGCTGCCGGGGTCGCGGGTGTTCCTGGCAAGGGCGGCCAATCCGGAGAGAAAAACGAAATATGACCTTGTGGCGGTATATAAAAACGATTTGTTGATAAATATGGACAGTCAGGCGCCGAATAAGGTCTTTGGCGAGTGGGCGGCGGAAAGCGGTTTTTTCGGTCGTACCGACCTTATAAAGCCGGAATGTGTATACAAAAATTCCCGGTTTGATTTTTACATTGAGGGCGGGGAACGGAAGATTTTTGTCGAGGTCAAGGGCGTGACGCTTGAGGAAAACGGAGTTGTAATGTTCCCCGACGCCCCTACGGAGCGGGGCGTCAAGCACCTGCGGGAGCTTGCGGACTGCGCGGCCGCGGGATATGAGGCCCATGTGTTCTTTGTTGCGCAGATGGCGGAGGCGCGGCTGTTCCGGCCCAACCGCGCGACCCACCCCGAATTTGCGGAGGCTTTGACGGCGGCGGCGGAAAGCGGCGTCCGCGTTTCCTGCGTGAAGTGCGCCGTCACCCCGAAAACCCTTGAAATCGACGGTTTTATTGATGTTGAATTGTAAAAGTTGAGAAAGGCCGGCTCCGCTTTTAGGAGCGCCGAATGGATAGTTTATTACGCAAAGTGAGGGAGAAAAATGACAGTTACATTAGGAAAAACCGGCATAACCTCGCCCAAAAACGCCTTTGGCGCCCTCCCGATACAGAGGGTGAGCGAGGAGTACGCGGCGAGGCTGCTGCGAAAGGCTTACGAAAACGGCATAACATTTTTTGACACCGCCCGGGCGTATTCCGACAGTGAAAAAAAGATTGGGCTTGCCCTTTCGGACGTTCGGGAGAAAATTCATATTTCCACCAAGACCATGTCGTCCACCGCGGAGGGCTTTTGGCGGGACCTCGAAACCAGCCTTGAAACGCTTAGGACCGATTATATCGATATATATCAGTTCCACAACCCCGCGTTCTGTCCCAGGCCGGGCGACGGCTCGGGTCTGTACGAGGCCATGCTTGAGGCCAAGTCACGGGGGAAGATACGTCACATAGGCATTACCAACCACCGCCTCAATGTTGCGGAGGAGGCCGTGCGCTCGGGACTGTACGAGACATTGCAGTTTCCTTTCTGCTATCTCGCCACTGAAAAGGACATTGAGCTGGTCAAGCTGTGCGGGGAGAAGAACGTGGGCTTCATTGCAATGAAGGCCCTTTCCGGCGGACTTATCACCAAATCCGACGCGGCGTATGCGTGGCTCGGCCAATTCGACAATGTTCTGCCCATCTGGGGCGTCCAAAGAGAGAGCGAGCTGGACGAGTTCCTGAGCTATATGGACAACCCTCCCGCCATGACGGAGGAGCTTGAGGCGGTCATCGAAAATGACCGAAAAGAACTCATCGGCAGCTTCTGCCGCGGCTGCGGCTACTGTATGCCCTGCCCGGCGGGGATAGAGATAAACAACTGCGCCCGCATGTCCCAGCTTATCCGCCGCAGCCCCTCGGCGGGATGGCTGACCCCGGAGGCGCAAAAGAAGATGTTAAATATTGAAAACTGTCTTAACTGCGGCAGATGTAAGACCAAATGCCCCTACGGACTGGACACGCCGGAGCTCTTAAAACAGAATTTGGCGGATTACAAGGAAATCCTCGCGGGTAATACTAATCCTTAATTAAAATCAGACACCGAGCGACGAGAATTTTTCGCGTCAGGCAAGGAAGAGGCCGAAGGCAATACTGTATGTATTGTCAAGGCCGATGACGTAGTATGGCGCGGAAAAGGCCGTCGCAAATGTCTGATTTTAGTTGGGGATTAGTATAGGGTAAAGGTGTGAAAGACGGCACAGAGCGCGTCGGGCTTTCCGACGCGCTCTGTGCTATCTTTATGAAAATTCCTTTGGCTCCACCGTTTTTGCCCAAGCGATGAGTCCGAAGGGGACATGGCAGTAGCCGCCGGGATTTTTGTCCAAATATTTTTGGTGATATTCCTCGGCGTCGTAGAAATTTTCCAGCGGACAGGCTTCTACTGCGACCTTCTCGTTCACGGACTTTTCCAGCTCCGCCAAGGTTTCGGCTATCACGGGGGCGTCGGCGGGGTCGGTGTAGTACACGCCTGTGCGGTACTGATGGCCCCTGTCCTCGCCCTGACGGTCAACACTGGTAGGGTCGATTATTTTGTAAAACAGCCGAAGCAGAGCCCTGAGGGGTATGACCTCGGGGTCGTAGACCACCTTCACCGTTTCGGCGTGACCGGTATTTTCGGTGCACACCTGTTTGTATGTGGGCGCCGCGGTGCGGCCGTTGGCGAAGCCCACGGTGGTCTCGACAACGCCCTTCAGATTGGAGATATACTTTTCCACGCCCCAGTAGCAGCCTCCGGCCAGATATATTTCTTTCATAACAAAACCGCCTCTCTGTCGTTAAATCCAAAACAAAAGCCGTCCCTATCGGAACGGCCGTGGTTGCCGAAGAAGGATTCGAACCCTCACAAACAGAGTCAGAGTCTGTCGTGCTACCCTTACACAATTCGGCATCGCTCATAACGAACGATATTATTATAGTACAAAAGAAGCCGTTTGTCAAGCCTTTTTTTAAAAAATTTTCACTGTCTGTACTTTTCCGTCGCGGGAGAAATTTTTTTCAAAAAAGGTATTGACAAAGAAAGAAAAATCTGTTATACTTACAACTGTTGCGGAGCGTGGGAGTTTAGCTCAGCTGGGAGAGCATCTGCCTTACAAGCAGAGGGTCATAGGTTCGAGCCCTATAACTCCCACCACATCGGAGCAATGGGTGACCGCGCCGTGGCTTCGCTTTTAGGCGAGGCCGCAAGCCTTTACCCATTGCTCACCCCTCTTCCCGCGAACGGTTCGGCTGTTTGCGGGCGCTCTTCCAAAAGTCGGGCGAGGGTCTTGACTTTTGGTGCTTTTCTGGCCCGGTAGTACAGTTGGTTAGTACGCCAGCCTGTCACGCTGGAGGTCGAGGGTTCGAACCCCTTCCGGGTCGCCATTTGCCTTTGTAGCTCAGTCGGTAGAGCAAGGGACTGAAAATCCCTGTGTCACTGGTTCGATTCCAGTCGAAGGCACCATATGCGGGAGTGACTCAGTGGTAGAGTGTCACCTTGCCAAGGTGAAAGTCGCGAGTTCGAATCTCGTCTTCCGCTCCACAGAAAGGCCAAGGGCCTTTCAAACGGCGTCATAGCCAAGTGGTAAGGCACAGGACTGCAACTCCTTGACCCCCGGTCCGAATCCGGGTGACGCCTCCAAAGGAAAAGCTCACGGACAGTGTCCGCGAGCTTTTTTATGCTATTATAATTGCCAGCGCCGACAGCGCCGCGAGAAAAACTAAGTTCAGACCGGTGAAAAGACCGAAATAGCGGCCCTTTATATTACCGTCGCAGCCGGCTATGTACTTGTATGAGATAAGGCTGGCCATTGACGCTATCAGCGTTCCGAGGCCGCCGATATTGACCCCTATCATAAGCAAATCCAGGCGGCTCGTGAAGCCCGACAGCAAAAGCGCGGCGGGGACGTTGCTTATCACCTGGCTGGATAAGACGCTCACAAGCACCTCGCGCCCGCCTATGATCGAGCGGAGGAAGCCGTTCACCGCCGGTACCGCGCTCATGTTTCCGATGAATATGAAAAAGCCCACGAAGGTCAGCAGCAGCGAGTAATCCACCTTTAAAAGTACCCGCCGGTCATACGCCAGCAGAACCGCCAGCACCGCGGCAAGCAGCACAATATATCTTATCAGCCGCAGCACACAGAGCATACATATGGCGAAAAGCACGGTGTATACCGTCAGCGAAATTTTGTTCATGGATGGGAGAGCGGCGCCTTTATTCTGAGACACCGCGTCCTTTTTAAATATCAGCAGCGACAGAGTCACCAGAACCAGCGACATGGTCCAGAAGGGAAGCATGAGCTTCACCATGGCGGTCACGCTCATGCCCGACAGAGAGTAGAGATACAGATTTTGGGGATTGCCCAAGGGCGTAAGTATGCTCCCGAGGTTGGCGGCCACGGTCTGCATTGCCACCGTAAGCGGAATTGCGGCACGCTTTCCGGCGGCGGTCAACACCTCGATGGCAAAGGGGACAAAGGTTATCAGCGCCACGTCGTTGGTTATCAGCATACTCGTGAAAAAACACAGCAAAATAAGAGCTCCCGAGGTCTGCCGCAGGCTTTTGGTCCGGCCGAGGAGAGCTCTTGCTCCGACCGAAAACAGACCGGTTTTCTGAAAGCCCTTCATCACCGCCATCAGGCAGAACAGCAGCGTAAGGGTGCGGAAATCTATAAAGCTCAGAAGCTCGGGCCCCGGCGGATTGAAAAAGCACGAAACGACCGCCAGTATCAGCGCCGCCGTGAGGACCGGTTCCCTTTTGATGAAGCCGGTCACAGCAGTTTCTCCCATTCCGCGCTCTTAAAGCCGGGGACGACGCCGTTTTCGCTCACCAGAAGCGGTCGCTTGACCAACATTCCGTCCGAGGCCAGAAGTTCAAGCTGCTCCTCCTCGCTCATGCCCGGCAGCTTTTCCTTAAGCCCAAGCTCCTTATACAACAGGCCGCTGGTGTTGAAAAATCTTTTAAGGGGCAGGCCGCTTTTCGCGTGCCACTCCTTAAGCTCGGCGGCCGTGGGTCTTTCGTCTTTTATATGGCGCGTTTCATACGGGGCTCCCTTGGCGTCCAGCCACCCGAGGGCCTTCTGACAGGTGGAGCATTTGGGGTATATCAGTACGGTCATTTTTATTTCTCCTTTGTACATAGTATATTTATTATTTGTGAAGCTTCACGAACAGTCCCTTGAAGAATTCCTCGACGGCGCAGTATTTGTCTACCATGGTCACCAGGTATGCCTCCTTGTACCTCGGACGGGTGTTGGTGGCCAGCCACATATGCGCCCTGATTATATCGCTTTCGAGATTTGACACGGCAAAGTTGCGGCGGGCGTTGTTAAGTGCTATCTGAGGGTGGATGCGGCAATGCTCCCGGGCGGTAAAGCCCGCCTCCCGGAAGTTGTAGTAAAACATATCGTGCATAAGTCCCGCCCGGGCCACGGCCTTGGCGTCCCAGCCCAAAAGCCGCGCCAGACGGTAGCTCTTATAGCTGACGCTGATGCTGTGGCTGAGCCTCGATGTGCCCATGTGCTGGTCGTAGTTCTCAAGCTTCTGTATACTGGGTGAAATCATTACGTCATTTACGCTGTTCAGATAATCGTTATACGGTTTGGAGCGACGCCTCAATATATCGCCTCCCTTGCGCTCACTGTCTGTGATTATATCACGATTTCATAAAAATTGCAACAGGCAAATTAAGGAATAAAATAAAATTTAAAAATTTCACATCAGGTACTTGAATTCAGATGAAAATGGGAGTATAATGTCATGTTGTGATTGGAGTGATGATACCGATGCGTGACAGACTTATACCCGCCGTATTCCTCGTGATGCTCACGGCGGGCCTGCTGCTGTTCCTTATAATGCCGAAAAGCGGAAAATCCGAGGCGGAGGGGCGGGAGCTCGCCAAGCCGCCGAAGTTCACCCTTGCTAACGCGGCTTCCGGAAATTTGACAAAGGAAATAGACGATTACATAAAAGACCACTTCCCTTTTCGCGAAAGCTTTATAACCGTGGGCGACGGCCTTGGCAGCGCGTTTAAATATAAGAGTGACGACTCGGTGGAGGTGATAGCCAACGCGGTTACCGAGGACATGGGCGTTGGTGAAAATCTACAGGGGGCCGACGGCGCCGCGCCGGAGGCCGAGCCGGAGGAGACCCTGCCCGAGGCCGCGCATATAGACGTCGCGGAGGAGGCCGACTATAACAGCCACGGAATTATAATTTCCGGCATAAGGGCCATGGAAATATTCGGCTATTATCCCGAGATGCTGACGAATTACGCCTCCACCGTGAACGCGATAAAGGCGTGCCTTCCCGATGTAAATGTATATTCCATTGTCGCGCCTACGTCGGGAGAATTTTATTCGCCGGTCAAATTCCACACCGATATGCACTCTCAAAAGGACGCGATAACTCAGCTTTATTCCGAGCTTTCGCCCGACGTTACGCCTGTGGACGCCTATACCTATGTGGCGTCGGTGGCCGACCAGTATGTGTACTTCCGCACCGACCACCATTGGACGGCGAGAGGGGCCTACGAGGGGTATTACGCCTTCTGTAAGGCTTCGGAGCAGGAGGCGGCGCCGCTCGAGAGCTTTGAGACCGCGGTTGTTGCCGACGACTTTGTCGGCTCTCTGTACCGCTACGCCAAGCGTCAGGTACTCAAGGACTACCCGGATTACGTGGAGGTCTTTTATCAGCCTATGGTGGAGTCCAGCGAGGCGTATTATTCCGCCGACATGACCGGACAGTATGAGGCCAGCGTGATAAGCGACCCCTCCGGCACCACGAATAAGTACCTTGCTTTCCTCGGCGGCGACCACCCGCTGATGCACATTGTCACCACAAATAAGAACGGACGCCGGCTTGTCGTGCTCAAGGACTCCTTCGGCAACGCCCTGGTGCCTTTTATGACGAACAACTATGAGGAGATATTCGTTATCGACCCTCGCAGCGCCTCGCTGTCGCTTTCCGAATTCTGCGCCGCTCATCAGATAAACGATTTGCTGGTGGAGAATTACGCTTTCGCCATATCCAACAGCGCCATTCTCAACGGCCTTAAGGCCATGGCGTATTAAGGTTGGAACAAGACGTATCCCCCCGCGCTTAATTTTTGATTTTTATCTTGAAATTTTTGGAAAACTGTTATATAATTACAATATAGTAAAAAAACAGGAGGGTAAAAAATGAGTATCGACGCGATAAAAAATACTATTTTCACCGGCAGGGCGGTGCTTGGCATAGAGCTGGGCTCCACAAGGATAAAGGCCGTGCTTATAGGTGAGGACAACTCGCCCATAGCCTCGGGTAGCCACGATTGGGAAAACCGTTATGAAAACGGTATCTGGACATATTCCCTCGACGATATTTGGACCGGCCTTCAGGACTGCTATGCCAAAATGACCGCCGACGTTATGGAGAAGTACGGGGTGGCCGTGAGCAAGCTGGCGGCCATCGGCTTCAGCGCCATGATGCACGGATATATGGTTTTTGACGAAAATGACGAGCTTTTGACGCCTTTCCGCACTTGGCGCAACACCGTCACCGGCCCCGCGTCCGAGGCATTGACAAAGCTGTTCAACTATCACATTCCTCAGCGTTGGAGCATCGCTCATCTGTATCAGGCCATTCTCAACGAGGAGCCCCATGTCGCGGATATACGCTTCATGACCACGCTCGCGGGCTATATACACTGGAAGCTCACCGGAGAGAAGGTTCTCGGCGTCGGCGAGGCGTCGGGTATGTTCCCCATCGACATACATACAAAGGACTTTGACGCCGCCATGCTCGACAAGTTTGACAAGGCCGTGGAGGGTAAAGGCTTCCCCTGGAAAATCAGGGATATTTTGCCCAAGGCTCTTCTGGCGGGAGAAAGGGCCGGCGTCCTTACGCCCGAGGGGGCAAAGCTTTTGGACCCCAGCGGCAATCTCCAGCCCGGCGCGCCGCTCTGTCCTCCCGAGGGCGACGCGGGCACAGGCATGGCCGCCACCAACAGCGTGGCACCCCGCACCGGCAATGTTTCGGCCGGCACGTCGGTGTTCGCCATGATAGTTATGGAAAAGGAACTCAGCGCCGTTTATGACGCCATAGACCTTGTCACCACGCCCATGGGCGACCTTGTGGCCATGGTTCACTGCAACAACTGCACCTCGGACATAAACGCCTGGGTGAATATTTTCAAGGAATTTTCGCAGCTGCTTGGCGTGGATATCAGTATGCCGAAGCTGTATGACGAGCTTTATTTCAGAGCCATGGAGGGAGACCCGGACTGCGGCGGCGTTATGAGCTACTGCTATTATTCCGGCGAGCATATAACCGGCTTCGAGGAGGGGCGGCCGCTTCTGGTGCGCACTCCCGAAAGCAAATTCAATCTGGCCAACTTTATGCGGGCCAACCTTTATACCTCTCTGGGCGCTCTTAAGATAGGTCTTGATATCCTTCTCAAGAAGGAGGGCGTAAGGGTGGACAGCATCATGGGCCACGGCGGTCTGTTCAAGACCGAAGGCGTGGGGCAGAAGATACTGGCTGCCGCCATGGACGCCCCCGTAAGCGTTATGGAGACCGCCGGCGAGGGCGGAGCCTGGGGAATAGCACTCCTTGCCGCCTATATGGTCAACGCCGACCCGGGCGAGACTCTGGACGCTTATCTTGAGCATAGGGTGTTTGCCGGCAACAAGGGCGTCAGCGTGACTCCCGACCCGGCGGACGTGGAGGGCTTCAACACCTTTATCGAGCGTTACGCCGCCGGCCTGCCCGTGGAGCGCGCCGCCGTGGACAACATAAAGTAAATTATATCATCGTTTATATCATCGTTTTTCAAAGGGGGGACCGTGCGGGTCCCCCTTTGCAGGTTTGTCTGCGCTCTGAAGGGCAGCCTTCCGGCTGTCCTTTTTTATACATAAGTATTGACTAAAATATGGAAGAGTGGTATAATGAGAAAGGTGTGTAAGGTTATAAAATATACTGACAAATATATATGAAAGGCGGAAATACTATGAAAGTGCTTCTTGTAAACGGCAGCCCGCACAAAGAGGGCTGCACATATACCGCTCTGTGCGAGGTGGCAAAGGGCCTTGCCGAGTACGGAGTGGAAAGCGAGATTTTCCAGGCCGGACAGACCACAAAGGGCTGCCTCGGCTGCGGCTATTGCCGAAAAGCCGGAAAATGCGTTACCGACGACTGCGTAAACGATGCCCTCGAACGGCTTGACGAATTTGACGGACTTGTGATAGGCTCGCCGGTGCATTACGCGGCGGCGGACGGCGCGGCCACGTCCTTTATGGACAGACTGTTTTACGCCGGGGGCTCCAAGCTCCGCTTCAAGCCCGGCGCGGCGGTCGCCAGCGCGAGACGCGCCGGAACCACGGCCACCATCGACCAGCTCTTAAAATACTTTACCATAAACAATATGCCCGTTGTCAGCTCAAACTACTGGCCCGTGGTGCATGGAGGGAGTCCTTCCGACGTGCTCCAGGACGCGGAGGGCCTCCAGACTATGCGGGTGCTGGGACGGAATATGGCCTGGCTGCTCAGGTGCATCGAGCTTGGCAGGGAAAACGGCGCCGTTCCCGCCGTGGAAGATAAAATTTATACCAACTTTGTGAGATAGGTGCATTATGAACGATAAGCTGACCGCTTTTAAGGCGGAAATGAAAAACAGAAGCGTCACGGTGCTGGGCGTAGGTATAAGCAATCTGCCCCTTATACGCTTCCTCAGCGGACTGGGAGCGGTCATAACCGCCGCCGACAAGAGGACCGAGGAGCAGCTTGGGGATATTGCGGCCGAGCTCCGTGAGCTGGGCGTGACCTTGAAGGCCGGCCCAGATTACCTTGAAAACCTCAGCGGCGACTATATTTTCAAGACGCCGGGCATACGGTTTGACGTGCCCCAGCTCCTTGATGCCGCCGCCCGGGGGAGCGTCATAACCAGCGAGATGGAGGTGTTTTTTGAGCTCTGTCCCGCGAAGATAATCGCCATAACCGGCAGCGACGGCAAGACCACAACAACAACTCTCGTTTCGGAAATATTGAAAAAGATGGGCAAAACCGTCCATCTTGGCGGCAATATAGGAAAGCCCCTTCTGCCCGAGATAGAGGATATAAAGGATACGGACGTCGCCGTGCTCGAGCTCAGCAGCTTTCAGCTCCATACCATGAGGCAAAGCCCGAATGTTGCCGTCATAACAAATATGACCCCCAATCATCTGGACTGGCATAAGTCCTTTGAGGAATACATGGACGCAAAGCGCAACATCTATCTCCATCAGGACAGGGACGGAGTTCTGGTGCTGAACAAGAGCGACGAGCAGTCATACGCCTGTCGCTCCAGCGCCAGGGGAGAGGTGCGGCTTTTCGGCTATGACGCGGACTGCGCCGTTTACTCAAAGGACGGCGTTATCCGCGCCTTTGGCGGCGAGGTGATGAAGACCTCGGACATAAAGATACCCGGCGAGCACAATGTGCAAAATTACATGGCCGCCATCGCGGCCGTGGGCCCCGGATGCGAGGCGGCGGCAAGGGAGGTGGCCCGGGAGTTCGGCGGCGTTCCGCACCGCATCGAGCTTGTCCGCGTGAAGGACGGCGTGCGCTACTACAACAGCTCTATCGACAGCAGCCCCAACCGCACCATGAACACGCTCAAGGTCTTTGACAAGGTCATTCTTATCGCCGGCGGCAAGGATAAGGGTATTCCCTACGACAGCCTTGGCCGGTCTCTGGCCGAGAAGTGCAAGGCTCTGTTCCTTGTGGGCATGACCGCCGGCGTCATCAGGGACGCGCTGAAAAATTATGCCGAAAAGACCGGCGTCGGCGCGGATATTCCCGTCACTGTCTGTCAAAGCTATGAAGAGGCCGTAAAGCTCGCGTCGGCTATGGCGGCGGACGGCGACGTGGTGCTGATGAGCAACGCCAGCACCAGCTTCGACCTGTTCAAAAACTTTGAGGAACGGGGAAACCTGTTCAAAAAACTGGTAAACGAGCTTTAAAAGGAGGGACTTTCCCTTTGAAAATAGAGGATATACTGCAAAGGCTGGACGCTCCCGTGGGCGTCAGCGGCAACGAGGAGGCCGTCCGCGCCGTGGTTAAGGAGCTTTTCGCCCCTTACTGCACGGAGATAGAGGAGGACGTCCTCGGCAATGTCATGGGCTGGTACCGCTGCGGTATCGAGAACGCGCCCGTCGTTATGGTGGAGGCCCATCAAGACGAGCTTGGGCTTATGGTCAGCGGCATTACCGACGAGGGCAGCCTGCTGTTCTGTGAGGTCGGGGGCTTTGACCCTAAGACCCTCCCCGGCACCGAGGTGACCGTCCACTGCGAGGGAGGCGATTATTTCGGCGTTATCGGCGCAAAGCCGCCCCACCTCGTAAAGGATAGCGGCAAGGCCCTTGCCGTTGAAAATATGGCCGTGGATATCGGCTTTAAAAAGGAACAGACCGAAAAGATCGTGCGGGTGGGCGATATCATTACCCTCAATACCGGTTACACAAAGCTGGCGGGCTCCGCTTTCGCGGGCCGCTGCGTTGATGATCGCGGCGGTCTGGCCGCCGTGGTGCGGACGCTGGAGCTTGTGCGGAATTATAAGCTGTCCTGCGACGTTGTCGCGGTGGCCACGGTTCAGGAGGAGCTGGGACTCCGGGGGGCGAGAACGGCGGCGGCGCGGCTTGTGCCCGACGCGGCGATTGCCATCGACGTCTGTCACGGTACCAGTCCGGGCGTCAGCGACAATGCCTTCCCTCTGGGCAAGGGCCCCGTCGTCAGCGTGGGCCCAAACCTTCACCCCAAGCTCACCCGTCAGCTCCTTGACAGGGCCAAGGAAGAGGGGATAGACGTGCAGATTGACGTGGACAGCGGCGACACCGGCACCGACGCGTGGGAGATACAGGTTGCCGGCGCGGGCGTGCCGACGGCCCTGTTGTCCGTGCCCCTGAGATATATGCACGCCAACTATGAGGTGGGCGACGAAAAGGACATAGAAAATACCGCCCGGCTGATTGCGGCCTGGCTCCTTACCTTTAAAGGAGGCGACCGGCTGTGTTACTAAAAGAACTCTGTTCCCTCTGCGCCCCTTCCGGCTGGGAGGACGAGGCGCGGAAATTCATACTTGAAAATATCCCCGCGGGCGAGGTCACCGTCGATACCATGGGCAATGTCATCGTTCATAAAAAGGGCAAGGGCAAAAAAATCATGGTGGCCGCTCACATGGACGAGGTGGGCTTTATCGTCAGCGGCTTTACCGACGAGGGCTTTGTCAGGTTCAAGACCGTCGGCGGCATCCTCACCACGGTGCTTGTCAGCAAAAAGGTGGTGCTGGGTGAGAAAAAGGTCCCCGGCATAATCAGCGCCAAGGCCGTCCACCTGCAAAAGAGGGACGAGCGGGAGAAGCTCATCCCCATGAGCGAGCTGTATATCGACATAGGCGCAAAAAATAAGGAGGAGGCACAAAAGCTCCTTGATTTGGGCGATTACGGAACCTTTGACGGAGAGTATACCGAGTTTGGCGACGGCCTTGTAAAAAGCAAGGCTCTGGACGACAGGGTGGGCTGCGCCGTTCTTCTGGAGCTGATGAGGAACGAATATAAAAACGATATGTATTTCGTGTTCACCGTTCAGGAGGAGGTGGGTCTCCGAGGCGCGATGATAGCCGCCAACAGAATAAGGCCCGACCTCGCTCTTGTTATAGAAGGCACTACCTGCAGCGACGTCTACGGCACCAAGCCCCACGAGACCGTCACCAACATAGGCGGCGGCGCGGTCATGACCGCCATGGACAGGGCCGCCGTCAGCGACAGGGAATATTTTGAGCTCATAAAGGCCGTCGCCGCGAGGGAGAACATTCCGCTTCAAATTAAGCGCACCAGCATGGGCGGCACCGACGCCGGCAGCATACAGCGCAGCGGCGGAGGCACGAAAACCGCCGTGCTTGCCGTGCCCTGCCGCTATATCCACTCGCCGGTGAGCGTAATGAGCAAAAAGGACTTTGACAGCGTCGGCCGTCTCGCGGCGGCGGTGCTGAAGGAGCTTGAAGGGAGAGAACTGTAATGGAGCTTTTGAAAAAACTTACCCGCTGCTGGTCGCCCTCCGGACGGGAGGATAATATCAGAGAGCTTATCGCCGCCGAAATGGAGCCCTATGTGACGGACGTTTACACCGACCCCATGGGCAACCTCATCTGCCGTAAAAAGGGCAACGGCAAGCGGCTTATGTTTGCCGCCCATATGGACGAGATAGGCTTTATGGTAACGAATATCGACGACAAGGGCTTCCTCCGCTTTGTGAGCGTGGGCGGAATTTCGGCCCACAACTGCGTCAATCGGGGCGTTATTTTCGAAAACGGGACAAGGGGCGTTATTTCCTACGAAAAAACCGTCAGGGATTTAAACCTTGACAAGATGTATATAGATATCGGCGCGGCGGACAGGGCCGAGGCCGAGAAAAAGGTCAGCGTCGGCGATATGGCCGGTTACGACGAGGACTTTGCCCTTATGGGCGGCTGCGCCTCGGCCAAGTCCATGGATGACCGTGTGGGCTGCTATGCGCTTATTAAGGCCGTCCAAGCGGCTAAGACCTGCCCCAACGACCTGTATGCGGTGTTCACCGTTCAGGAGGAGCTGGGCCTGAGAGGGGCCAAAACCGCCTCCTTTAATGTGGAGCCGGACATGGGCATAGCCATTGACGTTTCAATGGTGGGCGACACTCCCGAAAGCGCGAAGCACAGCCTTTCGCTTGGCAAGGGGCCGGGCGTCAAGCTCAAGGACGCGTCGTTTATCATTCACCCCAAGGCGCGGGAGTTCATGCTCGGCGCGGCAAAGGCGGCGGAGATACCCTACCAGCTTGAGGCGGCGGCATACGGCGGCACCGACGCGGGGGCCATTCACCTCAGCGGAGGCGGAGTCCCCTCTGGGACAATATCCGTCCCCACCCGCTACATTCACTCCCCGAGAGAGGTTGTAAATCTGGCGGACGTGGAAAACACCGTCAGGCTTGTAACAAAGATGATAGAGACAGGAATATGAAAATGAAAGACAACATTACGAGCGCGATAACTCACGACGGCGGGATCCGCGTTATAGCCGCGGACACTACCGCGCTATGCAACAGGGCGCAGGAGATACACAGGATGAGTCCGGTCTGCTGCGCCGCCCTGGGACGTGCCCTGACCGGCGCCGCCATACTGGGACGTATGCTGAAGGGGTATGACGACAGCGTTACCGTACAAATCAACGGCGGTGGCCCCATAGGGCGCGTGGTGGCCGTTTCCGACGGACGCTGCAACGTCAAGGGCTATGTGGACAACCCCCTTGTCGATATTCCTCTGCGTCCGGACGGAAAGCTGGACGTAGGCGGCGCGGTGGGCAGCGACGGCTTCCTCAGCGTCATCAGGGATTTGAACATGAAGGAGCCCTACATTGGCCAGACGCCTCTTGTCAGCGGCGAGATAGCCGAGGACCTGACCCGTTACTTTGCCGACAGCGAACAGCTCCCCACGGCGGTGGCACTTGGAGTTCTGGTGGACACCGACTACAGCGTAAAGGCCGCCGGCGGCTTCGTTATACAGCTCCTGCCCGGCGCGCTGGAGGCCGACGTGGACAGGGTGGAAAAGGCAATCTCCGAAATACCTGCCGTCACCCAGCTGCTCAGTTCCGGCGAAACTCCGGTGGATATCGTTGAAAGGCTCCTCGGCGGCTATGAAATAGATTATTTCGAGGATATGGAGACAAAGTATCTCTGCGATTGCAGCCGTGAAAGAATGGAACGGGCCCTTATCAGCATAGGGGAGAAGGACCTTCGTGAGATAATCGAGGAGGACGGTCACGCCGAGCTTTGCTGCCACTTCTGCGGCGGCAAGTATCAGTTTGACAGGCCAGAGCTGGAAAATATGCTGGCGCGGACAAAAAAATAGAGAATTTGAAAGGGACCGCGGCCGCGGCCCCTTTATTCCGCCGCGAATGACCTCATACTCCCCTGTGCTTACTTAAAATTATTGTTGACATTTCGCCAAAAAAGTGGTACAATATTATAGAGTTTTAGTCACGATGGACCGATTTTTTCAAAATTATTACAAAATTTTCAAAAATGTTACAAATTACTATTGCAAAATCCCGAAACATATAGTATAATGTCTTTATTGGGTTCGGTCAACCGCGGCTTACATATCTTTTAACAGCGAAAGGATTGGGAAATATGGCAAGCAAGTATCTGAACACAATGCTCTACCAGCTTAAGGAAGCTTTTGGCAGGAAGATAGGTATGATAGACTATACCGGCTACATAACCTCCCCCGGCAATCCGGCCGAGATAGACGCCAACGTAAGCGTTATTCTTTCCAGATGCGAGGCTGCCGGCGGCGCGATCCACTATTTGGGATATACTTTTCTACCGGTGGAGACAAGGGGTAAGCTTGAGTTCGTGAGCTTTGTGGAGGGCGAGGACGCTTCGGCGGCCAAGTTTGCCGAAATTCTCACCATAGCCATCGACAATATGAAGCAGTTCTATGACGACAAGTTTGACAAGACAAATTTTGTCAAAAACATAATCATGGACAACATACTGCCGGGCGACGTGTTTGTTAAGAGCAAGGAGCTGCACCTTTCCTATGAGGCGCCTAGAGTGGTGCTGGTCGTGAAGAAGAACGATAAGAAGGACTTTGACGTGTTTGACGTCATTGTCGGCATATTCCCGGAAAACAGCAGGGACTTTGTCATAGACCTTGACGGGAACACCATCGTAATCGTCAAGGAAATGCGCGACGGCATGGTTTATAAGGATGTTGAAAAAATGGCCCGCAGCATCGTCGATACTCTCCAGACTGAGGCCATGGTCAACGTCATTGTGGGCATCGGCACGGTGGCGGGCAATATCCGCGACATCGCCCGCAGCTTTAAAGAGGCCAACATCGCCATCGAGGTGGGCAGAGTCTTTGACAACGACAAAAAAATCGTCAACTATGAAAATCTCGGCATAGGCCGCCTTATCTATCAGCTCCCCACGACCCTTTGCGAGCTGTTCCTTTCCGAGGTGTTCAAAAAGGATTCCATCGACTCGCTGGACCAGGAGACTTTGTTCACCATCCAGAAGTTCTTTGAGAATAACCTTAATGTTTCCGAGACCTCGCGCCAGCTCTACGTACACCGCAACACCCTCGTGTACCGGCTGGATAAGGTGCAGAAGATAACCGGTCTTGATTTGCGCATCTTCGACCATGCCATCGTGTTCAAGGTCGCGCTCATGGTCAAGAAGTATCTGGTGGCCAACCCCACTAAAATGTGATGGAGGCATTGGCTTGATAGAATTCAGATCAGTTACCGTCATTTACGACAATGACATCGTTGGCCTTGAAAACGTCAGCTTTAATATCGAAGAGGGAGAGTTTGTCTTTCTCGTAGGCAAAACCGGCGCCGGCAAGAGCAGCGCGATAAAGCTGCTCACAGGGGAGCTTAAACCCTATGCCGGCGACGTTATTGTGAACGGTATCACGGTCAACACTCTCAAAAACCGAAAGCTGCCCTACCTTCGGCGGAGCGTTGGGGTGGTGTTTCAGGATTTCCGGCTTCTGCCCAATAAGACCGTCTATGAAAACGTCGCTTTTGCCATGGAGGTCGTGCGGGCGAAGAAAAAGGATATACGGCGCAAGGTGCCCACTATACTTAGTCTTGTGGGCCTTTCCGACAGGGCGAAGAATTATCCCAACGAGCTGTCCGGCGGTGAACAGCAGCGCGTCTGCATCGCCCGCGCGCTGGTAAACAGTCCCGCCATAGTCATCGCGGACGAGCCTACCGGCAACCTGGATGTGGAGACCGCCGACGAGATAATGAAGCTCCTTATGGACATAAACAAGATGGGCACCACGATAGTTATGGTCACCCATTCCGAAAAGATAGTCAACGACGCGCACAAACGGGTAATTCAGCTCGAGAGCGGCGTTGTTGTCCGCGATGAGAAGGAGGGGGGATATAACTTAGATGTACTCGCTTAAAACTGCCCTTAGTTCTCTGGGCCGCAACGCGGTCATGACAATAGCCTCCATTGTGACTATTGCCTGCTGTTTATTTCTTTTTGGCGTATTTTTGCTCTTCGCTTTTAATATAAATTATATCGGCGAGCAGGTGTCGTCTCAGTGCGAGCTTCAAGCCTATATAGACGAAAACGCCTCGCCCGCGGACGAGGAGCGCATACTCAGCGAGATAAATTCCATAGATAATGTTAAAAGCGTTGAGTTTGAAAGCAAGGAGCAGGCTTTCGAAAATTACAAAACTCAGCTCGGCGCGGAGTACAGCGAATATTTTAGAGACATGAACGGCTCCGACATACTCCGCAGCAGCGTGAAGATAACGCCCGACGACCTTTCCCGCGTGAACGAGATAGAGCAAAACGCCCTTCTGGTGAGAGGCGTGGCCAAGGTGGTCAACCGTGAGGACATTATACGCAAGGTCATATCCGCTACCGACCTTATAAAGTTCGGCAGCCTTATAGCCATGCTGATACTGCTAATAACCGCCGTATTCATAATTCAGAACACAATCAAGCTCAGTGTTCACGCCCGTGAGGACGAGATACACATAATGAAGTTTGTCGGCGCAACGGACAGCTTTATCCGCCGCCCCTTCATGCTGGAGGGCATAATAGTGGGGATAATCGGCGCTTCCATCGCCATAATCGTCATATCCTTCGGCTATACGGCCGTCGTGGGGAATGTGGCGGGTTTCCTTGACATTTTCAGGCTTTACAGCTTCGGCCAGCTCGCTCTGCCCGTGGCGGGAGGGCTCATGCTCTTCGGCATCATAATGGGCAGCTTCGGCAGCCGTACCGCCGTCCGCCGGCACCTGAAGGTGTGACGTCAGAAAGGGATGTTCTTACATGGATAAAAAGAAAAAAGCACAGAATACAAAGAAAAAAAATGAAAACAGACGCGACAGGAAGCGTATGCTGGCGGCTGTCTGCGCTCTGGCGGTGGCGGCGCTGTTCCTCTTCTCCTGCCTGTATCCGGCCCTGAGCCGCGCGTCTGCTCTTGACGAGGCGAAGGACGCCAGAGACAAGGCCAAGGAGGAGCTTGAGGCCATAAAAAGCAACAAGGCCGATTTGGTAAAGGATTACGCAAACTTTGACGCCCAGCTCACCGCCGTTGAGGATGAAATAGAATCTCTCACCAACGACATAAACTCCACCAAGACGGCGCTCGAAAAGAAGAAGGCCGAGCTGGAGGAGGCGGAGGCCAATACCAAAGCCTACGAGGAGGATTTCAAGACCCGTGCCCGCATTATGTACGAGAACGGCAGCACCTCATATCTGGAGGTGCTTTTCGGCGCGGCGAGCTTCGGCGATTTTCTCGAAAGGGTCGAGATAGTCGGAAGCATAATCAACTATGACCGTGATATCCTTGACCGCTACGTGTACAATCAGAATGTTATCAATAACGCCAAGACCGAAATGGAGACGCTGCTCGCCCAGCAGGAGGAACAGCAGACCAGCCTCGGTTACCGCCAGGAGGAGCTTGAGCTTCTGCTGGAAAAGCAGCAGGCGCTGATAGACGAGCTTTCAGAAAACGAGGATTTGGCGGCCAAGGCTTACGCGGCGGCGGAAAAGAAGTACGAGGAGGAGGAGCGCAAGGCTCAGGAGGAGATACGGCGCAGTCAGCTCAGCTATCTTGCCTCCACATATACCGGCGGCAAGTTCCAGTGGCCCGCGCCCAGCGGTACGCGCATAACAAGTCCCTTCGGCTACCGAAATCATCCTCTCAGCCACACCTACAGCCTTCACCGCGGCATAGATATCGCGACCGCCTACGGCACCGATGTTGTGGCCGCCGAGGACGGCATCGTCACGATAGCAAAGCATAACGGAAGCTACGGAAAGTATATAGTAATAAACCACGGCAACGGCTATACCACGCTTTACGCTCACAACAGCCAGCTTCTGGTGTCTGTCGGCGAGACCGTAAAACGTGGGCAGGTCATTGCAAAGGCGGGTTCTACGGGCAATTCCACCGGACCTCACTGCCATTTCGAGGTCAGCTATAACGGGAACCTGCAAAATCCGCTTGATTACCTGAATTGACCGCCTTAGTCAGGCTGAGCATATTGGAGGTGCTTTTCTTTGAGCGGCAAAGGCAAAATATTACTGACGGTACTGCTCACCTTCAGCGTTACGTGTATTATGTTCGTCCTCATTTTTAACACTTTGGGCATCAGTGTTGGCGGAGGACGCTTCAACCGTCTTGAGGCTGTCAGCCGAATAATAGAGAGCAAATATATCGGGGAGTTCGATGAGGAAAAGGCTGAGGACGCGGCCATAAGCGCCATACTGTCCTCCATAGACGACCCATATTCGGTGTATTACAGTCCCGAGGAAACAGAGAGTCTGATGACCCGTATAAACGGCAGCTATGTCGGCGTCGGCATAGAGGTAACCGCCAATATCGGGACCGACGAAATAGTTGTCATTTCCGTCTACGGCGGCAGCCCCGCCCAACGCGCCGGAGTTATGAGCGGCGACGTTATCGTAGCCATTGACGGCGTAAACTATTCCGGCGCCACACTTAACGACGCCGTCGCCTATATGAAGGGCGAGGGCATGGAGTCGCCGAAGGGCAAGGAATTCGTAATGACCGTGCGCCGCGGCGGCGACCTTTTGGACCTGACCATGACACGGGAGGAAATCGACACCAATTACATCGAGAAGCGTGACCTTGGCGACGGTCTGCTCTATCTTCGCTACACCGGCTTTTCAAAGGAGTCGGCGCAGAAGCTGTCCAACATAATCAACAAGCTTGACGGCTCCACCAGGGGCATAGTCCTGGACCTCAGAGAAAATCCCGGCGGCGACCTGGACGCGGCCGTTGACGTCTGCGATTTGTTCCTTGACGACGGATTGATAATGTACACCGAGGATAAGGACGGCAACCGCGATGAAATGCGCGCAAAAAAGGGCGCCTGCGATTTGCCGCTGACTATCCTTGTGGATGGCGGCACCGCCTCCGCCAGCGAAATCGTGGCCGGCTGTATGCAGGCCCGGGGGAGGGCGACTATCATAGGTGAAAAGACCTACGGCAAGGGCGTTAGCCAGATGATTTTCTCCGTGGGCTCCTCCTATTCCGACGGCGTGGTAAAGGTCACCAGCTATAAAAATTACCGTCCCGACGGCATCTGGCTCAACGAGGGCGTTACGCCGGACATCGAGGCGGCGAGCAGCGCCTACCTTGACGAGTACGGCAACGTCGCCTTCGACGCTCAGGAAGATGAACCGCTGAGGCTCGCCATCGAAGAGCTGAAATAAACTGTTTTAGAAAAGTCTGAGTCAATACCGCACAGAGACAATGCCGATATTCCTCGCGGAGGATGAGCGCGGGGCTCCTTTGCGCGGTATTGACTTTATATGAGAGGAAATATGCGGATGAAAAAATTTATTTCTTTTCTGCTGTGCGCCGCGCTGCTCTCCTTTTCCGTCTGCGCCGCCCCAGAGAGGGACGGCGACAGGGACGCGGCGGGGTTCGACGCCCTGTCTCCTTACGTCATATTTATGGACATGAACACCGGCCGCGTAATGTACGAGAAAAATGCCGATGAAAAAATAAATCCCGCCAGCACCGTCAAGATAATGACGGCAATACTGGCGCTGGAAAAATGTAATCTCGAGGAGAAGTGCGAGGCTTCCGCAACGGCGCTGGACGCCGTGCCCGACGGGGTGACCGTTATGGACATAAAGCCGGGCGAGTCCCTGTCGGTGCGCCAGCTCTTATATGGGGCTATGCTGGCCTCCGCCGCCGACGCGACCAATGTTTTGGCCGAGGCAGTGAGCGGCAATATCGCCGACTTTGTGAAGCTGATGAACGATAAGGCCGCCGAGCTTGGCATGACCGCCACCAACTTTTCCAATACCCACGGCGAGCATGACGACCGTATGTACACAACCGTGCGGGATATGGCGACGCTCACCCGCTATGCCATGGAAAATCAGGATTTCCGTGAAATAGTCAAAACGGACCAGTATACCATTCAGCCTACGGATAAGTACAAGGAGGTTCGCAACCTTGTCAATACCAACTATATGGTAAGCAGGGTTCAGCGGGCCGATTACTACTATTCAAAGGCTATCGGCGTGAAATCCGGCTACACCTCCGCAGCAAAGAGCTGTCTTGTGGAGGTGGCCAAGGACAAGGATATGGAGCTGCTGGCCCTGACTTTCGGCTCCGACACGGTGGACGGCAAGGCCCAGGGCTATATTGACTGCAAAAACTTTTTTGAGACTACCTTCGCCAACTATAAAACCAGCGTCATAGAGTCCAAGGGAGCCCTTGTGGGCCAAATACCCGTGAAAAACGCGCGCCGCGCCGGACAGGTGCTCCTTGAGGCGGAGAAAAACCTGTATTATCTGTACCCCAACGGCGAGGAGCCTGGCGAGATAACCCGGGAGCTTCGCGTGCCGGAATTCGTTAAGGCGCCTTTGAAAAAAGGCGACGTGATAGGGGAGTGCGAGTATTTCTGCGACGGCAAATCCGCCGGAACAATAAATCTCGTGGCCGACAAAGAATATAAATTCGACGTGATATCGTATATCGGCGACGGATTTATCAACTTCGTTACCTCTCCATGGTTTATCGGACTGTTGATTTTAGCGGCGGCCGCTGTCATTTTCGTCTTTTATAAGCGCCGCAAACGCCGCATCGAGCTGGAACGCCGCCGCCGCGCTCGCAAACGCCGCGAGGCTGAGCAGCGTCTCAGGAACAAGCTGAAAGAGGATTGAGGTTAGGGCTCGTCCGATATAAAAGAAAATTCCCGCGTTTGGCGGGAATTTTCCTTTATATCGCTTCATACCTTCCGCCAAACTCCCGACGACGGATTACACCCTTTATTTCAAGCATTACCATGGCCGGGGCGAGAACGACCTCGTCAAGACTCGCGGCGGAGGAAATTTCAGCGACGGTGGCCGCTCCTCCGCGTATGGCCGCCATAATTTTTTCCTCGTCCGGCGTGAGACCGGCGATTTTTTTCTCAGGCCGTGGAGAGGGCTTTTCTACGGGACGCTTTTCCGTTCTCGCCTTTGGCGCCGCCAGAGTCTGGTCGGCGAAGGACATGGAGAGCTTGATTTCCGCGGCCACGCGCAGCCCGTCAAGGGCCATCTCCGCCCCGGAGCGTATGAGCTCGTTTGTGCCGGCGCTCTGGCCGGAGGTTATATTCCCCGGCACGGAAAAGACCGGCTTCCTCTGGTCAAAGCAGCGTTCCGCCGTTATCAGCGCCCCGCTTTTTTCTCCGGCCTCCGTAACCAGACAGCCGTCGGCGAGGGCGGCTATGATGCGGTTCCGACTTGGAAAATTGGTGGAAATGGGCTGAGTGCCGGGAGGCAGCTCGCTTATTATCGCGCCGCCCTTTTTTACCGTCTCCTCAAAAAGCTCCGCGTTTTCCGGAGGATAGGCCACATCGACGCCGCAGCCCAAAACCAGTATCAGTTTACCTCCGTATTTGAGCGCCGTCCTTGCGGCGGCGGTATCTATTCCCCTGGCCCCGCCGGTCACTATTGTAAAGCCCGCCTCGCAGAAATCCCGACAGAAGCTTGCCGTCACCGAAAGGCCATAGGCCGTTGCCGCGCGTGTGCCGACAACGGCCACGCACAGGCCGCCGTCCAGCGGATCGGTGCCGCCTCGGACGTAGAGGGTCTCGGGGGGATTTTTGAGGTTTTGCAGCCTTGCCGGATAACCGGCGCCGCCTCGGTGCAGCAGGGTAATATTTTCCATCTCTATCACTTCCAATGCTATATTAACATTTTTGCGTGGATTTGTCCAGTAAAATGAGAGAAATTTTGTATTAAAATATTAAATTTTTTCCTAAGTGTTGACTTTAAAGCAAGTAAATGGTATAATTATATAATAGATATTTTGTGTAATGAAGGTGATACCGATGATAAAGAGCATGACCGGTTACGGCAGCGGCAGCGCCGACGCCGCGGGGAAGTCCTTTACCGTTGAGATAAGATGCGTAAATCACAGGTACAGCGACTTTAACATCAAATGCCCCAGGGCCTATGCCTTTGCCGAGGACGAGATAAAAAAGCTGGCCGCCGGTATAATAGCCCGGGGCAAGGCGGATATTTTTGTAACGGTGGAAAATAAGGAGGTCAGCGGCGGCATTGTCCGTCCGGACGTTGAACTGGCCCGAGGATATCACGACGGACTTATGCTGCTGGCCGAAGAGCTTGGCCTAAGCTATGAGCCCAGAGCCGTCGATTTTCTACGGGTGCCGGACGTCTTTGTTGTGGACAAGGCCGAGGAGGACAGCGAGGTTATCCTTGACGCCATCAGAGAAGCCGCTTCCGCGGCCCTGGCGGGCTTCGACGCCATGCGCGCCGCCGAGGGCGAGAGGCTTTATGCCGACATGAGCGGCCGCTTGGAGGCTGTCGCCAAGCTGACCGATAGAATAGAGGATAGGGCGCCCTCCATTGTTAAGGAGTACAGAGAGCGCATGGAATCGCGTATGCGCCAGATAATGGAGGAGGTGCCGTATGACGAAAGCCGCCTGCTTTCCGAAGTGGCCATTTTCTCCGACAGAGTCAACGTCAACGAGGAAATCGTCCGGCTCAAGAGCCACATCTCACAGATGCGCAAGATGCTCAAGAGCGTCGAGCCCGTGGGACGGAAAATGGACTTCCTCATTCAGGAAATGAACCGCGAGATAAACACCGTCGGCAGCAAGAGCAACGACCTTGAAACGGCGAAAATCGTCATTGACGTCAAGGCGGAGATAGAAAAACTCAGGGAACAGTGTCAAAATGTTGAATAGGAGAGGCATATGCGGCTTATAAATATAGGATACGGAAATATGATATCGGACCTCCGGCTGGTTTCGGTGGTCGCGCCGGACAGCGCCCCGGTAAAGCGTCTCATTCAGGAGGCTCGGGAAAAAGGGATGCTCATTGACGCCACCTATGGGCGCAGGACGAGGAGCGTCATAATAATGGACAGCTGTCATGTGATACTTTCGGCTATCCAGCCCGAGACCATAGCCTCGCGGCACGAGGCCAAAATGCTGATAGTTGAGGAGGATGAGGACGGTGAAAGGTAATCTCTTTGTCATATCCGGACCGAGCGGCGCCGGAAAGGGCACCATTTGCAAAGCCTACATGGAGAAGCACCCCGAGACCTATCTTTCCGTTTCGGCCACGACGCGCAAGCCCCGCGAGGGCGAAAGGGAGGGCGTGAGCTATTACTTCCTTACGGAGGAGGAATTCCGCTCCCTCATTGCCAAGGACGAATTTCTGGAGCACGCCGTCTACTGCGGCAACTACTACGGCACGCCGAGGAATAAGGTGACGGAACAGCTGGAAGCCGGCAGGGATGTTATTTTGGAAATAGAGAGCGACGGCGCGATGCAGGTGCGCTCTCATTTCCCTGAGGGCATATTCATTTTTGTGTGCCCCCCTTCGCTGGATGAGCTTGAGCGGCGGCTTGTGGGCCGAGGCTCGGAAAGCGCCTCCGAGGTGGCCGCCAGACTTGTGAAGGCCCGCTCGGAGTTCGCCAGGGCGCAGAAATATAATTATATACTCATAAACGACAGCGTCGATGCGGCGGTGGAAAGGCTCGAGGCGATTATTGCCGCCGAAAAATGTTATATGCCGAAAAATATTGAATTTATAGATAAGGAGTTTTTGAAATGATTTATCCCGAAATCACATCACTCATGAAAGAGTTTGATTCCCGCTACTCTCTGGTGGTCGCCACCAGCAAAAGAGCGCGTCAGCTGGCTATGGGCGGCGACTGCGACAAGGCGGTCACCATTGCGATAAAGGAGATATCCGAGGGTTACGTGCACCCTATTCTTCCGGGCGGCGCTCAGGAGCAGCTTGACGACGAGCATACGACCGTAGACTGAGCCGGGGTGATTTGAATGCTGAAAGGCAAAAATGTGGCCGTCTGCGTCACCGGCGGCATTGCCGCTTTCAAGGCTGTCAGCGTTGTAAGCGGCCTCGTTAAGCTGGGTGCGGGCGTGGACGTAATAATGACCGCTCACGCCTGCGAGTTCGTCACTCCGCTGACCTTCCGCTCGCTGACAAAAACGCCCGTGGTCACCGATATGTTTGCCGAGCCGGAGCATATGGACATCGCCCATATTTCTCTGGCGCAGAAAGCGGACTTGTTCGTTATCGCCCCCGCGACGGCCAACGTAATCGGCAAGCTCGCCTGCGGCATAGCGGACGATATGCTGACCACCACCGTTATGGCTACCAGGGCTCCGGTGTTGATTGTGCCGGCCATGAACACAAATATGTACGATAACCCTATCGTGCGGGAAAATATCGCGAAGCTGAAAAGGCTGGGATATCTGTTCATGGAGCCCGCCGAGGGGCCTTTGGCCTGCGGTGCCAGCGGACGCGGGCGTATGCCCGAGCCTGCCGAGATAATCGAGCGGATAAAGCTTGAGATAGCTCGGGAAAAGGACCTTAAGGGGCTTCGCGTGCTCGTTACCGCCGGCCCCACGAGAGAGGCCATAGACCCCGTGCGGTATATTTCTAACGGCTCCAGCGGCAAAATGGGCTATGCCCTTGCCGCGGCAGCGGCCCTCCGAGGAGCGGAGACGACCCTTGTGAGCGGGCCGGTCGCCCTTGAGCCGCCCGCCGGCGTCGAGACGGTCAGTGTCGTATCCGCCACGGAAATGTACGAGGCTGTGCTGAGCCGTTCCGCCGACAGCGACATCGTCATTATGGCCGCAGCGGTGGGAGACTTCCGTCCCGAGAGCGTGTCGGAGGAGAAAATAAAGAAATCCTCTTGCGTGAGCGAGCTGCGTCTCGCGAAAAATCCCGACATCCTCGCCGAGCTTGGCCGCAGGAAGGGCGAAAATCAGGTGCTGGCGGGCTTCTGCATGGAGACCGAGGACCTTATTTCGCGGGCGCGGGAAAAGATGGAACGAAAAAACTGCGACATGATAGCCGCGAATAACCTTAAAACGCCGGGGGCGGGCTTCGCCGTGGACACAAATGTCGTAACCCTGCTTTTCAGGGACGGTCGGGAGCCGGTAAAGCTCAGCGGCGCAAAGACTGATATTGCCCACGAAATATTGACAAAAGCAGCCCGGCTGCGTAAATAATAATAAAGGAGGAGAGGGATTTGGCCTATATTGCCCAGGTTTATATCAACAGCCCAAGTCCTTCTCTGGACAGGGAATTTCACTACAGCGTGCCGGAAAAATACGCCGGCAAAATCAGGGCCGGTATGCGGGTCAAGGTGCCCTTCGGCACAGGCAACCGCCAAATGGAAGCCTACGTGACCGATATGCTCGAGGGGAGCGATTTCCCTAACCTTAAGGACATAATACGGCCCCTTGACGAGGAGCCGGTCCTCAGCGCCGAGGCCATTGAGCTCTGCCGGTATATCCGCAAGTACTGCTTCTGCACCTTTGTCGCGGCGGCGCATCTGTTTTTGCCGCCGGGCCTTGAGATGAAGTTTTTGGAAAGCGTATACCTCACCGACGCCGCCGATACCGACGAGGGACGTAGCTTTATCGCCAAAAGCGAAAAACGCCGCCGCCTTGTTGAGATACTCCGCTCCAACGGAGGCGGGGCGGAGGTGGAGCAGCTCAAGGGCGAGATGGGCAAGGGCGCGGCCACGGTGATTTCCGCGCTGATAAAAAACGGCATTGTTGAAAAAACTATAAAGGAAAAACAGCGGGCCTCCGAAAAATATATGCGGGTGTATTATTACTGCGGAGCCGAGGATCCCTACGAGTTGAGCCGCAAGATGGGCTCCCGCGCGCCGTCTCAGGCGGCGGTCATCGAGCTGCTTGCGGGAGGGGCGGAGTACACCGCCGCCGACATTGAAAACGCCGCTGGAGTAAGCCGCTCCACGGTGGAACTTTTGACCGATAAAGGCTATCTTTCATATAAAAATATCGAAATAATACGCAATCCCTTTGAAAACAAGAGCTTTGAGCGTGAACGGCCCCTAAAACTGACCGATGAGCAGGCCGCCGCTTTGGACGCCATATTGACCGGCGGCACGGGCGTGTATGTGCTTCGCGGGGTAACCGGCAGCGGCAAGACCGAGGTTTATATGCAGGCGGCCGCCGAGCACCTCGAGCGCGGCGAGCAGGTGATTATCCTTGTGCCCGAGATTGCCCTGACTTCGCAGATAACCGACCGCTTTTTCCGGCGCTTCGGCGACCGGGTGGCCGTTATACACAGCGCCCTTTCCATGGGCGAAAGGATGGACAGCTGGCGCAGGATAAAGCGGGGCGAGGCAAAGATAATCGTCGGCGCGAGGAGCGCCGTGTTCGCCCCTTGCGAAAATCTCGGCCTGATAATAGTGGACGAGGAGCACGAGGCGTCCTATAAGTCCGAATCGAGCCCCCGTTATAACGCAAAAAACATCGCCGTCATGCGCGGAAGATTGAATAAATGCAAGGTGGTCCTGGCGTCGGCCACTCCCTCGGTAGAGACGTATTACATGGCCCAAAACGGGACATACAGGCTCCTTGAGCTGACAAAGCGCCATAACGAAAATCCGCTTCCCGAGGTGACGGTTGTGGATATGAGGAAGGAGCTGATGGACGGGAACAAGACCGTGCTCAGCCGCCGGCTGGCGGTGGAGCTCAGCGAAAATCTGAAAAATAAGCGCCAGAGCATACTTCTGCTGAACAGGCGCGGTTATTCGACCTTCATTTCCTGCCGGAGCTGCGGCCATGTGTTCACCTGTCCCAACTGCAGCGTCTCAATGACCTATCATCTTGACGGCAATTCCCTTGTCTGCCATATGTGCGGCTATACCGAGGCCGTGCCGAGGGTGTGTCCCGAGTGCGGCAGCGACAAGGTCAAGGACTTCGGCAAGGGCACGCAGAAGGCCGAGGCTCAGATACACGATATCTTCCCCAAGGCGGAGGTGCTTCGCATGGATGTTGACTCCACCGCCGGGAAGCGCGGGCATGAACGCATAATCGAAAGCTTTGAAAACGACAGCGTCGATATACTTCTCGGCACCCAGATGGTGGCCAAGGGACTGGACTTTTCCGGGGTCACCCTTGTGGGGGTGCTGGCGGCGGACGCGGCCCTCAACTCCGACGACTTTAGGGCCAGCGAACGCGGCTTCAATCTGATAACCCAGGTCTGCGGCCGCGCCGGACGCGGCGATGAAAAGGGCAGGGCCGTGGTTCAGACATATATGCCGGAAAACAGCGTTATCCGCTGCGCCGCCCGGCAGGATTACAAGGCGTTTTACCGTGAGGAAATCGAGTACAGAAAAATATTCCGCTATCCTCCGTTTTGTAAAATAGTCCACATAGTATTCAGCTCCTCCGACCCCGAGCCGGCCGAGACCGCCGCCTCGGAAGCCGCGGAGTCCCTCAAAGCCGCGATAGAAAAGGACGGGCTGCGCGGGATATCCATGTACGGACCCTCGCCCGCTCCGATAAACAGGATACAGGGCCGATACCGTTTCCGTCTATGGCTCAAGTGCGACCGGGTGGAAGAACTGCTGCCGGCGCTGGAGAGGGTGTCGAAAATGAACAGGTCAAAAACAGGCGCGGACTTGTCCGTGACCGTCGATATAAATCCCAACAGCATGAATTGAAAGGAATGAACATAGTGGCATACAGAAAGATCAGAGAGATAGGAGACCCCTGCCTTAAAAAGAAATGCCGCCCGGTCACCGAGTTTGACGAAAGGCTCCACAGCCTTCTGGACGATATGAAGGAAACTCTTACCCTTTTCAACGGCGTAGGATTGGCCGCGCCGCAGGTGGGTATACTTAAACGTGTGGTGGTCATCAATCTCGGCGATAAGATACTGGAGCTGGTAAATCCCGTCATCGTAAAGACCGAGGGCAGCTATGTTGATGTGGAGGGCTGCCTCAGCGTGCCGGGCAAGGCCGGAGAGGTGGAACGCCCCGAGAAAACTACTGTGGTTGCCTATGACCGGGACGGCAGACGCTTCGAATATACCGGCGAGGAGCTGTATTCCCGCTGTCTCTGTCACGAGCTTGACCATCTGGAGGGCATACTCTACGTTGAAAAGGTCATACGCTTTGTCGAGACCGAGGATTAAGGTGATTAAATGAAAATTTTATTCATGGGCACGCCGGAGTTTGCAAGAAAAAGCCTTGAGGCTCTGGTGGAGGACGGGACGAACGAGATAGTCGGCGTCATCTCTCAGCCCGACAAGCCCAAGGGCCGCAAAATGGAGCTGTCCATGCCCGAGGTAAAAGCCTACGCCCTCGAGAAGGGGCTTAAGGTGTATCAGCCGGAGACGCTGAAGGACGAGGCTATCCTGCCTCTGCTGCGGGAGCTTGCGCCGGAGCTCATCGTTGTGGTGGCTTACGGCAAAATACTGCCCGAATATGTGCTGAATTTTCCCAAGTACCGCTGCATAAACATCCACGCCTCCCTTTTGCCGCGTTTTCGCGGCGCCGCTCCCATACAGAGGGCGGTCATGGCGGGGGACAGGGTCAGCGGCGTCACCTCAATGTACCTTGAGAAGGGTCTTGACACCGGCGATATTATACTTAAGGCCGAGACGCCCATAACCGACGATATGACCGCTTCGGACCTTCACGACGTATTGGCGGAGCTGGGAGGGCGGGTGCTGCTTGACACGGTGGAACGCTTCAAAAAAGGCGATTTCTCCGCCGAAAAGCAGGACGACGCTCTGGCCTGCTACGCCCATATGCTCACCAAGTCCGAGGGGGAGATAGACTGGAGTCTGCCCGCCCGTGAGATTTTCAACAGGGTACGGGGGCTTAACTCCTGGCCCATGGCCTACAGTTATCTGGACGGGAAGCGCATGGTAATAGACATGGTGCGCAGGGCCGAGGGCACGGGCCGCGCCGGAGAGATCATCGCCGCCGACGACAGCGGCATAACCGTTGCCTGCGGCAGCGGCGCCGTCAAAATAGAAAACGTAAAATTTGAGGGAAAAAGCAGAATGACCGTTAAGGAATATCTTCGCGGTCACAAAATCGATAAGGGAAATATTTTGGGGAGGTAAATTTCTATGGGATATGGATATCTTTTTCTTGTAATAGCCGCCTCCATCTTTTCAATATGGGCCAGCGCCAAGGTTAACAGCACCTACAGCAAATATTCCAAGGTGCGCACCTACAGAGGCTTGACCGCTTCTCAGGCGGCGAGAATGATACTGGATCAGAACGGTCTGCGCGGCGTGGCAATAGAGCCTATATCAGGCAATCTGACGGACCATTACGACCCGAGGGCCAACGTCATCAGGCTTTCGGACTCGGTGCGGGATTCTTCGTCCGTGGCGGCGGTGGGCGTTGCGGCTCACGAGGCGGGGCACGCCGTCCAGCACGCTACGGGCTATGTGCCGATAAAGCTGCGCAACGCCATAGTTCCGGTGGCCAACATCGGCTGCCAGCTTGGGCCGTATCTTATAATGATTGGGTTTTTCATGTACTATGCCTCGGGCATCAGCTCCATCTTCATGGACGCGGGCATAATACTCTTTGCCGCCAGCGTGGCGTTTCAGATAATAACGCTCCCGGTGGAGCTTGACGCCTCCAATCGGGCGATAAAGATACTTGCGGGCAGCGGCTATCTTGAGGCCGACGAGGTGCCCGCCGTAAGGAAGGTTCTTGGCAGCGCCGCCATGACTTATGTGGCGGCGGCGGCGGTATCGGTAGCCAACCTTCTCAGGTTCATAGCCATGGCCGCCGGCCGCCGGAGGAACGACTGATGGCGCTGTCGAAGCCCCGCGAGACCGCCCTTAAGGTTCTGCGGGACATCGACGCGGAGGGCGCATATCTGAACATCGCCCTTGAAAACGCCCTCGAGACGGCGGGCATGGACCGGCGTGACAGCGCCCTCTGCACCGCTGTTGTTATCGGGACGGTGAAAAACCGCGGCTACGCGGACCACGTCATCTCTCGGCTGTCCACGGTAAAGCCCGATAAAATGTCGGTTTGGATACTGAATATCCTGCGAATGGGGATATACTGTATAAAGTTTATGGAAAAAATACCGGTCAGCGCCACTGTAAACGAGTGCGTAAAGCTGGCCGGACGGTACGGCCATCGGTCCTCGGCGGGGTTAGTGAACGCCATTCTCCGCCGCGCGGCCGAAGGCGGAGATTTTTTGGACGGGTTATCCGGCGACAAGCTTTTGTCGGTCAAATATTCCGCCCCGCTGTGGCTGGTTGAAAAGTGGAAGCGCGAACAGCCCGACTGTGAGACGCTTCTGGCCGCAATGCTGGAGGAGCCCGTCACATACGCGCGCCTCAACTGCGGCTCCGTGCCGGAAAATTTTGAAAAAGCGGACTTTACTCCCTATACTCTTGTATATAATGGTAGTGGAGGGGTTGTCCGTTCGGAGGCATATCTTCAGGGGAAGGTGGCCGTTCAGGACCCAGCGTCCCAAATCGCGGTGATGGCTTTGGATATAAAGCCGGGGGACAGAGTGCTTGATCTCTGCGCGGCGCCCGGCGGCAAATCCTTTTTCGCCGCGTTCCTCGGCGGTGAGGTGACCGCCTGCGATATATACGAAAATAAAATAGAGCTTATCCGGGAGGGCGCGAGGCGGCTTGGCGTAAAAATCAATGCTGTGCTTAACGATGCCCGGGCGTTTGCGCCGGAGTTCGAAAACGCCTTTGACAGAGTCATTGTTGACGGGCCCTGCTCGGGACTTGGCATACTTAGGCGCAAGCCGGACATAAAGTGGAGAAAGGCGGAGGGCGACAGCGGCGAGCTGGCCCGCCTTCAGCAGGAGATACTCACTAACGCCGCCCTGTATGTTCGCCCCGGCGGACGGCTTGTTTATTCTACCTGTACTGTCAGTAAGGCGGAAAACGAGGGCATCGCAGGGTGGTTTATAAAAAACCGGCCGGACTTTGTTCCGGCTGAGCTTGGAGCCGGTCCACGGCCCGGCGAGACGATGATACAGCTCCGTCCGGATAAACATGGCACAGACGGCTTTTATATCGCGTCATTCAGAAAAGTTGACGGTAAAACAACTTAGACAGGGGGATAGGCTATGGCGCTCAACCTTGGCGACCTGACCCTTGAAGAGCTGACCTCCTACATGAAGTCCATGGGGGAGGGCGCGTTCAGAGGGAAGCAGATATTTGAATGGATAAGCCGGGGCGCGGAGAGCTTGGACGACTGCACCAACCTCAGCAAGGCTCTGCGGGAAAAGCTCGGTCAAAGCGCCGAAATCTGTCTGCCCACCGTCCGGCGGAAGCTGGTGTCACGCATTGACGGGACGGTGAAATATCTGTTCGGCCTCAGCGACGGCAACGCCATCGAAACCGTGGTCATGAGCTATCATCACGGATATTCGGTCTGCATCTCCTCGCAGGTCGGCTGCCGTATGGGCTGCACCTTCTGCGCGTCTACCCTGGGCGGCCTTGTCCGCGGACTTGCGCCCAACGAGATGACGGGCCAGATAATCGCGGTCCAGAAGGACCTCGGAATAAGAATAAGCAACATTGTTATAATGGGCATAGGAGAGCCCTTTGACAACTACGACAACGTCGTAAAATTTCTTAAAATCGTTAACGACCCCGCCGGTCTCGGCATCGGCTGGCGGCACATTACCCTTTCCACCTGCGGGCTCGCGGATAAGATATGCCGCTTTTCGGGCGAGGGAATACCCATAAATCTGGCGCTGTCCCTCCATGCCCCCGACGACAGCCTGCGAAGAGAGATGATGCCAGTCGCCAAGGCATATACGATTGCCGAGACCCTGGCGGCCTGCGACGAATATTTCGAAAAGACCGGACGGCGCGTTACCTTTGAGTACGCTCTGTCCGAGAAGAACGGCAATCCCGCTCAGGCGGCGGCCCTTGTGAGACTTTTGAGGGACAGGAACTGCCACGTAAACCTTATTCCCGTGAACCCCGTGCGGGAGCGGGACTATGTCCGCACCGGAAAGGAAAGTGTGGCGGCCTTTGCGGAATATCTGAACAAAAACGGCGTAAACGCCACCGTCCGACGGGAGTTGGGCGGAGATATAAGCGCCTCCTGCGGTCAGCTCAGGAACGGCGAAATATAGCTGAAGGGAGTTGGAATATATGGAGCATTACGAGTTATCGGACATTGGCAGACTGCGAGAACAAAATCAAGACGCATACGCGGTTTCCGAGGCGGGGAGGTATCCGGTGTTCGTACTCTGTGACGGCATGGGCGGCCATCGGGCCGGCGAGATAGCCAGCACGGAGGCGGCGTCGGACATTGTAAAAACAATGGAGGACCTTATGGCCGAGGACGACGGCAGTCTGTTCGTCAAGATAACCTCAGCGGTGAGCCATGCCAACAACCATGTGTATTCCATGTCGGTCAGCGAGCCCGCATACGGAGGCATGGGCACGACCTGCGACGTCTGCGTTGTGTCCCAGGAGGACGGCGCCTATATAGGTCATGTGGGCGACAGTCGGGTTTATATTTTCAACGGACACGGACTGTATCAGATAACCAAGGACCATTCCCTTGTGGAGGAAATGATAGACCAGGGGCGGCTGACGCGGGACGAGGCGCTTACATATGAGCGGCGCAACTACATCACCCGCGCCATTGGCACGCAGGCTACCGTACAGACCGACACCTATCTCGTATCCTTCAAACCGGGCGACATAATCCTTATGTGCAGCGACGGACTGACCAATATGGTCGCCGAGATAGACATAGCCTATATCCTGAGCGACAAAACCGGACTTGAGGATAAGGCGCGCAGGCTGATTGAGCTGGCCAACGACAACGGCGGCCAGGACAACATCACGGTAGTTCTTATAAAAAGGTAGGTGACTTCAGTGATAGGAAGAGTTCTTGCAAACAGATACGAGATAATTGAAAAGGTGGGGAGCGGCGGAATGGCCAACGTCTATAAGGCCAAGGACCGTATGCTCAACCGCTTTGTCGCCATAAAGGTGCTCCACAGCGAGTACAAGGAGGATGAAGAATTTATCCGCCGCTTCAATATCGAATCTCAGGCGGCGGCCAGTCTTTCGCATCAGAATATCGTTCAGATATACGACGTCGGCGAAGAGGACGGGATACAGTATATCGTTATGGAGTTCCTCAACGGCAAGACCCTTAAGGAATATATAAAAAGCAAGCCCGGCGGCCTTTACTGGAAAGAGGCGGCCGACTATTCCATGCAGATATGCCGCGCACTGGAGCACGCCCATCTCAAGCACATCATTCACCGGGATATCAAGCCCCAGAACATCGTCGTCACTCCGGAGGGCATACTGAAGGTCACCGACTTCGGCATAGCGAGGGCGGCCAACAACAATACCACCAAAATGAACAGCACCGCTATCGGCAGCGCCCACTACCTTTCTCCAGAGCAGGCCAGGGGCGGCTATACCGACCAGCGCAGCGATATTTACTCCCTCGGCGTGGTAATGTACGAGCTGTTTACGGGACAGGTGCCCTTTGACGCCGAAACGCCCGTGGCCGTTGCCATGAAGCATATCCAGGAAGAGCCCGTTCCCCCGAGGAAGCTCAATTCCTCCATACCCGTGGGGATAGAGCAGATAATCCTTAAGGCGATGAACAAGGAAATACGTCTCCGGTATTCCAACGCCGAAGAGGTGTTGAGCGACTTAAAGCAGCTTTATATCGACCCGGACGCCAGGATAGTCAGCGATAATACGGAAAACGGCGAGACCCGCGTCATAGACACCAAGGAGGTTAAGCGCAGGGTTGATGAAACCGTCCCCGTGGTTAAGCAGCGCACCAACAGTTCGTCCAAAAAAGAGGAGTCTAAAAAGCATAGCGGCGGCAGCACCGCGGCGATAGTGTCGGTTATAATAGCCTCGGCCCTTGTTATAGCACTTATAAGCACGGTCATATTCGCGAGGATAAACAGCACACTTTTCAAAAATTCGGATGACCGCAAAACGTCGGCGGAGATTTCCGTACCCAGCCTTATAGGCATGACCGTTGAGGAAGCGGAGGAGTTCCTCGCGTCGCTTTCGGGCAGTCGAAGCGGCTTTACCCTTCGGGTAGAAGGCCACGAGAACGATTTCGCCGACGAGGGCACAATAATTTCTCAGACGCCTGACGCGGAAACCGCCGTCAATACCGCGAGGGAGATAAAAGTTATCGTCAGCGACGGGCCAAACACCTTTACCCTCGAGGACTACACGGAATTGAAGCTGACCTACGACGAGATAGAAAAGGAGCTTTCCGAAAAAGGCGTTAAGGTCGAAAAGAAAGAGGAGAGCAGCGATGATTTCCCCGCCGGCACCATAATCCGTCAGGAGCCCGCGGCGGGCGAGGAGGTCAATACCGGTGACACGGTGACCCTCTATGTTTCCACCGGCAGCGAGAAAAACGTCGTCCCCAGCGTCATTGGCGACACGGAGGAGGAGGCGCGCATCCTAATTGAGCGCAGCGGCTTTGTTGTGGGCGGCGTCCGCCACGGCAACAGCGATACCGACAGGGGCAAGGTCTATGACCAGAGCCCGAAAGCCTCTTCAAAGGTGGCCATGGGCAGCGAGATAGTCATTTATATAAGCGATGGCCCCTCCAAAGATAAGGACGATGAAGATGAAACCGGCGGCGATGATCCCTCGACCGAGCCGCCCCACACCGTTGACGACCCCAGTCAGATAGAGGAAATGAAGACCCAAAATCTCACTCTTTACAATCTCCCCAGCGACAGGGCCAATGTGATTATCAAGCTGGTTTGCAACGGTGAAACTATATACGAAAAGTCTCACAGCACAGACTCCGGTACGGCGGAAATTACTCTTAAGAGCCGGGGCACGATCAAAGTCGATGTTTATTATGACGGCGAATTTGTTGGCACGAAAGAGGTAGTGTTTGATTGATTACAGCGTACGGCAAGATAATCAAGGGCGTTGGTGGTAGCTATCTGGTTGACACGGCGGACGGCCTTGTGGAATGCAGCGCAAGGGGCAGACTTCGGCGCACGGAGCTTATTCCCATGGTGGGGGACAGGGTCAGCGTCAGCGTGGGCAAAGACAACACGGGCAGCATAGACAAAATATGCCCACGGAAAAATTTCCTGATACGCCCGCCCGTGGCAAACATTGATATTCTGCTCATAGTTTGCGCGGCCGCTTCGCCGGAGCCGGACTTCACCCTCCTTGACAAGCTGCTGGCCATCGCCTCCGGCAAGGATATCGAGGGAGTGGTCTGCGTAAACAAGACTGACCTCGCACCCGGTGAAAAGGCCGGTGAAATTGCCGACATATACAAAAGGGCGGGGTATCGCACGCTTATTGCCTGCGCCAGGGAAAATACGGGCATTGACGATATTATCGGCCTTATTCCCGGCAAAACCGTGGCCTTTGCCGGACTTAGCGGGGTGGGCAAATCCAGTCTGCTCAGCCTTGTCACCGAGCGCAGCCTTGCGGTCGGCGGCGTCAGCCGCATTGAGCGAGGCCGCCACACTACCCGCCATGTGGAGCTTATACAGGCCCACGGAGGCTATGTGCTGGACACGCCGGGGTTTTCACGGCTGGAGGTGGACGGCATAAAGGCGAGGGATTTAAGGCTGCTTTTCCCCGAGATGGCGAGGCTTGAGGGAAAGTGCCGCTTCAGGGGCTGCACCCATACCGCCGAGCCCGACTGCGCCGTTATCGACGCCCTCGATAAGGGCGATATAGCCCAAAGCCGCTACGACAGCTATAAGCAGATGTACGAGGCGCTCAAGGAAATAAAGGAATGGGAGGAGAACAAATGAGCATAAAGCTTTCACCGTCCATACTGGCCGCCGATTACGGCGCGCTCAGGGAAAGTATAAAAACCGTAGAGGACGCGGGCACCGATTATTTGCATATCGACGTGATGGACGGCGGTTTTGTACCCAATATCACCGTAGGCCCGCCGGTTATCTCATGTCTGCGCGGGGACTCGGGGCTGGTCTTTGACTGCCACCTTATGATAAACGACCCCGACAGGCACATCGACGCCTTTGCCGGCGCCGGGGCGGATATAATAACCGTCCATGCCGAGGCCGCGCCTCATCTCCAGCGGACGCTTTCCTACATACGCTCTCTGGGGAAAAGGGCCGGCGTCGCCCTCAATCCCGCCACGGACATAGGCTGTCTTAAATACGTCCTCGACGACCTTGACATGATTTTGATAATGACCGTAAATCCCGGCTTCGGCGGACAGAAATTCATCCCCGCCATGGTAGGGAAGGTCAGGGATACAAAGGCCATGATAGGGGACAGGCCCATTGACATTCAGGTGGACGGGGGCGTTACCCTTGACAACCTTAAGGCAATAACCGACGCCGGAGCCAACGTCATTGTGGCCGGGAGCGCCGTCTTCCGTGCCGGTGACCCCGCTCTTGCGGTGCGCCGGTTCAAGGGGCTGGTCTGATGCGGGCGGTTGTCATAAGCGCCGGGACGATCTCGGACTATGAGTATACAAAGGGCCTTATCAATGACGGTGATTTTATCGTCTGCGCCGACGGCGGCCTCGCCCACTGTAAAGAGATGGGGCTTAAGCCCGCTTTGATAGTCGGCGACTTCGACTCGTTTTCCGGAGAGCTGCCCGGCGATGCCGAGATAATAAAGTTACAGCCGGAAAAGGATTTCAGCGACACTCACGTTGCCGTGGCCGAGGCCGTGGACCGCGGCTATGACGAGCTTTTGCTTTTGGGCTGCACCGGCACAAGGCTTGACCATACGCTGTCAAATATCGGTATGCTGGAAAATCTCCGCCGCATAGGAAAAAAGGCCGTCCTTGCGGACGGTCACAACCTTATGCACGCCATGGAAAAGCGTGAGCTTATACGCGGCGTGCCGGGAATGAGCGTTTCTTTCATACCGCTCCAGCCCGTGACCGGCATTACGCTTAGGGGCTTCAAATATCCTTTAAATAAGGCGGACATAGATATGTACCGCTCCATCTGGCTCAGCAATGTTCTCGCGTCCGACGTGGGGGAGGTCACATTCGACAGCGGGGTGCTGATAGCGGATATTTATAACGACTGAAAAAGAAACTCACTATGTAATATGGAGGCATTGGGGCTGTCAAAAAAAATCGCGCGGAACGGACGAAAATCAGCCCGCGCAGGCGGCTAAAGCCGCCGAGCAGGCCCTCCCGACGGCGTACACAGGTACGCCGAGCGGTGATTTTCGTTCGTAGTTCAAGGGCATAAAACAAAAAGAAAAACCGCCTTTTTCTCGAAAAAGGCGGTTTTTCCACATTATTCACTGTTATGATTTCATTCACGGGTTTATCAATACATGAATTTGGCTTAAATAGAGGCTTTCAGCCCTTGAACGGTCTGCGCCATTTTTTTACAGCCCTTTTTTTATATTATTCCCGCATATCCTAGCGCAATTCCCGCCGCCGCCGAAATAACGATTACCGCGATAGGGTGCAGCTTCTTGAACACCAGCAGCAGCGACAGCAGGAATATCGCCGCCGAAGCCGCAAGCTCGGCCGGACCTGAATAGGGAAGGAAAACCGTTTTCCCCACGGATATCACCGCCGCGCCTATGAGGGCTACCACGGCCGGACGGAGCCCGGCCAGGCAGCCGCCCACAATGCGGCTGCTCTTAAATTTTTCGTAGCATCCGGCTACGATGAGGATAATTATAAACGAGGGCAGCACCACGCCGGCCGTGGCGCATACAGCGCCTAAAAATCCGCCGGTCTCCGCGCCCACATAGGTGGATATATTCACCGCAAAAGGGCCGGGCGTGCTCTCGCTGACCGCGACAAAATTCACCAGCTCCGACTGGGTCATCCAGCCCCTGGCCTCCACCTCCGCCTGTATAAGCGGCAGCATGGCGTAGCCGCCGCCGAAGGTGAAAAGCCCTATCTTAAAGAAGGTCCAAAGCAGTTCGAGGTATATCACGCCTTGCCCCTCCTTTCGGACAAAAGGGCCGCGGTCAGCCCCATGGCCGCGCAGACCGCTATAACGAGCAGCACGTTCACGCCCAAAAAGGCCGCGCATACAAAGGCCGCCGCCATCAACGCATATGACAGCCTCGACTTGGGACACTGGCGGTACATCGATACAAGGGCTTTGACTATAAGGGCGAGCACACCGGCTCTAATTCCGTTAAAGGCGTATTTCACGGCCTTAATATCCCGAAACTGCCTGAGCGCAAAGGCGATAAGGCTGATTATTACGAACGACGGCAGCACCACTCCAAGCGTCGCCAGAAAAGCCCCCGCAAAGCCCCCGACCTTTTTCCCGACGAAGGTGGCGGTGTTTATGGCGATGGGGCCGGGAGTGGATTCGGCCACGGCGAAGATGTCCAATATATCCTTTTCGGTTATCCAGCCGTGCTTTTCCGCCACCTCGCGCTGGATAAGAGGTATCATTGCGTACCCGCCGCCGAAGGTAAAGGCCCCGATTTTAATAAAGCTGAAAAACAGCCCGCCAAGGGTTTTGATTTTCTCGTTCATCTGACTCTCCTATGTAAGGGCCCTCGGGCCCAAAATCAATAATTTTCCGCCTTGAGTTCAAAAAAGGATTGAGGGTGAGCGCAGACGGGGCACACACCGGGGGCCGCCTTACCGATACAAATGTTGCCGCAGTTGCGGCATATCCATATGGCGTCCCCATCCTTTGAAAAAACTATTTTGTCCTTAACATTTTCCATAAGCTTGAGATACCTTTGTTCATGAGCTTTCTCGATTTCGCCCACTTTTTCGAACAAAAACGCGATATGCTCGAAGCCCTCTTCCTTAGCCGTTTTTGCAAAATCCGCATACATTTCCGCCCATTCAAAGTGCTCGTCCGCCGCCGCGTCTCTGAGGTTTTCCGCGGTGCCGGCAAAATTCCCCCCGTGAATGAGCTTAAACCATATTTCCGCGTGAGCCTTTTCGTTCTCAGCGGTCTCCTCAAATATATCCGCGATTTGTTCATATCCGTCCTCCCGGGCTTTTCTGGCGTAATAGCAATACTTGTTCCGCGCCTGCGATTCGCCGGCGAACGCGGACATGAGGTTTGCCTCGGTCCTTGACCCCTTCAGCTCCATTGTAAAAACCCCTTTTTCTTATTTTCAACGGTATTTTTTCCGGAGAGGGGAGGTTTTATGTATTAATGATATCACAAACCGCCCATATTTTCAACATAAAATATTTTTATTGACAGGAATTTTATATTGTGTTATAATCTCACTTTGGGAGGCGGTACCGTGAACAAGCGCGCGCTGATAGCCATGAGCGGCGGGGTGGATTCATCCGTCGCGGCCCTTTTGATGAAGGAGAGGGGCTTCGACTGCATAGGGGCGACAATGAAGCTTTTTAACAACGAGGACATCGACCTGCCGCGGGATCACAGCTGCTGCTCTCTGGAGGACGCGGAGGATGCCCGCAGTGTGGCCGAGACTTTGGGTATGCCGCACTATGTTTTCAATTTTTCGGACAGATTTAGAGAAACGGTCATCGACCGCTTCATAAGCGCATACGAAAGGGGAGAGACGCCCAATCCCTGTATCGACTGCAACCGTTATCTTAAGTTTGACAAGCTGTACCGGAGGGCGAGGGAGCTCGATTATGACTGTGTGGCGACCGGCCACTATGCCCGTATAGTTGAGGAGGACGGACGCTTTCTGCTGAAAAAGGCCGTTGACCAAAGCAAGGACCAGAGCTATGTTCTGTACTCTCTTACTCCCGAGCAGTTGAGCCGCACTATGTTTCCTCTGGGAGATATGCTGAAATCTCAGGTCAGAGAAATTGCCGAAAAAAACGGCTTTGTAAACGCGAAAAAGCACGACAGCCAGGATATATGCTTCGTTCAGAACGGCAAATACGGCGACTTTATCCGTACCCACAGCAAAAGGCTGCCGCCCGAGGGAGATTTTGTAGATTTGAGCGGCAGGGTTCTGGGCCGTCACAAGGGAATTTACAACTACACCGTCGGCCAGCGCCGGGGGCTTGGGCTTGCGCTGCCCGCCTCAATGTACGTGTGCGGGATAGACGTGGATAATAATCGGGTGATACTGGGCTTCGACGAGGATTTGTTTTCGACCTCGCTTACCGCCGGTGAAATAAACCTGATTTCCGTGGACTCCATAACGGAGCCAATGCGCGTCAGGGCAAAGGTGCGTTATGCCCACAGGGAAAGTCCGGCCACGGTCATACAGACCGGCGAGGACGAGATAAAGGTCGAGTTCGACGAGCCGCAGCGGGCAATAACCAAGGGCCAGACCGTGGTGCTTTACGACGGCGACACCGTCGTCGGCGGGGGAGTAATAAGGTAGTTTAGCTTGCCGATTTTAATATAATAAAGGAGCGGTTGCCCGCTCCTTTATTATATTTCCAATTATTAAATGGCATCTTCCAGCGTAAACACGCTTCCGTCGCGCTCCTGAGTAACCCTGCCGTCGCCGTCCGCGTGGAGGTAAAGGCCGCTCTGAACATTCTTTATTTTAACTCCGCCGGCGGTCTCCTCAAGGGTGAAAAGCTGATTGGACGTGCCATAATAATAGTAGGTTATTAGCTCCGCTCCGGCCTCGGTGCTGCCGTCCAAAATGTCCATGGCAAGACCGGTTTCGACGTTGACGATTTTGAACGCGCCCTTCTGCTCGGCGGGGGTCAGCTTCCACACGGCGCCGTTGGCGGCGGCCATTACGGGGACCGCCTCCTCACCGGAAGAAAGGGCCTTATCTCCGAGCTTTATTCTGGCTTCTCTCACTTCGCTTTCGCCCACCTCGACGAACCTCCAGCCATGGGCCTCTACGGTCTGGCCGAGGTTTGTTCCGAAGGGAGCGGCGTATAACTGATACCGTGGAGCCATAAGCTCAAACAGTCCGTCCTTTTCGTATACCGCGAACTTCTCGTCGATGGCCCATGTGCCGCCGTACTGTACAAGGCTTTTTCCGCTGAGGGCGCTGTCGTCAAGCTGAATGGGCTTTCCGCTGCCGCTGTTGACTATTTTTATCATGTTGTCATACTTTTCTATGCCGAATATCTGGCCCGGCTCATACTCAAAGTGTTCAAGAGAAAGGGGAACGTCGTTGTTCATGGAGTTGCCGTTTACGGTGAAGGCCCTGCCTGTGGCGGGATCTACAATGGCATAGAGCTTGCTCTCGTCAAGGCCGGAATTGTCGCTGTCGCTGCCGGCGGCGCGGGCCTGAGCGGTGAGCTCGTCGATGAAATCCTCATACTCCGCATAATCCGCAAAATATTCCTTGTCGGCCCTGTAAAGAAGGCCCTTGAATATCTTAAGCCGGTTCGGATATACCTTTTCCAGCTCGTCAAAGGTATCCTTGCCAAAATTTGTCCAGTAGGTGCGGCTGAACTCGGCCAAATCCTCGGTCTCGTTGCTGGAGCCGTAGGAGGAAATGGGGCAGGCGTCGAGGCGCTCGGCCAGCGACCATACGTCGGGGTCCTGAAGCATATTCTGCTCCAGCACATGACCCAGCTCGTGAGAAAGGGTCTGGGATATCTGCTGACGGGTAGGCTCCCATGTGAGGCGTATCCATATCTCGTTCCCGCCGCCGTTATAACTGTTGGCCGTGTCTCCGCTCTTCCAGTAGAGCTTGTGCACGTGCTGACGGAGAGCGTAAGGGAATACGCCGATGGCCTCGATGGCCTTGGTTACCATGGGGGCGTCCTTGTCCTCCTCGTTGCTGATGAACTGGAACTTGTGTACCTGTCCCTCGACGTCGCCTTCCATTTCTATATCGTATACCCAGCAGGTGGTGCGGCTGCCCCGCCATATATCGTAGTCCGGCACCTGTTCGGCCTTAACCACCGTGTATTTGGCGGGCGTTTCGTTTACGACGTCGCCGACCACCTGACCCGAGGCGGTGTAGGTGAGAGCGGTGGTAAGAATTCGTTTTTGCTCGGCCGGCGTGCGTGAAAAATAATTCTCATCGCAAAGCAGGGTCTCGGCGCTGTTGCGGACGCTGCGGCTCATGTCCATTTTACTGAAGAAATAGTTGTCAAACGCGCGCCTCTGTCCGTCGCTGAGGAGGGCGTAGCCCTCTGACAGGGGAACCCGGCGCATCATGGACTCCTCGACGGGCAGGATAATCCACTGTGCCTCGGGAGCGGTCTTGTCGCTTATCTGCACCAGCTTGCCGTCGCGGTCCGCGAGATAGGTATCCGCATGGCCGGGCTTTATGGTGTAGCCCTTGTCGGTCTTTTCAAAGGTCATTTTCTGTTGGGCGTTGCCGTAGTAGGTATACTGAATGAGCTGCACGCCCTCGTCAGTCACCGCGTCGGGCACGTCGAGGCTGCGGCCGCTGTTCTTGTTGACGGCGCAGTACAGATCCCCTCCGAGGGGAGATACGCGCCATATCATATCGTCGCTGAAATTTGTATCGGGCACATCCACCGTTATTATCGAGTCAAGGTTTTCCGTGCCCCGATTTTCAACGGCGACAGCCCTGAGAGTGGCCGCGTTTACAATGAGGCTGTAAGCACTGTCGAAGGGATCGATGGCGTTTTCCGCCTGAACTTGAGCTATGGGCGCGGTATCCTCGGCATAAATGACCGCCGGCGCGGAGCCCATGAGCATCGCCGCCGCCAAAGCGACGGAAAGAAATTTTTTCACTATAATCTCTCCTTGCATAATTTTGTTATGTTAAAAATATTATAACACTATATCTTGGGCTTGTCAATTATTTTGTATGAAAAATATAGTAAAAATCACAAGGAAATTTGCAATTGCTATTGACATTTTTGTGGAATTGTTATATAATATTGGATAGAATTATTAACAGGAGGTAAATAAAATGAAAACAAAACGTGTTTTTGCCTTGTTGACGGCCATAGTAATGGTTTTGGCGGTTATGCCGAGCCTTGCTTTTGCCGCCGACGAGGACATCATTGAGGTCGTGGCAACAAAGTCGATGACTGCCAATATTCTTGATAAAAAGATAAATGGCGACACCATCAACATAACTGGCCGCGACGCTAATTCACTTTATGTGTATCATGCAAACTGGAATCAGCGTAATGCTTATGTAGGCTTTGACCTTACAGATAAGTTTTCGGCTGACCAGTTGTCGGGAAAGACAGCCTTACAAAAAGCGACGCTCAGCATCAACTGCCTTGACGCCGCTACTATAGGCCAACCGACTGTATCTCTCGTTGCTATTGATAATACAAAATGGGAAGATAATGCATATCCGGAAGTTTCTGCACTCGGGCTCCCAGAGTATAATGCGACCGGCGAAAGCTTGACAGTAATTCCTGACGGAATGACTGTCATAGACGAAAAAGATATTACAAAAACGGGTGTTTATGAGTTTGATGTAACTGATTATGTACGAAAAAATCTTGACACAATTTCCAAAAACGGTGCGTCTTTTGCGCTTATCAGTATTACAAAGCAATTATATATAGTTAATAACGATAAGAATCTCGAGGCGTTAAAAGTTCTTTTTGAAGGTAAAAATGGAACTACAAAGCCTAAACTAACATTTAAGTTCGGTGAAGTTGGCGATGTTACCGTTTCGCTTAAGTCCGGCAATGTGGAATTGCTTAAAACAACAGTAAACAATCTTGTTATCGGCGACAAATATACTCCTACAGAAGAACTTGCTCCCGCTGTTTTAATTGCTAAGGGTAAAATCTATACCCGCAGTGATAACTTGTCTGAAATAACGGTTGGCAAAGGCTCAAATGTGAACATTGAATACATAGAAGGTGCCACTTTTACAGCTGAAGCATTTAACGGCGGCATGGCACCAATGCTCCCAACTTCTTTCAAGGAAGTAAAGGACGGCAAAATAGTTGACAGCGTATATAAATGGAAAAAAGATAAAGACGAGTATACCATAGACGGTGTTGATGGCGCAAAAGCCGACGTTACCCTTTGGGAGTCGGAGTACACCCCCGACATCTTCTATTGCAGCGGCACCTCCAGCGGAGCAAACTTCGGCTGGAAGACCGACCTTAAGTATAATTACAGCGCAGGTCACGCCATATTTGAGGCTATCATAAGCACCCAAAAGGGTGAGACGGAAGGCGCGGCAGACCCCAGCAACCGACTTCTCTCCTACGGTAACGCCTCAACCGGCAGCTTTGACGGCACAGGCCCCGTCATGCGCTATCTGAACAACAAGTCCGTCTTTGAGTATCATGACGGAGGTTGGAAGGACAGCACCGTTCCCTGCGCAGTGGGCAAGACCTATATAATCCATACCGAGGTCAACTTTGACGACAAGACCTACCGTATGTATGCCGAGGAGCAGGGTACCGGCGTTGTCAACGAGATAACCAACGGCCCCGCCAAGTTTAGAAATCAGGAGCTCACCAACATCGACCGCGTATTCTTCCACGGCGACGACCTGTCTCAAGGCGTGCAGGGCGACCCCAACGGCTGCCCGACAGTGGTTATCCTCGACCACCTCGAGGCTTGGCAGGACGGCTATACCGAAGTAACCGTTACATATAAAGCCGGTGATACGGAGATAGCGCCCACTAAGACCACTAAGGCCGCCACCGGCGCCGCGTATGTTGACAGCGGCTTCATGAAGCTGGCGAAAATAGACGGCAAACTTTATATTCTCAATGATGTAAACGCCGTACCCACAATCGAAAGTGTGGACGCCAATCACAACACGCTTGACGTTAAATACAACCAGGTTCAGGCGGAAACCCCAAAAATTGCGGATGTCAATACGGTGGTGGGTCAGGCTCCCGTGCTTCCCGTTACGGTTATGGTAACGTTCTCCGACAAGCAAAGTCTTGAATTTCCTATCGCATGGAATACCGTTGACGTTTCCGGTGCGGGCACCAAGACCGCTACGGGTAAGATTGATGATTTGGACATAAACGTTAGCTGCAATGTAATTGTTAAGGCCATCACACCCGACGACGGCAGTGAGCTGAACAAGGTTTCCATCGCCACCAACAACGGCGGCTGGAACTGGTATGTTGAGCCCAGCGGCACCCACATTCAGCCCGGCGACGAGCTTGCTAACCGCTACGAGGGTAAGTCAAAAGACATTGACGGCAACACCATCACATACACCAGCAACAACGGCTACGTGTTCCAGCATGACAAGACCTACATGGGCTGGGTCGAGGATTGCGGCGACATCGTAGTAGCCGAGTATGACCACGACACCGACGAGTACAAGAGAGTCGTTATCCATGAAAAGCTGGAGAGCGACGACCATAACAACCCCGCTGTCGTAGTTCTTCCCGACGGACGTATTATGGCTGTTTATACGATGCACACCAACGAGCCCTATATGTACTTCCGTGTTACCAAGGAGCCCGAGGACATCACCAAGGGCTGGTGGCCCGAGCAGTTCTATTACTGCGAGACCGATAACAACATGGAGGCTAACAGCCACGACTACAACGCCACCTATCCCACGATCTTCCTCGTTCACGACGACCCCGACGCCAACGGCGACGTGATTTACGCCGGTTGGAGAGGCGTTCACTGGAAGCCCACCATGGCCAAGTTCCCCATGCCCGACGAGTACGGACGCTTCGGTAACGAGACCGACGGTGAGATAGTTCCCGTTATGGGTCAGACTCAGGTTGCCAACACGTCTTATTACAGCTATGATGACGGCGGTAAAAACGACGGTCAGCGCCGTCCCTACACCAAGTACGACTATGACTGTGAGCGTAACAAGATTTATATTACCTACACCGCCAACCACCCCGACAACGACAAGAGAAATCACATTTATTACATGACTCTTGACATTGCCTCTCAGATGCTTCTGACCGCCAGCGGCAACGAGCTTCAGCCTTTGCCCAAGGAAAATAAGGAAGAGTACAAGGCACTGGGCGCTCTCGACGCGGACGGCAATCATACCAACGGACAGTGGGGCGTTATGACCGTTCCTCTGCACGATGTATATCCCGATTTGGTGGTATTCGACGCCAGTCAATTGACCGGAGCTGATTTCACCGATCCTAACAACGTGAACAACGAGCGCCGCGGTTGGACTTGGGATATCTCCCACAATGAAAAGGGCGAGCCCTGCGTTGTATACGCCGACATAACCGCCACTCAGCCGGGAGAAAACGGCGAGCTGCCCACATGGTATCAGCCCGAGGTCAACGGCAATACCCGCAGTCACCATTATTACTGGTACGCCCGTTGGGACAGCGAGACCAACGAGTGGGTCAACACCTTTCTGACCTACGCCGGAAAGTGGTTCCACCAGAACGCCACTCAGGAACGCTGCTACAGCGGCGGCCTCACCTTTGACCATAACGCCAAAGACGCCAATGTTATCTATCTGTCCATTCCCACCGAAGGTAAGTACGGCAACGTATTTGAGATCTACCGCTGGGAGAGCGACGACCACGGCGCAACTTGGACCAAGCGTCAGGCTATCACTCAGGATTCTCCCGTGCCCAACGCCCGTCCCAACGCCATCTATAACTACAAGATGAGCGACGACGGCTCTACCAACGCCGGTCCCAGACTGCTTTGGATAAGCGGCGAATACCGTTATTGGATGAACTATGAGTACAAGACCGGTGTAAAGACCGACTTCCGTCCCGACCTTGGTGACGGCCCCGTTGAAATGGTCACCCAGGATGACCCCGAAATGTTTGCCGACGCCGCTCTTGAGGTGAATAATGTTGAAATCGACAAGCTGCCCACCGGAGAAACAGCTTTCAACGGTAAGTTTGTAGTTTCCAACACTTCCATAGGCGATGGCCAGGCTAAGTTCGCCCTCGCTCATTACGACAGCACAGGCAAGCTCATCGGGCTTGAAATAGAGGATAAAGAAATTCCCGCCCGCAGCGTTCCTCAGACCAGTCTTTCCGGCGCCGATAAGGACAGCAAGAGAGAGAACGGCCTCTCCGCTATGGGCGAGCCTCAGGTAGAGATCGACATTCCTTACACCGCCGACATAAAGGCCGGCGATAAGATCAAGCTCTTTGCCTGGAATATGGGCATTGAGCATCCCATGTCTCCCATCATTACCATCCCCGTTGAAATTTCCACAAACGGCAGCAAGTATCTTTACGCCGAGGACTTCACCTTCGAGGCCGATGATAAGCTCATGCTGGATAAGGAAAGCTTCAACGACTGGAGCGGTAAGATTTATGACAGCAACGGCACTGCCAAGGCTATGAACGACAGCGACTATGCCGCTATTGCCAAGACGGCCTTCGGCAACTCCGGTATACATCTGTACCGCGTTGACGGTGACGCCAGCGGTCAGGGCGTTATGGCTTCTCACAGCCTGCCCACCACCGACGGCAAGGACTTCACCCTTGAGTTTGATATGCGTTATATCAACGAGTGGTCTTGGAACAATGTTCAGAATGTTGGCTTCACCCTGTCTAACGGCGTTCCCGAAAAGATAGGCGACACCGCTCATCCCAGCGCCATCCAGTTCCGTCAGAGGACTGACTGGGGCGACGAGAACGGACGTAACAATACGCTTCAGAACCGCGCGTCCGTGGCCTATGACAGCGGCAGCTTAAACGAGATAGGCAAGTACACCACCCTTTACAGAGTGGACAACGATCCCGATCCCGACAGATATACCGACGTGCCTTACCACAACAAGGGCAGCAACAACAACGGCGGCGGCGCCGGACGTTACGACACCAGAGTAGAGGTAACCAAAAACACCCTCGGTGAGGTTTACATTCATGACTATGTAGACTCACTCATGGTTGGCGCCCTCTATCATGTAAAGGTGGATGTCCATCCCTCCGTACAGCTTGCCAACATCTCCGTATTTGACGGCTACCGTGCGGTTGAGAGTGTCGTTCCCTTCAATACCGGCACAGGCGTAGATTGGGATGCCAATCCCATCGACACCATCAGCTTCTCCGTTGGTCAGGAAACATGGGGCGAGCTCTATGTCGATAATTTGAAGATGTATCTCAGCGAGGAGGGGTCCGCTCTTAAGACCGTTGAAATCCTTCCCGTCAGCGGTACAGCAATGACTATCGGCACCACATGGAATATGCTTCCCATGGGTGACGCCTATGTATTCTTCAGCCCTGAGGACGGCAAGGTAATGGAAATCGCCAGCCAGTCCACAGTTGTCGGCGGCACAGTCGGAACTTGGGACTACAACGGCGGCGACAACCAGAAGTTCTACCTTGAGGAAACCGAAGGCGGATACTATCTGAAGGGTAAACAGAGCAATCTCTATGTAGGCGTAGACGGCACCGGTGCGGCAACTCTTAAGGAAAAGGCGGATGCCACCGTATTCACGGTCACCGAAACCGGCGAACCCGCTTCCGCCGCAGTTATGGAGATAATTGAGATGATTGAGGACGGCACATACGAGTCCACTATGGACGCCATTGCCGACGCCGCGGCCGAGGATGTAGCGGAAGAGGAAATTTCCCTGGTTGACGAGTTATAATTATCTCACATACAGGTAAAACTAACTAAAGAGTAAACAAGGGGCGAACGGTTTCGTTCGCCCCTTGGAATAACCGGAATTCAAGGATGTGTATAATTTGAAAATATGCGTATTTGGCGCGGCCTCTCCCACCATTGACCACGCCTATGTCGAGGCAGTGGAAAATATGGGAGAATATATTGCCCGCAGAGGGCATGAGCTTGTGTTCGGCGCCGGAGCCAACGGTCTTATGGGCGCCGCCGCGAGGGGAGCCCGCAGGGGCGGCGGACGGATTTTTGGCGCCATACCGAAGTTTTTTGAAGATGATAAAATCGAGGAAATTTTTTACGATTGCGATGAGCTTGTCTTTACCGACACCATGCATCAGCGAAAGGCTCTGATGGAGGAAAAGGCCGACGCATTTATCGTTGTCCCCGGCGGCATAGGCACCTACGAGGAAATGTTCGAGATACTTACGCTTAAGCAGCTTGGCCGGCTTAACAAGAATATAGTTATGCTCAACTTTAACGGCTTTTACAACGACCTGCTGACCGCTTTAAATCACGCTATTTCACGGGATTTTATCACGGACAAGTGCCGTAGCCTTTTCAGGATAACGGATGATTATAAAAAGGCCGTACATCTGGCCGAGGAAGCTGAAACCGAGCGATATAACGTCAGCGAGCTTAAGAGAGGATAGTTATACCATGGCAGATATAAAATTTGAGATAGCGGAGGAGCTGGGGCGTCTTTCTCCCGAAAACGCGCGGGGCTGGCGCAAGGAGATAAATCTTGTCAGTTGGAACGGCGCCGCTCCCAAGTACGATATCCGTGACTGGGCGCCCGGCCACGAGAGGATGGGAAAGGGCGTCACCCTGACCTATGACGAGCTGATGGTGCTGAAAGCGATATTAAACGAAATAGAGTAAAACGTCAAAGTCCGGACAGACCGCCGGACTTTTGATGTTTCTATCTTTTCCATTTTTTCATCGGGCACCGCCCATCCGTCGTAAATGCCCTTATCTGCACATAACAGCCGCACATCATACATACGTTATTAAAGTCGAGATGGGCGCACCCGCCGCATATAATCAGTCTTTCGTTATATAACTCGTCCGAGGACAGGCGCAGCCCTTTCATGCCCCGCAACCGCGAAAGCTCCTTTTCCACGGTCTCCCTATGTATCGCGCTTGTATATTCACAGGCTCGGCATCTTATATTATCCACAGCTATCACTTCCCGATATATTATATATAATTTTTTACGGTTTGTAAATATTTTTATTGCACAAACCGCAAAATTGTGGTATGATATAAAAGGAAATTTTAGGAGGATATTACTATGAATGATATCGTAAACATACTTGGCGCCAATATACATATGGTTACAATGGACGAGGCCGAGAAGCAGGCCCTCGAGCTCATGGAGACCGAGGAGTGCAGCGTGCTTTACACCCCAAACTCCGAGATAATACTATACGCCTCCAACAATCCCGAGTTCATGGACAAGCTGAACAGCGCCGATTTAACGATTGCGGACGGCATCGGCGTGGTTTACGCCGCGAAAATGCTGCATAAACCTTTAAAGGAAAGGGTCGCGGGCTACGACCTTGTCTGCCGCCTGTTTAAGGACATGGCCGCCGCGGGCAAGTCCGTGTACCTTTTTGGCAGTAAACCGGGCGTTGCCGAGGAAGCGGCCAAGGTCATCACCGAACAAAATCCCGGGCTTGTCATCGCCGGCACCTCCGACGGCTACTTCACCGACGACGGCCCAATCATCGAAAAGATAAACTCCGCAAGGCCCGACCTCCTAATGGTATGTCTTGGCTTCCCCAAGCAGGAGGAGTGGATTTACGACCACAGAGACAGGCTGAACGCCGGGCTTGTCATAGGAGCGGGCGGCTGTCTCGACGTATTCGCGGGCAATGTTCTGCGTGCGCCGAAATTTTTCTGCGACCACGGTCTGGAATGGTTTTACCGGCTTATAAAGCAGCCGTGGCGCTTTGTGAGGATGTTGGCGCTGCCCAAGTTTGCCATAAAGGTATTTTTCAAAGGAAAGAGATACAAATAACAAGGAGGCAATTATGGGAAAGCTGATAGTTATCGAGGGCGTGGACGCCAGCGGGAAGGAGACACAGACCGAGCTTCTCCGCAAAAGGCTGGAAAACCTCGGAAAAAAGGCGGCCCGTATTTCCTTTCCGGATTACAACAGCCCCTCGTCGGCCCTTGTAAAGCTGTATCTTGGCGGAGAGCTTGGGTCGGATCCGAACGCGGTAAATCCATATGCGGCCGCGATTTTCTACGCGGCGGACCGCTTTGTGTCCTATAAGATGAGCTGGGGGAGGATACTTGAGGAGAACGAATACGTGATCGCCGACCGATATGTTACGTCCAATATCATTTATCAGGCCGCCAAAATCGACTCCCCCGAAGAAAAGGACGAGTTTATCGACTGGCTTTCGGACCTTGAATACGGCCGTCTGGAGCTTCCCAGACCCGACGGGGTTCTGTTCCTTAATATGGAGCCTGCCGCCGCCTCGAAGCTTATGGCCGGACGGATGAACAAAATCACCGGCGAGGGGGAGAGGGATATACATGAGCGCAGCGAGGAATATTTGCTCAAAGCCTACAACAACGCCTGCGCCGTTGCCGAAAAACTGGGCTGGACGGAGATAAAATGCTCCGTTGCCGGACAGCCGCGGCCCATTGACGAGATAAGCGAAGAGATAGCCGAAAAGATTTTGTAAAGAGGGTTTTTATGCTTAAATTCAGAAATATCAGCGTTGACGATAAAAAGCTGTTTGACAAGTATAAGTCCGAAACCACGGCGTCTGAGGGCTCATTTGCCACGCTTTTTATCTGGGACGACTATTATCGGGCCAGGGTGGCCGACGACGGGGAGTTTTTCTATTATCAGTTCAACGTCCGCGACCGAATTCCGTCCTACTATTTCCCGCTCGGCCACGGGGACGTAAACACGGCCCTTGACCGGCTGAGGGAATACTGCCGTGCCAACGGCCACATTATGGCCTTCCGCCTCGTGAACGGGGAGCAGCTTGAAAAGCTTATGGCCTATAAGGGAGCGAAGTTTATATACAACGAGGAAAGGGACTGCGAGGACTACGTTTACCCCACCGAACAGCTTATCAGCCTCGCCGGTAAAAAGCTCCATGCCAAGCGGAACCACATTAATTTCTTTGTGGAAAACTATAACTATACCTATGAAAACGTGGATTACGAAACGGCGGTCAACGAGTGCGCCCCCCTGATGTACGAGCTGGTGGCCGAAAAGGATCACAACCAAAACCCCTTTGAGCTGTCGGCTATGAAGAAATATTTCGACAACTATTCCGCCCTTGGGGAAAAGGGCGCGGTGATAAGGGTGGACGGCAAAATAGTGGCAATGAGCTTTGGCGAGGCGATTAAGGACGACATGGCCCTTATCCAGCTTGAACAGGCCCGGGACGAGTATCGCGGCGCCTATCAGATGATAAACAAGCTCTTTTGTGAAAACGCATGGAAGGATTACGCCTTTGTCAACCGTGAGGAGGACATGGGCATAGATGGCCTCCGCCAGGCAAAGGAGAGCTATCAACCGGCGTTTTTAGTAAAAAAATACACTGTAATAGAAGCGGATTAGGAGGATAATTATGGTATATTTGTTTTTAGCTGACGGATTTGAAATTGTGGAGGCAATGGCGCCCCTCGATATGCTGCGCCGTGCCGGAGCCAAGGTACAGACCGTAGGACTTTTCGGCAAAAGCGTAAAGTGCTCAAAAAACGTAGAGGTCAAGGCCGACATCACCATAGACGAGGTGAACATGGCGGACTGCGAAATGATAATTCTCCCCGGCGGGCTCCCCGGTGCGGAGCATTTGCGCGACAGCGAGGAAATAGGGGAGATAGTGGACTATGCGGAAAGCAACAGTCTCTATATAGCCGCCATCTGCGCCGCACCCATGGTAATAGGGTTAAGGGGCGTTCTCAGAGGCAAAAAGGCCACGTGCTTCCCCGGATACGAGGACGAGCTGCTCGGCGCGGAGTGTACCGGCGAGGGCGTTGTTCGGGACGGCAAGGTTATCACCGCCAAGGGCGCGGGCCGTTCGATAGAATTTGGCCTCAAGCTGGTAGAGGCCCTTTACGGCTCCGCCAAGGCCGAGGAAATCAAAAGAAAAATACAATGCTGACAAAGGCTGAGCTTCGGGCAAAACTGGTTCGGGAGAGGGAAAACAGGTTTACAATAGATGTAAAGTCGTACAGCTTGTCATCTAAAAAGGTCGCCGAAAACGCCATCCGGCTTATAAAGGATACCGGCGCAGAGAATATAATGCTGTATCTCCCCCTGAGAGGGGAGGCCGACGTGACCGGCGTAACATATCTTCCGCTTAAATTTTATGTTCCGGTTACCGAAGGCGCGGTAATAAGGCCCGCCGCGTACCGCCCCGATACGGCCTTGACAAAGGGGGCCTTCGGCGTGAGCGTCCCGGCCGAGCCGGAATACGCCGACAAAGGCATTATAGATTTTGTGCTTGTACCCGCGGTGGCCTTTGACGTAGAGAAGAACCGTCTCGGCTTCGGCAAGGGCTGCTATGACCGCTTTCTGGCGGGGATGGACTGTATAAAAGCGGCCGCCGGCTTTGATTTCCAGCTTGTGGACAGCCTTGAGACGGGTCCGCACGATATAAAGATGGACTATATAATAACGGAAAGCGGTTATTTTTGATGGAAAACGAAAAGGAATATTTATACTCGCTGCTGCCGGAAAGGAGTGCTTTTCTCAAGGATCTTCGCCGTGTGTCCGCTCTTTCCGAAAGCTACGCGCCCATAATTTCCCGCGACACGGAACAGCTGCTTGTGACGCTGCTGGCCGCAAAACGGCCTTCGCGTGTTCTGGAGGTCGGCACGGCGGTGGGATACAGCGCCATTTTAATGGCAGACAACCTTCCCCCGGACAGCCGCATAATCACCGTGGAACGCTACAAAAAGCACGCCGAGATAGCCGTTGACAATATTTTCCGCGTCGGCTATCAGGAAAAAATCAGGGTCATAGAGGGAGAGGCGGCGGAGGTACTGACGTGGCTTGACGGCGGTTTTGACTTTATTTTCCTCGACGCGGCCAAGGCCCAGTATATCGAGTTTTTGCCGGAGCTTATGAGGCTTTTGAACAAGGGCGGCCTGTTGGTTTCCGACGACGTTCTTTTTCACGGAATGACCGGCGACGACGGAAATGTCGTCCGTCGGAAAATCACCATAGTAAAGCGTCTCAGAATGTATCTTGACAAGATAACCCACGACCCGGCTCTTGAGACTGCCCTTATTCCCATCGGCGACGGCGTGGCCGTCTCGGTAAAAAAATAGACAAAGGGGTTTTATAATTGAAACAAATCGAGCTTCTCGCCCCTGCCGGCAACCTATATAAGCTTAAAATCGCCCTAAAATACGGCGCCGACGCCGTTTACATCGGCGGCGAGTCCTTTTCCCTCCGTACCGCGGCCGATAATTTTACCCGTGACGAAATGGCGGAGGGCATAGACTTTGCCCATAAAATTGGGAAAAAGGTCTATATAACCGCAAATATTATACCGCACAACGCCGACCTTGAGGCCATGGAGGACTATTTCAAAGAAATATACGAGCTTGGGGCCGACGCGGTTCTCGTGTCCGATTTGGGGGCGTTTTTCCTGTGCAAAAAGGCTGCTCCGGAGTTGGAGATACACATCAGCACTCAGGCCAACAACACAAATTACGAGACAGTCAGGGCATGGCGCGGGCTCGGAGCCTTAAGGGTGGTGCTGGCCAGAGAGATGACCATAGGCGAGGTGCGGGAGATAGCGGACAAAAATCCGGACTGCGAGCTTGAGGCTTTTGTACACGGAGCGATGTGCGTATCCTATTCCGGACGCTGTCTGCTCAGCAACTACATGACCTGCCGCGACAGCAATCAAGGCGCCTGTTCCCATCCCTGCCGCTGGAACTATGCTCTGGTGGAAGAGAAGCGGCCGGGAGAATACTATCCGATTTTTGAAAATGAGCGTGGGTCCTTCATCTTCAATTCCAAGGACCTTTGTATGATAAATCACATTCCAGAGCTTATTGAAAGCGGAATAACATCTTTGAAAATTGAAGGGCGGGTAAAAAGCGAATACTACGTTGCCACCGTGGTGCAGGCATACCGAAACGCTATTGACGCCTATCTTGCCGACCCGGAGGGCTATGTTTATGACGGGCGGCTCTTTGACGAAATATGCAAGGTCAGCCACCGGGAGTACTACACTGGCTTTTTTTTCGGCATCCCGCCGGAGGGCGCTCAAATATACGGAAGCAGCTCTTATATAAGGGATTATGACATCGTCGGCATCGTGGAGGATTACGACCCTGGCGCCGGAATAGCCAAAATCGCTCAGCGCAACCGCTTCTTTGTTGGCGACGAGATAGAGGTCATACAGCCGATGAAGCCGTTTTTTACCATGAGGGTCGGCAATATGACCGACGAAAACGGCCAACCGCTGGAGGCCGCCCGCCACGCCGCCATGACGGTTTATCTCAAAATGGACACTCCGGTTGTTAAGGACGCCATGCTTCGAAAGAAGCGTGAGCAGTAAGCATGAAACGAGGTGCAATATGGACAGGATAGCCAGCTTTTCAGTCAATCACGACCTGCTTGAGCCCGGAATATATATTTCCAGAATTGACGGGGACATAACCACGTTTGACCTCCGCACGCGCAAGCCCAACAGCGGCGTGTACATGGACAACGTGACAATGCACACTGTCGAGCATATGTTTGCCACCTATGTCCGCAATTCCGAGATAGGGGAGAGCGTCATTTATTTCGGCCCCATGGGATGCCGCACGGGTTTTTACCTGCTGACGCGGAACGTGGACAAGGAAACGGTTTTAAAAACCGTCCTTGATGTGCTTCGGAAAATCGTCGGTCACGAGGGCGAGGTTTTCGGCGCGAAGCGTGAGGAATGTGGCAACTATCGGGAGCTTCAGCTCGAAAGCGCCAAGTCCGAGTGCGCCAAATATCTGGAAATACTCCTCAGCCGCGACAAAATAGATTTTACATATAAGGGGGCTCCCAATAAATGATAGGAATTATAGGCGCCATGGACATTGAGATAGATGGACTGCGGGCGGAAATGACCGATATCGGGACAAAAACCATAAGCGGTATTGAGTTTACGAGGGGTCTCCTGCGCGGGGTCGAGGTGGTTACGGCGGTCTGCGGCATAGGCAAGGTTTTTGCCGCGATGTGCGCCCAGACTATGCTTATGGAATATAACCCCGATTTTATCATAAATACCGGCGTGGCGGGATCGCTCAGTACAAGGCTCAGCGTTGGGGATGTCGCCGTCGCCGTCGCCGCGGTCGAGCATGATATGGACACTACCGCCCTCGGCGACGAGCCGGGATTTATAAACGGCCTCGGGCTGGTAAGGCTGCCGGCGGATAAAGCTCTGACCGAAAAGCTTTGCGCCGCCGCCGAAGGTCTCGGCATCAACTATATACTTGGCACCGTCGCCTCCGGCGACCAATTTATTTCCACAAGAGAGGCCAAGGCGCTCATCGCGGAAAAATTTGACGCGGTCGCCTGCGAAATGGAGGGGGCGGCCATCGGCCACGTGTGCTATGCCAACAATATACCGTTTGCCGTTGTGCGGGCAATTTCCGACAGTCTGACGGACGGCGCGGGCATGGAGTACGAGGCGTTCAAGCATCTCGCGGCAGATATGTCCAACAAAATGATATTTAAATTTTTGGATAATATGTGACGCGCAAGGCCGCGAAAAGCGTAAAAGCTCGAAAAGCATCAAAAAACTCACCATATGTAATCTGGAGGCACTATGGCTGTCAAAAAAATCGCGTAGAACGGACGAAAATCAGCCCGCGCAGGCGGCCACTGCCGCCGAGCAGGCCCTCCCGACGGCGTACACAGGTACGCCGAGTGGTGATTTTCGTTCGTAGTTCAAGGGCAATACTAAAAAGAAAAACCGTCTTTTTCTCGTAAAAATGATATGCACCCCAAAAGTTAGACACTTTTGGAGGTGCATATTATTATGGCAAAAAAGGGACAAATTTTAA